>JAAVYP010000005.1 GCA_022791195.1 Clostridiales bacterium | reverse complement strand
CTTTTTGGCGGAGAAGGAGAGATTCGAACTCTCGAAACGGTTTTGCCGTTTACGCGATTTCCAATCGCGCGCGCTCGACCAGGCTACGCGACTTCTCCGTATATTGGCTGCTGTATATCATTATACAAGGCCTCTTGTTCTCATACAAAGATCCATCTCTCGTTTTAGGTATTAACTCGCCGCAAGTGTAACAGTTTTAACACATCCAAAACTACGCTTGTGAAAACGCAAAGATAAACTTTAGAAGCCAATCAGTAATTTATTTTATTATACCATAACAGGCATGCCTTGTCAAGGAATTTTTATCCTTGCAGCAGCTGCATAATTGCTTTGCTCACTCCACTATCATCGGCAGCAGCGGTTTGTTTTATACATATTTGTTTGACAGCATCACTCCCGTTGCCCATAGCCACCGAAATGTCTGCGGCACGAAGCATATCGATATCGTTCACACTGTCACCCATAGCCACGCTGCAAAAATCAGGCAAATATTTCTGCATAACGAGATGCAGTCCAGTGGCTTTACTATGCCCTTTCGTATACATCTCGCACTTTACCTCATCGATGACACCATCAAAATGTTCCTGATAGCGCAAAAGCTGCTCTTGGTCAAACGAACCAACCAAATTAAGTTTCGGAATACGCGCATGCGGATAAGCCAAAAAATCATCAGCGCAAGCAAGCGGCTGCCAAATCGAAAAGTCCAAACGTGCAGCCCGGCAGTATTCACCTAATGGCGTCCCCTGTCTGGCAGCGTCAGGTTCGCAATTCATCCGAAAAAGGCAATTTTCTCCCTCTAAAAACACACTTTGTTTATTATATTCGATTTCCTTCAAATAAGAATAAACCGCCTCGTTCGGCACCAACGCAGAATGAATGACCGTGCCTTCATATAAAACAGTGCATCCGCAGCCCGCGACAATACCATCAAGCGGCAAAGACAAAATTTCATCAGGAATACAAGCATATCCGCGCCCTGTATTAATAAACAGCTTACACCCCTGCTCTTTCGCATAACGCAAAGCGGCCTTATTTTCTTCTGACACAACCGAATGAGTATCCAGCAGTGTACCGTCTATATCCAGAAAAAAAGCATATTTTGCCATATGTGCCGCCCTCCTCATTTTTCAGGCGCTATTTTAGCACAGAGCGGTACTTTTGTCAACTTACTCTTGACAAAAATGCGGGCGTATGTTAAGATTTTATTGTAAGATATGTTTTTATAAAAGGTCGTCTTAAGAGAGCGGTGCAGGTGGGAAATCGCGGCGGACATTATAAAAATACCACTTACTCATTTTTCTATCATCACTATATTGAAATGAGAGAAAAGCTCGGGTGGAACCGTGCAGATTGAACGATCAAACAATCTACACCCCGGACACATATGTCCGGGGTGTTATTTTTTCATATAAAAGGAGTACGTGCTATGAAAATCAACGTAGAACAAAAAGAGCTTTGCTTTGAAAGCGCTCTCACCGCTTATGAAGTATTCGCTTCGCAAGGTCCGGTCAGCCGCGATATCATTGCCTGCGAAATCAACGGAAAAACATGTGATCTCACCACCACAATCGATACAGACTGTCAGCTCGCGCCGCTTACCTTTGCATCGGCCGGCGGCAAAAAAGTTTTTTGGCATACCGCTTCTCATGTACTGGCACAAGCTGTTAAACGCTTATTTCCAGAAGTAAAGCTGACCATTGGTCCTGCAATTGAGAACGGCTTCTATTACGACTTCGATTCGGCCATTCCCTTCTCTGCCGAGATTCTGTCTAAAATCGAAGCAGAAATGAAAAAGATTGTCAAAGAAAACCAGCGTTTAGAACGCTTTACCCTGCCGCGCGATGAGGCAATTCAGCTTATGCAGGAAAAAGACGAGCCTTATAAAGTATTACTCATCGAAAAAGTACCTGAGGGAGAAGAAATCAGCTTCTATAAGCAGGGCGATTTTGTCGATCTCTGTGCAGGGCCGCACCTATTTGCAACAGGCGCGATCAAAGCGTTAAAACTTACCCAATGCACGGGTGCCTATTGGGAAGGCAACGCCAAAAACAAACAGCTGCAGCGCATTTACGGTACTGCTTATCCGGCCAAAGATCAATTAAACGCTTATTTAGTGCAGGTGGAAGAAGCACAGAAAAGAGATCACAACAAATTAGGCCGCGAACTTGAGTTTTTCATGACCTCAGAAGTCATCGGTCAGGGCTTGCCTCTCCTTTTGCCAAAAGGAGCCAGAGTCATTCAAACCTTGCAGCGCTGGGTAGAAGATGAAGAAGAAAAAAGAGGCTATCTGCTCACCAAAACACCCTTTATGGCCAAAAGAGACCTGTATCAAATTTCCGGTCACTGGGACCATTACCGCGACGGCATGTTTATCTTAGGCGATCCGGATGATGAAACCAAAGAATGCTTTGCACTGCGTCCTATGACCTGCCCTTTCCAATACCAAGCCTATTTGAACCGCAAAAGATCCTATCGGGATTTACCCATGCGCTTTGGCGAAACCTCGACTTTGTTCCGCAACGAAGATTCGGGTGAAATGCACGGCCTGATTCGCGTACGGCAGTTTACAATTTCCGAGGGACATCTTATCCTGCGGCCCGATCAATTAGAAGAAGAATTTAAGGGTTGTTTTGCCTTGGCGAAACATATGTTGGAAACACTGGGCTTAGCCGAGGACTGCACCTACCGTTTTTCCAAATGGGACCCTGCCAATACCGATAAATTTGAAGGCACCACCGAACAATGGGATCACGCACAAGCTGTCATGGGTAAAATTTTAGACGATATGGGCATTGAATATGACATCGGCATTGGGGAAGCCGCCTTCTACGGTCCTAAACTTGACATTCAAATGAAAAATGTCCACGGAAAAGAAGACACGATTATCACCATTCAGATTGATATGCTTTTGGCTGAAAAATTCGGCATGAAATATACCGATTCAGATGGAAAAGCCAAAACGCCTTATATCATTCACCGCACCAGCATCGGCTGTTATGAAAGAACACTGGCACTGCTTATTGAGAAATATGCAGGAGCACTGCCTATGTGGCTCAGTCCGGAACAAATCCGCCTGCTTCCCATTGGCGATGAACAGGCCGACTATGCGCATGAAATCGCCAGCCTCTGCGCCGCTATGGGGCTCAAAGTAAGCGTTGATGACCGAAATGAAAAAATCGGCTATAAAATCAGAGAAGCGCAGCTGGAAAAACTGCCTTATATGCTGATTATCGGTGCAAAAGAGATAGAGTCAGGCTCGGTTTCTGTACGAAACCGCAAAGGCGAAGACTTAGGCGCTATGCCAGTTGACGCATTTTTAGAAAAAGCCCTCAAAGAAGTCACCGAAAAAATCAAATAAATACAAAAAAGCCTCACCTGATAAATCAGGGGAGGTATTTTTTGTTATTATGATTAACTTTTCTTGCCTATTTTTTTCATGGTAAACCAAAACAGAGTTAAAACCTGCATGACGGCGGCTATAATATAAATATAAATCGCTTGCGGCAGCCGGCAAGTAAAATGTACCGACACAGCCACGCCCCATACAATCATGGATACCGACAGCATCTGCCAGACATGTGAAAACCAAAGGGTCGTTAAAACCGTCGAGACAATGCCGCATATAGCAATCGCGTAGAGGAAAAAATGTTCAGCATAGGCATAGCCCGGTGCGGCTAACTTCACAATAAAATAAACAACAGCGGCCACAAGCCACGGCAGACCAGCGGACAAAAGCGTAACAAACACCCTGGTGCGTGCCCGTCTTTTCGCCGGATCTTTTTTATGATCTGTCGAAACCAAATCGTTTAAAGTAACGCCATACAGCTCTGCCAACTCGCTTAGAACAAGTACATCGGGCAGGCCGTCGCCCCGTTCCCACTTTGAAACCGATTTATCTGAATAATTGATCTTCTCAGAAAGCTCTGATTGTGTCAATCCGATTTTTTTTCGATAATACGCGATATTTTCCGCAATTGTTTTTTTGATTGTCGTTTCGTCCATTATTTCCTTATATCACCGTATTCTACCGTCAGTAGAAACTCTCTTTACCAAAATAGAGCGATTTTACAAAAATGTTATTGAATCAAAACCGCATAATATATTATAATTATCTTAACATAAATATTCTTTTTTTTCAATCATAATATTTCAAGAAAGGATCTTACTCCTATGAACAAATTCGAAATTTTCACCGATTCTTCCTGCGACATGAGCGGGAGCATGACCCAAGAGTTGTCTTTGCATGTATTGCAGTTAGATGTCATTGTAGAAGACCAACCCGCCAAGCCCAACGACCAAGTCGACATCAAAGATTTCTATGCCGAACTGCGCAGCAAAAAGAGCGCGAAAACCTCGGCCGTGAGCATGGGCTGTTTTAAAGACGAAATGAAAAAATGTCTCGAGGCTGGCAGCGATATTTTATACATTGGCTTTTCTTCAGCCCTCTCGGCCACGTATAACAATGGTAAATTAGCGGCTGATGAATTAGCGACCGAATTTCCCGACCGCAAAATCCGCACGGTTGACTCCTTATGCGCTTCGTTAGGACAAGGCCTGCTTGTTTATTATGCTGCTAAAATGAGAGACCAGGGGGATGATATTGACGACGTTACTCGTTTTTGCGAAGAAAATAAGCTGCATATCTGCCATCAATTCACGGTTGACGACCTGTTTTTCTTAAAAAGAGGCGGCCGCGTCAATGCAGCTACCGCTATTGTCGGTTCGATGTTAGGGGTAAAACCGGTTCTGCATGTAGATGATGAAGGCCGGCTCATCAACATTGGCAAAGCGAGAGGACGCAAACAATCCATTTTAGCTATGTTTGACAAAATGAAAGAGACCGCCCGGATGGATCAATACAAAACCGTCTTTATTTCACACGGCGACTGTATCGAGGATGCACAAAGCCTGGCCGATATGATCGAAGAGCATTTTCACCCCGAGAGGATTGAAATCAACCCTGTGGGCCCTGTGATCGGCGCGCATTCAGGCCCCGGCACGCTGGCTTTATTCTACTACGGCTCGGTGCGATAAGCATAAAATCAATCAAAAAAGACGCTTTTTAAGCGTCTTTTTTGTTATTGAAGAAGGAAGTTAAATAATGATCGGCCTCTTCTCTGGAATGAAAAACAACAATCTTCTTCTCCTTTTGATACCGCGCTAATAAATCCATGATTTTTGGCCGCTGATCCTTTTCAAAATCGAGAATACACTGTTTAAATTCTTCGTCAAATTCTGTTTCCATCCAGGGCATATCCTCCCGCGGTTTGCCCACACGCTCTTCTGCGCCCGCCAGACAAAGCGCGAGCGGATAATCTAAGAAAAAAACAGTATCGCAAGCCTTAAGGCGCATTTCCATGGTTCTGCCATAATTGCCATCAATAATCCATCGCTCCTTCGCCATAATGGCTTGCAGTCCTGCATCAAATTCTTCTCTTGCTATATTCGTGCGGTCTGGCTTGTGCCAAAGCATATCCAAATAATAAAGCGGAAGCGCTGTTCGATCTCTTAATTCCCTCGCAAATGTACTTTTACCCGCTCCGGGGCATCCGATAACAATGACTTTATTCATGTCTCCTCTTGTCTTGTCTCAATTTATTATACTGTAAATTTAGGTAACCCAAAAGTTTATCGGTTTTGGCGTAGCCAAAATTTCGCTTGGTTAAGCGAAAAGATAAACTTTGGAAGCCAACCGCAGGTTTGCTTCCGGATACTACAAAGTTTTCACTACCTTAAAATTTAACGGTGCCGGATCACCGGCAGAGCGTGCAAATGCACGATCAGTTGAATTTTGGAAGCTAACCGCAGGTTCGCTTCCGGATACTACAAAGTTTTCACTACCTTAAAATTCAACGGTGCCGGATCACCGGCAGAGCATGCAAATGCACGATCAGTTGAATTTTGGAAGCTAACCGCAGGTTCGCTTCGTAAT
>JAAVYP010000073.1 GCA_022791195.1 Clostridiales bacterium | reverse complement strand
GGGCTTTGTTCTTTCAAATTTTGCCTTTGCCATTATTAATTCCTCCTAAATTTATCGAATTAATTTTCTTTTTTATTACGTAAGGATATAATTCCTTCCGAAACTGATTTCGGAACCTCTGCAAAATGGCTGGGTTCCATTGAATATTGACCACGTCCCTGTGTTTTAGAACGCAGGTCCGTTGCATAACCAAACATTTCAGAAAGCGGAACCATTGCGGTGATCTGCTGTCCGCCCGAAATCGGATCCATCGACTGAATCTGTCCGCGGCGGGAGTTAAAGTCACCGATGACATCGCCCATGTAATCATCAGGCGTAATGGTAACAACTTTCATGATCGGCTCTGTTAAAACAGCGTCTGCTTTTCTCATCGCCTCTTTGAAAGCCATAGAACCGGCAATCTTAAAGGCCATTTCAGATGAGTCGACTTCGTGATAAGAACCATCGTACAAAGTACATTTTACGTCAACAACCGGATAACCGGCCAGTACACCATTCTGCATTGCACCTTTAATACCGGCATCAACAGCAGGAATGTATTCCTTCGGAATCGCACCGCCGACCACTTTGTTGATAAATTCGTAGCCTTTGCCCTGTTCGTTCGGCTCTACGGTCATCTTAACATGACCGTACTGACCGGCACCACCGCTCTGACGCTTATACTTCGTATCAACATCAGCGCTTTTGCGAATGGTTTCTTTATAAGATACCTGCGGCTTACCAACATTAGCCTCTACTTTGAATTCACGAAGCAAACGGTCAACGATGATTTCCAAATGCAACTCACCCATACCGGCAATAATAGTTTGTCCTGTATCCTCATCGGTATAAGTGCGGAACGTCGGGTCTTCTTCTGCCAGCTTAGCCAGCGCAATGCCCATTTTCTCCTGTCCTGCTTTGGTTTTCGGTTCAATAGCAACCTTAATAACCGGTTCCGGAAATTCCATTGATTCAAGAATAATCGGTTTGCTTTCATCGCAAAGCGTATCACCTGTCGTGGTATTTTTTACACCAACAACAGCGGCAATATCACCTGAGTAACAGACAGAAATATCTTGTCTCTCATTGGAATGCATCTGAAGGATGCGTCCAAATCTTTCCTTGCTGTTCTTCGATGAATTATATACGGCCGTACCTGCTTCCACCTTACCCGAGTATACACGGAAGAAGCAAAGCTTACCTACATAAGGGTCTGTCATAATCTTAAAGGCAAGCGCCGCAAACGGTCCTTCATCATCAGCCGGGCGATCCTCTTCCTCTTCGGTATCAGGATTTACACCTTTAATAGCCGGTACATCAACTGGTGACGGCATATAATCAATAACCGCATCCAAAAGTTTCTGTACGCCCTTGTTTTTATAAGAGGTACCGCACACCATCGGCACCATTTTATTTTCAATGGTTGCCTTGCGGATTGCCGCTTTAATCTCATCAACCGAAAGTTCTTCGCCGTCACAGTATTTAAGGAAAAGTTCCTCATCTGTTTCTGCTACACTTTCAAGCAAGTTATTGCGGTATTCTTTAGCCAGTTCAGCCATATCCTCCGGAATTGGCTCAACCCGCATATCTTTACCGAGATCATCGTAGTAAATATCGGCCTCCATATTAATCAGGTCGATAATTCCCTTGAAATTCTCCTCTGCACCAATCGGCAATTGGATCGGCACTGCATTCGCCTTCAGTCTTTCTTTCACCATGCTGACAACACGGAAAAAGTCGGCGCCCATGATATCCATCTTATTGACGTAAATCATACGCGGTACACCGTACTTATCTGCCTGACGCCATACGGTTTCTGACTGAGGCTCAACGCCGCCTTTAGCACACAAAACGGTTACAGAACCGTCAAGTACACGCAGCGAACGCTCCACTTCCACGGTAAAATCCACGTGACCAGGTGTATCAATGATGTTGATTCTGTTATTTTTCCAGAAACACGTTGTTGCAGCAGAGGTGATGGTAATACCACGCTCCTGCTCCTGCTCCATCCAGTCCATCGTAGCGGCACCGTCATGCGTTTCACCAATCTTATGGGTCTTACCGGTATAGAATAGGATACGCTCTGTGGTGGTCGTTTTTCCCGCGTCAATGTGTGCCATAATGCCAATATTACGAGTTCTTTCTAATGGGTATTCTCTTGGCATTGAATGTTCATTCCTTTCTTTTTATCGCGTCCTGCCGCTTAACGCTGAATCGACAAGCAGCCGGGCGCCGGGTGAAGAGAAGGATAAACTTCCCTTCAAACTGTATATTTCCCAAAAATTAATAACGATAGTGTGCAAAAGCCTTATTCGCTTCAGCCATTCTATGCGTTTCATCCTTCTTCTTGACAGCGCCGCCCATGTTGTTCAGCGCATCGCAAATTTCGCCTGCCAGTCTTTCAGCCATGGTACGTTCATTTCTCGAACGGCTGTAAATACGCAGCCATCTTAAACCTAAAGTCTGTCTGCGCTCGGGTCTTACCTCCATTGGAACCTGGTAGGTTGAGCCGCCGAGACGGCGTGCTTTTACTTCAAGAGTAGGCATAATATTGTTTAATGCTTCCTGAAATGCTTCCAATGCATTCTTGCCGGATTTCGCTTCGACAATCGCAAATGCATCGTATACAATTTTCTGCGCTACGCCTTTTTTACCGTCAATCATAATATTATTGATCAGCTTTGTGACAAGCTCAGAATTATACATTGGATCAGGCAGTATTTCTCTTTTAGAAATTTGACCTCTTCTTGGCATTTCTTCTTCCCTCCTTCATAAAGTATGAATCTCATAGGTACTCGTTTTCACCGTTGATGCCGAATAAAACAAAAGTATATCTCTGTTTTACATTGAAAAGTCCAAATCAATATAAACTTTATATTAATAAAGAAGTTTCGATGGCAGCAATCACGTAATTCGTTTGAGTTTCCCTTTTTTGTACCCTTAAAAGCTTATTTCTTGTGTCTCTTTGCACCGTATTTGGAACGGCTTTGCTTTCTGTCTGCAACACCCTGAGTATCCAAGGTACCGCGGATGATGTGATAACGCACACCAGGCAGGTCACGAACCCTACCGCCGCGAATCAGAACAACTGAGTGTTCCTGCAAGTTATGGCCAATACCCGGAATATAGGTCGTTGTCTCCATACCGTTGGTTAAACGGACTCTTGCAATTTTACGAAGAGCTGAGTTCGGCTTTTTCGGGGTTGTTGTCATAACCTTTGTGCAAACGCCTCTTTTCTGAGGTGCGCTCTGATTCATGGCAGAATTTTTAAGTGTATTGAACCCCTTTTGCAAAACGGGCGCTTTACTCTTATACTTCTTGTCCTGTCTGCCAAATCTGACTAACTGGTTAAAAGTCGGCATACTTTTCTTCCTCCTTCTTCATTAATATAAAGTATATAGTTCACGCAGATGGGCGCAAAAGCCCATAACGCGACACAATAAATTATAGCAAATGCACATTTCTTTGTCAACAGTTTAACGCAAAAATCTGGAATTATGCCTATAATCCTGCATATGAAAGTAAAATGTATGATATAGCAAGACGGCGCCTATGACGCCGTCTTATATTTTATCACTTTTATGCTTCCGCATTAGCAAGTTCTGGTTCCGCTGGCTCCAGTTTTTCAACCTCAACATCGCGGTACCGCTGCATACCGGTACCTGCCGGAATCAGCTTACCAATAATGACATTTTCTTTCAAGCCCAACAAGTGGTCGACCTTGCCCTTGATAGCGGCCTCGGTCAGAACCTTTGTTGTCTCCTGGAAAGAAGCAGCTGACAGGAAGGAATCAGTCATCAAAGAAGCCTTTGTAATACCGAGCAGCGAAGGTGTCCCTACGGCCGGGCGCAGTGTAACTTCGCCCGCTTCAATGCGCTGCTGAATCTTGTTGTTCTCTTCAGCAAATTCGCTTTTATCTACCATTGCACCAATTAACAACTCGGTATCTCCGGCGTCGTCCACACGAATTTTACGGGTCATCTGTCTGGCAATGACCTCGATATGCTTGTCGTTAATTTCAACCGACTGCATACGGTATACCCGCTGCACTTCGCGGAGCAGATAATCATACGTCGCATCAAGTCCGTTGATTCTGGCGATATCCTGCGGATATTTGCTGCCCTCGGTCAGCGCCTGCCCTTTCACAACATAATCGCCTGCTGAAACAAGGATTCTGGTTCCATAAACCACTGGGTAGAATTTTTGCTCTCCCCCCTCGGTTGTGACCACGATATTGTTCATATGCTTGATTTCTTCAAAGCTGATCGTACCGGCTTCTTCAGAAAGAATCGCTGTCTTTTTCGGTTTGCGTGCTTCAAACAATTCTTCGACACGAGGCAAACCGTTCGTAATATCCGCGCCGGCTACACCGCCTGTATGGAAGGTTCTCATGGTCAGCTGTGTACCCGGTTCACCAATAGACTGAGCCGCGATGATACCAACCGATTCACCCACATTGACTTTTTTGCTGGTTGCAAGGTCACTGCCATAGCAGTGAGCACACACGCCATGTCTGGCATTACATTCCAAAATGGTACGAATGTATACCTTATCAATGCCGGCTGCCAGAATGGCTTTCACCTGTGCGGCATTTAACATATCGTTATCATGCGCTAACAGTTCGCCCGTTTCCGGATGCTTTAAGTCACCGATAATATATCGGCCGAGGAGTCTGTCTGCCAGCGGTTCAATGACATCGTTGCCATCGGTAATCTCACTTACCCAGATACCTTTGCGGGTGCCGCAGTCCTCTTCTCTGATAATGACATCCTGTGATACATCCACCAAACGTCTGGTTAGATAACCAGAGTCTGCCGTTCGGAGCGCTGTATCAGAAAGCGCCTTTCGAGAACCTCTGGCCGCCATGAAGTATTCCAAAATATTAAGTCCCTCACGGAAATTCGATTTAATCGGAATTTCCATCGTACGTCCTGTCGCGGAGAACATCAGTCCTCGCATACCAGCCAACTGACGCATCTGGGTCATGTTGCCTCGCGCACCTGAGTCGGACATCATTTTAATTGGGTTGTAACGATCAAAGCCGGATTGCAGAGCTGCCACCACATCTTTGGTTGCCTGCTCCCAAATTTCAATGACCGCCTTGTAGCGTTCTTCTTCGGTCAACTCGCCTCGCTCAAAGTGTTTAGCGATTTTATCAACCTGCTCTTCTGCGCCGCGCAGAATATCATATTTTTCATCAGGAATCTGCACGTCGTCAACTGAGATAGAAATCGCCGCTTTGGTCGAATATTTATAACCGGTTGATTTAATATTGTCAAGCACCTGAGCTGTAATGGCAGAACCGTGGAGTTTGATGCATCGGTCAACAATTTCACCAAGATCATTCTTTTTCACCGTAAACATGACCTCAAGATCTAAGAACTTATCGGGGTCGGTACGATCCACATAACCAAGATCCTGCGGAATCAGACTATTGAAAATCAAACGGCCCAGGGTAGCATCTACCAAGCCAGTATGCATAACCCCGTCTTTCTCTTTCGACATTCTGATCTTAATCGGTGCATGCAAGCCCAGCTCACCATTCTCATAAGCCATCATGGCCTCGTTGAAATCGCGGAACGCATGTCCCTCGCCGGCTTCGCCCGCCTTATCAATGGTCAGATAGAAGGAACCAAGCACCATATCCTGCGACGGCACGGCTACCGCACGTCCGTCGGCCGGCTTCAAAAAGTTATTGGCTGAAAGCATCAAGAAACGTGCTTCTGCCTGCGCCTCGCTGGAAAGCGGCACGTGAACCGGCATCTGGTCACCGTCAAAGTCTGCATTAAAGGCCGAGCAAACCAGCGGATGCAGTTTAATCGCTCTGCCTTCTACCAACACTGGTTCAAAGGCCTGAATCGACAGACGGTGCAGTGTAGGTGCACGGTTTAACAGAACGGGATGTTCTTTAATTACATTTTCAAGAGCGTCCCATACCTCCGGCGAAACTTTTTCAACCTTCTTTTTCGCATCTTTAATATTCGTGGCCTTTTGCGTCTCAACCAAGCGTTTCATCACAAAGGGCTTAAACAACTCCAGCGCCATTTCCTTCGGCAGACCGCACTGATAAATTTTCAGTTCAGGTCCGACAACGATAACCGAACGGCCCGAATAGTCCACGCGCTTACCGAGAAGGTTCTGTCTGAAACGTCCCTGTTTACCGCGCAGCATTTCTGAAAGTGATTTCAAAGGACGGCTGCTCGGACCGGTCACCGGCTTGCCTCGGCGGCCGTTGTCAATCAAAGAATCGACAGCCTCCTGCAGCATTCTTTTTTCATTACGAATAATGATATCCGGCGCATGCAGATCCATTAATCTCTTCAAACGATTGTTTCGGTTGATCACCCGGCGATACAAATCGTTTAAGTCAGAGGATGCAAACCGTCCGCCGTCTAACTGTACCATCGGTCTGATTTCAGGCGGAATGACCGGAATAATATCCAAAATCATCCATTCCGGTTTGTTGCCCGAAAGGCGGAACGCCTCTACCACCTCTAAACGCTTAATAATTTTAGTTTTCTTTTGTCCCGAAGCAGTAGCAAGTTCGGCCTTTAACTGCTTTGATAACGCCTCAATATCAATTTCAGCAAGCAGCTCTTTAATGGCCTCAGCACCCATGCCCACACGAAAATCGTTTTCGTAACGCTCATAATACTCCCGATATTCGCGGTCATCTAACTGCTGATATTTCATAAGCGGCGTCAAGCCGGGATCAATCACAATATATTGTGCAAAATAGAGCACCTTTTCCAGTGCACGCGGAGAAATGTCCAGCAAGAGCGCCATACGAGACGGTATTGCTTTAAAATACCAAATATGAGAGACAGGCGCCGCCAACTCCACATGGCCCATACGCTCTCTTCTGACCTTTTTCGTGGTGACTTCAACACCGCACTTCTCGCACACCTTGCCTTTATAGCGAACCCGTTTGTACTTTCCGCATAAGCACTCCCAGTCTTTTGTAGGCCCAAAAATCCGTTCACAGAACAATCCATCTCTTTCTGCTTTCAATGTTCTGTAATTGATCGTTTCCGGCTTTGTGACTTCACCATATGACCAACCCCGGATTACCTCGGGAGAAGCAAGACCGATTTTTATTGAATCAAATACATTTTCGTTCATTCACACGCCATTCCTTTC
>JAAVYP010000068.1 GCA_022791195.1 Clostridiales bacterium | reverse complement strand
TGGGCGAAGCTATACAGAGGAAGTGTAAAACAGGAGAATATAGATGAAAAAATATATGTTGATATGCTTGTTGCTGGTGCTTATACTGGTGTGTATAGGGTGCAGTCTGGCTAACCCAGCGTCAAGTGAACCGAGCGAAACAGAACCACAAGAGTCAGAACCCATAATTTCCACAGAACCGGATGACGGTGAGGAACTTGGTGTGGGCGGAACAGGGCGTATGTCATTAGAGTGCAAATATGATTTTGGTTTTTATGGGACAGTTCCTTATGTTACAGAATTTATAGGAAATGATGTATATTGGGAATGGTATAAAGAGGGATACTATGGAAATGACAGTATAGAAAATTATACGATTTTAGATGTCATTGAAAAGTTTAATATTTCCAAGGAAGACCTGATGCGGCTTAGTAAGGAAAACTCTGTTTATGGAATGTTCCGCGATGAAGAATTTGATGTTTTATATTCAGGTGATAAAAAATTGATTGCTGAAACATTTATGAATCCAAACGCAATTTTGGTAGGTGATGAAATCTATCCGCCGAAATGGGTGGCCACCCATACGGCAGAAGAGATCGCCGAAGCGGGCATCACGCTGGAAGTATTGAGCGAAAAATGCGTCGAGTGGACCGAAACCTTTGGCGAACTGTCCGAAATTCACGCTCAAACACAAGCAAGACTTGCAGAATATAAAGCATATGTGGAAAACAAGCAATAGTTGACCCGTCAGGGTCGTTCGCCCAGAGAGCGCCTGCCCTCTGGGCGAAGCTATACAGAGGAAGTGTAAAACAGGAGAATATAGATGAAAAAATATATGTTGATATGCTTGTTGCTGGTGCTTATACTGGTATGTATAGGGTGCAGCCAGGCCAAACCGGCGCCAAGTGAACCGAGCGCAACAGAACCACTGGTCACTGAACCGACGGTTACGCAGCCAATAGAACCAAATGAACCGGAACAAGGTATGGGTGGAACGGGGCGTGCAACTTTAGAGTATAAATATGATATTTATAAACATTTTTATAGTTTATCAACCAGCTTTGTTGAATTGGCCGATGAAGAGGAATTTCGTCAATGGCGAGCGACATTTGATAACGAAGATGGCACAACGAATTATGAGGACATAAATCTTCTTACCTTTATTGAAGAATTTGATATCCCCAGAGAAGCGTTTGAGGAAGTAAACAACAGTTACTCAGCTCCTCTACTAAGCGACGAGCAGGTCGAAGCATTATATTCCAAAGACCCCACACAGTTGGCCGATTGTTTTGCGAATTCGTATGCCATACGTGTAGGTGATGAAATCTATCCGCCGAAATGGGTGGCCACCCATACGGCAGAAGAGATCGCCGAAGCAGGCATCACGCTGGAAGTATTGAGCGAAAAATGCGTCGAGTGGGCCGAAACCTTTGGCGAACTGTCCGAAATTCACGCTCAAACACAAGCAAAGCTTGCAGAATATAAAGCATATGCGGAAAACAAGCAATAGTTGACCCATCAGGGTCGTTCGCCCAGAGAGTGCTTGCCCTCTGGGCGAATTTTTGTCGTTACAAGATGTATTTGATAGTTTTTGTGTTTTTTGTGTATTGACAATACGCATTTTTTTGATTATTATTAAATGAAATGTGATGAAATACTCTTTAAGAAAAGAGAAAACCGCCGTGAAAGAAATTGCCACTATTCATACAGCTTTTTCAGAAAAATTTGGCATTCCGCGTCAGAGCGGATTGGTGCAAACGCAAGGACGCATTGTTTTTGCACCTGCGTATCGAAATGAGGACTGTGTACGCGGGCTGGCGGAATTTTCGCATATCTGGCTTTTGTGGTCTTTTTCCGAGAACCGGAAAAACGGCTGGTCGGCCACGGTTCGTCCGCCGCGCTTAGGCGGCAATCGGCGGGTGGGCGTTTTTGCAAGTCGCTCTCCTTTTCGTCCGAATCCGATTGGTCTGTCCTGCGTCCGTTTAGACAAGGTAGAGATGTGTGCCGGGCAAGGGCCTGTTTTGTATGTAACAGGGGCCGATCTGCTGGATGGCACGCCTATTCTGGATATTAAACCATATCTTGCTTATACGGACAGCCATCCGGAAGCGGTATGCGGCTTTGCCGATGCGGTGTTTGACCAAGCTCTTAGGGTGGAATGGCCGGAGGGGCTGGCCTCCTTTTTGACCTGTGAGCAAAAAGAACAGATTGCCGCATTGTTAAGGCAGGATCCAAGACCTTCCTACCAGGACGATCCGGCGCGTGTATATGGAATGGTTTTTGATGGCTATGAGATTCGTTTTTCAGTTTGGCAGGACGTGGTTCATATATATAGTGTGGAAAAAATGTCGAATGATACTGAATTGATAAATACAAATAAAAGATAAAGAGGATTTTTACGAATGGCTTTTTTACAGGTTGATTTTTATTCAAATGTGTTAGGTCGATGTACCAATATGAATGTGTTGCTGCCGCAGGGTGCTGTGTCTGACGGTGATGAAACCTATCCGGTGCTTTATCTGCTGCATGGTATGAGCGATGACCACACGGGTTGGATGCGCCGGACCTCGATTGAACGATATGCGGCCGAAAAACGCTTGGCGGTGATTATGCCGAATGCGGAGTTAAGCTTCTATACAAACATGGAGCATGGCGGCGCCTATTGGACGCATATTGCCGAAGAGCTGCCTGCGATTTGTCATGATTTCTTTCCGCGCCTGTCGCAAAAAAGAGAAGAAACCTATGCAGCGGGCCTTTCCATGGGCGGCTATGGCGCTTTTAAATTAGCGTTGCGCTGTCCGGATCGTTTTTGCTTTGCTGCGGCGTTATCCGGTGTTTTGGATGTACAGGCCTTTATCAAAAAGGCTTATCCCGAGCGAAAAAAGGCGCTTGATCTCGTTTTTCCTGATACCGGTGTGCCGGCTGAGGATGATTTGCTGCCGCTTGCGGAAAAACTAATCGACAGCGGAAAACCGCTGCCCAAGCTTTATTCATGGTGTGGTACAGAGGACGCTATATTCGCTGATACACCGGCTGTATGGGAGCGGCTTCGGGCGCTTGGCTATTCCATCACCTGCGAAGCCACAGAAGGAGATCATAACTGGCAATGCTGGGATGAAAAAATTAAAACGGTTTTGGCTATGCTGCCATAAATGGCAAGAGGAAACAGAATCGGCATAGGATTGCGATATACTAAGAAAAAAGAGAGGGAAATATGATCAAACAAAGAACAGGCTTATTCTTTATTATTCTGGCGGCGATGCTGTGGGGCACCATAGGCACCGCGACCCGCTTGTTTTCCGCGGCGGGACTTTCCTCTCTTTCTCTGATCTTTTATCGTTCATGCGTGACGGCCCTTTTGCTTTTTGTGGTTCTTTTGCTCAAAGATCCGGCGCTTTTGAAAATTCGATTACGTGATTTATGGATGTTTATCGGTTCAGGCATAGTCAGTTTTTTTCTTTTTAACGTGTGCTATATGTTTTCCATTGGTTTAAATTCGATAGCGGCCAGCGCTATTTTGCTCTATACCTCCCCGATTTTTGTGATGCTTTTTTCGGTGATGTTTTTGCATGAAAGATTTACCGCGCAAAAAGGAATCGCGCTTGTATTGGCTTTTGGCGGCTGCGTGCTCGTCTCTTTCGGCGGTGCCTTGCGCATGAGCCTGCCGGGATTGGCGCTTGGCTTTGGTTCGGGCATTGGTTATGCACTGTATTCAATCTTCGGTGCAGTCGCTCTGAAACGGTATCATACGCTGACAATCACTTTTTACACGTTTTTATTTGCTTCGCTGGCCAGTGCATTTACGACCGACTTTGTGTCTGATGTAGCATTGTTTGGAGCAAAACCACAGCTTTTGCTGTTGGTTATTTTATATGCAGTCTGGTCTACAACGCTGCCTTATTTGCTTTATACCGCCGGCCTGTCCTGCATTAATGCAACGATTGCCTCGATTATTTCGACGATTGAACCGGTCGTAGCGGCGATTCTTGGCTTTTTTGTGTTTGGTGAACAGCTTTCTTTGGCGGCTTTATTGGGCATGGCTCTTGTCCTGGCGTCTATATTTTTGCTGAATGTCAAATGGCTTGCAAAAAAGAAAGAGTTATGATATAATAAGAAAAAACCTTGCGGTTTTGTCTTAGAAAATTTGACTTGCTGTTTTAGGCAAACAGCATTCTGTCTAACGACAGAACTGTCAAATTTTCAGATAGCTGAAAGGATGAAGGTACTATAAGAAAAAACCTTGCGGTTTTATCTTAAAAAGTTTGTCTTTGTGCTTTCCAAGCACAATTCCGGTCACGCCGGAACCGCCAAACTTTCAGTTTGCTTGCATTTGTAGGGGTCTAAAAAAACTGACGGTTTTGTCTTAGAAACATTATGGAGGCGTAGCTCAGTTGGTTAGAGCACTTGCTTGACATGCAAGGGGTCATTGGTTCGAGTCCAACCGTCTCCACCATCATACCAAAAAAGCCTTGGTTTTCAAGGCTTTTTTGGTATATATAATTGGGAGGTTATGATGAAATTTATTTGGATTGTTAAATTACTTATTAGTATCATGCTTGTTTGCTGCCTAACCTCATGTGGGCCTGGGCTTAATGACTGGACCTATGATCTGCTGCCCGGCGATTATGAAGTTTGGCATGTTAATTCTAATACGATTGATTTAGGCAAAAGACACGGTAATTCGTTGACAACGATGATCGATCGATATGTGTTAGCCTTTTGCTATAATGATGTTATGATAGGGGTCCAGCAAATTGTTATTGATGAGGATCCGCAAGGTCGGGTATTGGATATGAATCAGGTAGATAAGAGTCACCCTGATTATTATCTTATCGATGCTGAAACGGATACGGTTTACGGCCCATATAGTGCTGAAGAATATGAGAGCCAGGTTGAAGCCCTTGAGGCCACCGATATGTGCGATTGGATTTTAACAGTACCCAGACCGGACGGAGCGAAATCTTAACCAAACTAAGAGGTTATATTTCATGAGTGAAATTGTTTGCTTTGAAGTGATTCATACAACAGTACAGGAATATTTCAAAAAAAGCTATTTAAGAAATCTGTTTTCGGGAAAATCGGCGGTTAAAAAATTTCTTGATTTGCAAAAAAGTATGAATCAATATGGTTTTACGAGCTACGACTTAACTTGATATATGTATATGATGGTGGCGATTGACCGCATATGTGCAGTGGCTGGTATGGAGCAATGAGCTACAGGAGAGTGAGATGAGAGAATATAAGTTTTATGATACCGATCCAATGGGCTTAGGATGGGAAGAGTATGATATTGTCGGCGAAGATTATGTTGATTTGATTAAAACATGTTGCCAATATAGTAAGACATTGTTTTTGCGAATATCAGAAACAGATATCAATGGAATAACAGAATTGGATAGGTTTCGTATACCCAAAAGTGATAAAATAACTTTTATTCCGAGTCATTACCGTCGAATGAGAAAAAGCGATGAGCAGTCGGATGAGTTTAGGTACTATAATATTTGTCCAGAATTGTGTGATTTGTTGTTACATATTTCTGATTGTATTTTTCATTGGATTGATGGATGGGGATACCACAATCCAGAAGATCCGACGTTTTACAGAGAAGATGGCAGCGTGTTTTTCACATCAGTGATACATGATGGGGTGTGTACGTTAACACCACGAGATGATGAGAATGTAGACCATATTATAAAAAAGGAACATTGGATAAAAGTCAGCACAGAGCCTGGTAAAATGGGAAATATAGTCCATTGACCCTGTGTTTTATCTATGCTATAATAAAGGCAGGCCGACACTGGCCTTTATTAGAAAGTTTACCTTTTCACTTTAACAAGTGAAATTCCGACTGTGCCGGAACCGTTAAACTTTCAGAGGGTTTAGATTTTTTTATGCTATAATAGAAGCAAATCAAAGATTTGCTTCAAAAGTTTATCGTTCGGCTGGGCCGAACGCGCTAAACTTTCAGTGTGCTGAAATTTCCTCGGTTCAATTCCGACAAATCAAAGATTTGCTTCAAAAGTTAAAATTTCTTTTCGGACGAGGAGACTGTTCTTTTGATCGTTGGTGCGTGCCGTTTGCAAGGGTGAGTATGAGCAGAATCGTTAAACATTTTAGAACAATTACTAAACATAGGCATATGGTGATTCGCCATTGTTGGAAGGCGGGCATTTTCTGGCAGGGCCTTCGGCATGATTTATCAAAATATGCCCCGTGCGAATTTTTTGTCGGCGCCCGCTATTATGCAGGGGATCATTCGCCCAATGAAAATGAAAGAAAAGAGAAAGGCTATTCAAGCGCGTGGCTGCATCACAAGGGAAGAAATAAGCACCATTTTGAATACTGGACTGATTATGACGTGGTAACCCATGTCTCGGCGCCCGTTAAAATGCCCCTTCGCTATGTGGTTGAGATGTTTTGTGATCGGGTGGCAGCCAGCAAGATTTATAAAGGAAAGCAATATACCGATCGCAGTCCCTACGACTATTTTGCCAAAGCGCGTAATACGCGAGCCATTCATCCGCAAACGTCAGATTTTTTGGAAAAACTGCTCGTTATGCTGTATGAAAAAGGAGAGAGGGAGACCTTTGCTTTTATTCGACGGTATATGAAAGAAAACAAAGATTACGAATCGTAAAAAGAATATATTCGCGTAAAAAGAGCGCCATGAGAGATTTATGGTCATGATTTTACGCTGTGATGGGGAGGTTGTTATGACGGGTCCATTTGATTTTGTTTCAAATCCTGCGCGTGATGCTTCAATGAGTGATTTTGAGTATTCGCTGACCCAGCTCTCGGCCTTAGATATTGCACCTATGAAAGAAAAAGAGCTGATAAACCGGCGCCGGGTGATTTTTAATGTTTTTCGCTATGGCTTGTTGATCCTGTTTATTGGCATTTTTGTCTATTGTGCTTATTTGATTGGCGTAGAGGTATCCTCTTATATGCGTGCGGACGACTTATACAGCGATTTGGCCAACCAATATGCAAGCGACGATTTTATACATTTTACCGAAAGCGACATGCCGCTTTTGTCGGTTGGTTCTCCTTCACCGCCGCTGCCTAATTTTGAGGAGCGGTTGGCCGGTGTTACGCCGGAACAAAGCGAAACGGCTACCGGCGGGGCGCTTGCCCGTGCCAAGGTACAGCGGTTACAAGAAATGAACCCGGATGCGGTCGGCTGGATTAATATTCCGGGCACAGGCATTGAATATCCTGTTGTGCAGGCAGAAGATAATGAATACTATCTGGACTATGATTTTAACGGCCAGAAAAATTTTACAGGCTCTATTTTTATGGAATGCCGAAATTCTGAAACAATTTCAGAAAATTTAAATACGGTTGTTTATGGCCATAATATGGAAGGCGGCGTTATGTTTAATCGCCTTACCCGTTTTCTGGACGAAGACTTTTTCTATGATAACCGGTATATATATGTAGACTCTAATGAGGGCACGTGCGTTTTTGAGATTTTTTCGGTGTTTAAGGCCAATGAGAAAGACAATTATTATTATACCTTCTTTAACAGCAATCGTGATTTTGTTGACTTCTGCTATGAAATGAAATACAAATCGGTTTTTCCTGTTGATGACATTGAGTTTGAGGAGGATGATCGTATCATCACCCTTTCGACCTGCACCAATGAAAATCAAAAGGAAAGATACGCAGTGCAAGGCAAATTAATTCGCATTGAGAAATAGAGGGACAGTATGGCCAGAGCCTTGATAAACTGCTTTTAAAAAGGAAAGGTGCATGATTTTCAATCTTGTCGCTTTTATCGATAGGATACGTAAATGAATCGCAGCCCCTATTCAAGAAACAATCTGATTTCTTGAATAGGGGCTGTATTTTTTATGATTGTTACTCGAATATACACTGATTAAAAACAGCACTTATGATTAGAATCGAAAAATAAACCATATACATATACTTTTTGGCGAGATATTTTTCCATCGTAATGACAAATTGTTTGTCAAAAAGAATGTCTATGAGCAGCAACAGGCAGTAGA
This sequence comes from Clostridiales bacterium, assembly GCA_022791195.1. GTDB lineage: Bacteria > Bacillota > Clostridia > Oscillospirales > CAG-272 > CAKSEI01. The sequence goes on along the minus strand of JAAVYP010000068.1, from coordinate 3,419 downwards.
CACCTATTCCTATAAAGAGCGGGACAGATAATGCATGATAGCGTGTAGCTGCTGTAAAATCTAATTGCAGTATGGAGATAAAGGCTCGTGTCATACCGCATCCAAAACACCTTTTGCCTAAAATATGATAGATGGGACAAAGCGAGGTTTTAAAAATTTCGGTTACTATATAGAGTGCTGCAAATAATGCAATGCCTTCTAATAACGACAAAAGCCGATATTTATATTGCTTTATGTGACTGGAAATATTATACCAATGGTTGACCATAACTATCTCTAAATCCACCAGATAGTATCGAAATTAAGTCTATGATGGTACCGATTACACATAAACCACCTGTAAAGAAGTATATGACACCGCTTCCCACCTTGCCAACATACATTCTGTGAATACCGCTAAAACCGATAAAACCAAGCAAACATAAGATGAGAGCGGTCATTTTGCTTTTTCTGGGGCCGTACATACCGCTGTTTGCATTCATATTTGTGTTTGTACTTTCGTTTGAATTGGTAATTTGAATTGTCGGTTGCGAAGAGGCAGACTGTTTTGCTTCGTCTAATACATTTCCAAGGTCTTCTTTGCAGTACATTCTGCCCTTTACTTCGACGAGACAGTCTTTGCAAAAGGGTTTACCGCAATACGCACACATACCTTGCGCTTCGGTTTCTGGATGATTGGTACAATTCATTTTTTTATTTCTCCTTTTCTTTTTGAGTCGTTTCCGAAAGGTAATCTTTCACTTTAAAAAATACTGTTCTTGACAAAACCAATACGGCAATGCCTATGATAAAACAGCTTATGATGCCGCCGATCATGAAAACGGGAATCATATTAGATAAATTCAGATTGGTAAGATTGAATAAATCGGTTTTGGCAGAGCCTGCCCAAAATGCAAATAATACTGTTAGTGAGATACAGAAAAATGATAATAGAATGAGCAACAGTATTCGGTTAAAAATTGATTTTTTCTTCAAATCTAATCCTCCTTTTGAATATGTTATAAAACATGTTATAAATAATAACATATAGTTACCACAATTGTCAAGATATAATGTTGGTGAGGTGAATTTTAATGAAAGAAAAACTCATCATAAATAAAAAGCCGTTAAAGGGAGAGGACGGGTATAAAACATTTTCAATACGAATCAAAAATGAAACGGTGAATCATCTTGATGTAATTTCAGAGCAAACGAATCGCTCTCGGAATGAACTGATTAATATTCTTTTGGAATATGCTATTGAAAACTGCGAAGTAAAATAAAAACATGCTTGATTCTTTGGCGTAAACGAACAACCGGTGTTTTATCATAAACGATTGCCGTATAAATAAAACCACCCGAAAAAGGCTTTTTGTTTCCTTTTTGGGGTGGTTTTGTTCTGTATTTTGTAAAGCGGGAGACTGTACGGTAACATTGATTTTTGTTTATTTTATGGTATGTGGGATGTAAAACTGATCCGGATCAATCTGATATACCTCTTTGCCGTCGGCCTGTGCTTTGCGAATGGTTTGGCCGGTTCCCGATTTAGCATGCTTAGCATTGTAGACGGCGATTAGCGCGTCGCATTGTTCTACCATAAAATAATTACGCCGTTTATAACAGCCGCGGGTATAAGTCTCGCTGATGACAATTTGTTCGGCTGTTTTTTCCAGGATGCGATCATACCGTTTTTGATACACATCCTTCATCGTATCGCGCTGTGCGCGAAAGGGAATGGCGGCGTAAAGCTCTATGTCCTTAAAGTATTCAGATAACTGCAATACGGCTTCAGCGGCCCAAATGTCAACCCCTTCAGCCATTCCGGTATAAAAAATGCGATAGCCGTGATGGGCTAAATCGGTAATTTGATTTAAGAGCTGCCTTTTGAGGGCGATGCACCGCGGATCTTCTTCGTCATAACCAAAGGCAAAGCCCGTCGGTCGATGGCCCGTAAATGCACATGATTTTTTCATTTTGTCCATTCATTGTATAGGCGCACAAAGGAAAAAACTTTGTGCGCCTATATCCGTCATTCGTTATGTTTTTGTTTAGGCCTTTCCGACAGAGCCGAACAGGGTCATCTTTTCTTTTACCGTTGCCTTAATAGCCTCAAAGCCGGGGGCCAGAAGCTTTCTTGGGTCAAAGCCCTTTCCTTCAAGGTCTTTGCCAGCCTCGATATAAGTTCTGGTTGCTGCCGCAAAGGCAAGCTGGCACTCGGTATTGACATTAATTTTGGATACGCCGAGCGAAATGGCTTTCAAAATCATGTCTTCCGGAATACCGGTTCCGCCGTGCAGAACCAAAGGCATTTCACCGGTCAGCTCTTGAATAGCTGCTAATGTATCAAAGGAAAGACCGGCCCAATTTTCCGGATATTTTCCGTGGATGTTGCCGATACCGGCGGCCAGCATGGTAACGCCAAGGTCAGCGATCATTTTGCATTCTTTCGGGTCGGCTACTTCGCCGGCGCCGATAACGCCGTCCTCTTCGCCGCCGATAGAGCCTACTTCAGCTTCGATTGAAAGACCTAATTTGTTGGTGAGCGCCACCAATTCTTTGGTTTTTTCGACGTTTTCTTCAATGGGATAATGAGAGCCGTCAAACATAATGCTGGAAAAACCGGCTTCAATGCAGGCTTTGGCGCCTTCGTAGGAGCCGTGGTCGAGGTGCAGTGCAACCGGCACGGTGATGTTCAGGTTTTTAATCATACCCTCAACCATGCCAACGATGGTGGAATAACCGCACATATATTTGCCTGCGCCCTCTGAAACGCCCAAAATCACAGGCGAGCTTTCTTCCTGGGCGGTGAGCAGAATTGCTTTTGTCCATTCTAAGTTATTGATGTTAAACTGGCCTACCGCATATTTGCCTGCTTTCGCTTTGGTAAGCATTTCTTTTGCTGAAACGATCATGTAAATAAACCTCCGTATTTTCAATGATGAAGAAGAACGCTGCTGTAAAATACAACCGAAAGAACTGTATTGTTTTGTGCGCACGAATCATCACCGTTTTCATTCTAATCAGTATTTTACACTAATCTGAACGAAAAATCAAGGCAAACTCGCCATTCGGGCGCTGGGAAGGGTGATTAGCACCTAAAAATTCGACGTTCTTTACAAGACGTTCATAAAAAAGTTGGAAGAATCGTTGACAAGCGGGTAAAAAAAGGCTATAATAAATAACAGAAATTAGCACTCGATACTCGCGAGTGCTAACACCTTTTCATAAACCGTCAAATATAGGGTTTGCGATTAATAAGCAGAGGTGTAAGAAAGGCAGTGTTGCGCATTATGTACAATGAGCTGACTGAGCGAAAGAGACGTATTCTCAAAACGCTGATAGACGCTCATATTGAAAACGGCGACCCGGTGGGGAGCCGCTATCTTTCAGAACATTTAAAAATAGGACTTTCCAGTGCGACCATCCGCAATGAAATGGCT
>JAAVYP010000067.1 GCA_022791195.1 Clostridiales bacterium | reverse complement strand
TTTCGACAATGGAGATTGTCTCATTGGCGATAAAGGCAATTACAGCGGCGTCCCGGATGAACGTGGAACCGATCACCACGTCAAGGCGACAGGCTACCAGCACAATCAAGAGGGTCACGCCCTTTCGGCAAAGTCCCTTCCACCCTGCACGGCTCTCCAATGCACCGTTTTCGGTCTTTTCGCTTTTGTGGAACACCCCAGCCACGATCAGGCCGGTTACGTAATCGATACCCATACAAATGACCAAGGTAATCAAGGCGGCATCCCAGCCTCCGAACAGCGAAGCGATCATGCTTCCCACCATGCCGATTCCGGTACAAATCATTTCTTTCATTTTGTTTTTTCCTTTCTTGTATTTATAGTAAGCACACAAAACCCGTATACAAGGCTCAGACAGCCCTGCATACAGGTTTCGGATTGCTTATTTTTTTAATCACATAAATAAGCTTGTTTTTTCTTTGCTATATATTTACAGTCTAAGTTCCTAATCGATATGTAATATCGGCACGTACCGAATTTTTATCAGACCAATCTTCCCCCTGATAATAATTTATGACCGAAATCGTAAACCCTTTAGCAGCGGTAATTCCTACAATACTATTTAAATCAAGCAATATATCAACCGCCCCATTCTCGGTATCAAAATACCAATCTGTTGTTCCTGGATTTAGTTTTTGATTCGTGACAACCTCACCATACCAGAAATATTCATGCGTTGATCCGTTACGGTTGTTCGTATAGATACGATAACCAATATCATTCACTACGAAAAACCATTCAATAATCGCAAACTCTTTTTTCAGCTGTTCACTCACAAATCGAACACATAACCGACTTGACGATAATTGTTTAATATATATTTGCGTTCCATAACCAGAAAACTTTCGATTCTTTAAATTATATCCGCAGTAAGGCCCAACACGATTATAATAAACGGTATACAATTCATTTAAATAAGATATGATCCGCCGAATCCCTGAACCTTTATTCATGCCAAACAGCTTGTTAGACCCATCGGCTTTCCACGCGTTTCCGCCCGAATAATACCAACTGTTCCACCCAATTCCATTATTTTTAGACCACATTATTGCATTATCTTGGATTAATGATAAAGCCTCTTCCATGCTGTTAAGTAGCGGTAAAATTTTAATAATCGGTATAGCCATTCCGCCCGACAGGTCAATTGTCGGAAAAGGTGCCACCAATTGCTGTACCTTTTGATACAGCAAATTCATATCCGTTTTTATATTTGTAAGCAAAGGTATATCAATATACTGAAAATTCGTTTCTAATGGAATCCATCCGGTTATTGCTGCCATTCTGTCACCTCGATATCAGCTGTCATATTTTGCGTAATGTGATAGTCCATACGCGTAATGTACCCACGAATCATGCCTGCATACGCCGCCTCAATTTCAATATAGTCGCCTACACTCTCTATCGGACGTTCGTTTTCGTCAAAAGTCAAAATGATCTTCGCCTTGACTACGCCGCGTGACTGCGCATATTTTTTTAAGAAATTAAGCTGTTGTGCGATGAGCACCTCTTTCGTTGGCGTACCCGACCATTCCGCCAAGGAAAGCGTATAGTCTTGCAAAGACAATGTATTTTCCGGACTATTCCCATTCTGCGCAATTTCTCTTGTATAAGACTTGTCAACCACACTATACTCATATCCCGACAAAGTAATATTCGTACCCGATACAATCGCATAATTTGCATTTGCTTCTTCGATTTTGGCATTCGTCCCTGAAATTTGCAAGCCATAGGTGCCGTTCACTAAAACAGGATTTGAAAAGTTCACTCTCTGTTTTGTGACGGTAGTATCAGAAGAATACAATGTTTTCTTGCCGTTTGTCGGTGGCCTATATTCATATACATGAAGTTCTACATTGGTATATGGATCAGATTTTTCAAATACAGCGTTGCCGATAACACGATTTTCTATTCCGGCCGTACCGCCATAAATTGTATATTTCAGTGTTTGTTCAAGAGGTGATAACGTGATGGACCCATCGTAATTAACAAAAATAGCCGCTTGCACAGCAAAAGCAACAAGCATAAGAGCCTTTCGGACGGTGCAAATGGGAACATGTCCCTCGATACGATTTTCACCATTATAACCAACTGCTTTAATGGTGATACCCGAACGATCAGATAGCTCTTGCAGCATCGTTTCCAGCGGTTTCACCGCCATCATGCCCCCGTCATATGGAATCCTGTCTAATCGGCCCAGCGCGTCTTCCCCGGTGATTTCATACTGCACATCGGTTGTGGCCTTCATGCCGGTGAGAAGATAGTCCCCCATCTTTCCGCTGCCCCGGAAAAGCGGAACCAGCGATGACCATTCGATATTTTCCGGTTGCTCATCCAACAAGGCGGTAACCTCAATCGTACCAAACGGTGCATCAGCCGAAACAAGGTCCATTTCACTTGTGGTATGCAGTGATTTGTATCGGTCGAAAATAATCTTTTTGCCGATGGAGACAGCACCCACGCGCACAAACTGGTTCGGATATTGTGTGTCGTTAAATTCAAGTGTAATTTGCTTGCAATTTGGCACAGCGCTGCTCCACTTGACCGACACTTCCATGGATTGATTGCCCTTGACCATTGCCTCAACACTTTTATTGTCTGCCGTTTTGGCTGTTGCAATCAGACTTTCGCAATAATATTCCGAGAAAAAAACAGTTATTTCCTGTACGCTGTGCGGCACCGAAAAAGCAATCACTAACTTAGGGGCGATCCCTCTAAATTGACCATTTTCATTGCTGATTTGTTTAGAGACAAAGCCGCATGGGTCTGTGCTGGTCAAAAAGGGCTGCAAGCTATTGGCAGGAATACCGTTGATGTCGAAAGCACAATAGCTCGGGGATTCTTCTAAGCCCATAAATGCAGCAGCGGAGATTCCCTCTTGAAAATCTCCGCTGGCGGTAAGTTCGCTTGCCGATGGGGCAAACTCTTGCAGTTTAATACATGTTTTCATTGTACGCCTTTCATATATCCACCCAGTTGATCGTAAGCCAGCCACTGGGACGAGATGGAAACAAACTGTACGGCCAGCTGCGGTTCCCATTTATTCCGGCCGTTCTTGGATTCAATCAGTTTGCGCGTCACCTTGGAAATATACATGTCTGAGACAAGCGTGCCCTGATCGAACGGCTGATAAATCGTGTGACGGTTTTCGGGATCTGATAGCAGACGAAATAACTCGTCCCATTGGGCATCGGTACAACCCGCATCGCGATGCAATGTCCCGGAGCAGTTGAAAAAGGTGCCTATGTATTCAAGATACATGTCCTTTGTTCCCTGCAAACGGCCCGAATCATCGCCGTTTAAAATATCTGCCGTTTGCTCAAAGCCATTTGTCACCCAGCTGGCAGGATATTTCCATTTATCGATTTGAATCATATGTTTACCAAGCGGTAGCCCGCCTGTCCTCCTTTTTAATTTCCAGCCGCAGCATACGAATTAACTGCGACATACTGCCGGTAGCCTCAATCGTGAAATTCTGGTTCTGGCTGGCCATGACCTCCATCAACGCCTGCTTGATGGTATCCAGCGGCGCTTCAATGTTGGTTTGCCCTGCTGGCTGGTCATTAATCCATGCCAAGTACGGTGCCCCGCCTGGTAATACAACACCGGTAGCATGTTTTGGCACCTTATACTCTGGATAATTATGGGTTTTTCCGGAAAACATATTCTTAATATCTTCAATCACGCGACTAAGCCAGTCTCCCATATCAGAAAAACCTGCTGATACAAGACCTATCGGATCACTCACTAATGCTTCGACAGCGCTTTCAACAGCATATCCAGAAGCGCCAAACCAATCTCCTTGCTTTGCTGCATTTTTAGACGCTATAGCACTATCAGAATTTTGAAGTCTTGTCTTAAAACTTTCTGCCGCACTGGTACCAGCATTTTCTTCTTTGAGACCATCTTCCCAGGTAAACTTATATTTTACATTAAACATCTCACTGCCAGTTAACTTATATAATAGCTGGGCAACAGCATTGACAGCAGCTAATACATCATTAATAACATTTTGCAACGGAGTTTTAATATCACCGATAAAATCTTTAATAGCTTCCGAAATTGTTTTTTCTCCAGTTAAAACCGCTATCAAATTATCCGCAGCAGACGAAAAACCTGTTATTGCTAAAGTAGCTGCATCAATAGCTCCGCAACCAGCGACAAGTGCTAAATTTCCAATTGCTTCAAAGGTAGGCGCTATAATAGGCTCCCAGTACTTGTCCACAATACCTCCAACGGTGTCTATAGCATCTCCAAATGCATTTAATAAACCCGATATGCCCCTCTCCCCATCTCCTAATAGTTCAGGTATTGCCGTTTCAGCGCCCCATTTAAACAGACCTTTAAGTGGCTTTTCTAAAATCCAATCAAGCCCCTCTCCCAACGATGTTGTTATAGGTTCTAAGGCTTTTTTACAGCGCCAAGACCATTTTTTAGAGGCTCCCAATTGATATCTTCTGTCAATTCTTTAAAGGATTTTTTTAATTTATTTGCCCATGATTCGTATTTATCAACGGTTCCGTTTTGAAGCAAATCATCTATTGACGAAGTATCCATGTTCGTATCGAAACCGGATGAATTAGCAGTGTTGGCTATCGCTGTTTGAAGCGTATCAAACCCCGCTGTTGCCTTCTCGACATTCTCGGCAATTGATTCTGTGTTATCGGCCAGTTTTTTTGATGAATTAATATCAATATTAAATAATATAGATGCAAATTTAGCCACGCCAGCCGTTATTTCACTTACAACCGACATTATCGTTTTGAGAACGGGATATATCGTTTGATATAAAATGGCACCTGTTATTCTCAAATTAGTTAGAATTTGATTTGATTCTTTTTTTAATGAATAAGTACCTTCATTTTGAGATAATTCAGAAAAATATCTTTTTATATTTTGAAGCACTTTGGCTAAAGTCATCCAAATAAAAGCCGACGCGGCTAAACTGCGCATTCTTTTTGTGATTTTGTCCAATAAATTTGGAGCCGTTTTTGTTGACGCCATCGTTTCATTTGTATGTTTTTTTACTTCTTTCGCTGATGTTTCTATCCCTTGGAATGATTTTTTTGCTCGTTGAGGGATTTTTCTTGTCCCAATATATTCTGATTACTGGCTAATTGATTTAGTGTATTCTTTTGTTCCTCGTTATTTTCTTTAATGTGTTGACCAATTTCAACCAATTTATCATCAATTTTTTGATACTGCTCATGTATCTTTTTAAGGGAATTTTTTTGTTCGTTTTCATTCTTTTCCCTTTTTGCGTTATCTTCTTGGATTTTTGCATTATTTAAAGCAAGATCAAGCCCCGCTTTGCGTTGTTTTGATTCTAAATCTGCTAAATTAAATTTTGCTATTTTTAATTTATCATTGTATTTTTGCTCTTCCTGTTCACTTTTTGCTATTAATGCAATTAACTCTTTTTGTTTGGCCACTAAAGCCTCTTTTTCTTCTAAAAGGCCTGTACCTTTTGTGGCTTGTTCATATGCTGACATTTTAGAAATTTCGGCATATTTTTTCTCGATATGATCAAGTTTAACATCGACTTTATCAAGCTGACTTTCATAGTTTTCACTTTTAAGACTTGCTTTTTCAATTTCTTTTTGTATTTCTTGAATCGTTGTTTTTTGTATTTCTACCTTTCGTTTAGCTTGATTCCATCCCTCTTCTAATTTTTTCTGCTTAGCTTCTGCTGCGGTAATATCAAAATCAACGCCAAGTACCAATTCAGCAGCCATATGTTATCCTCCGTAAAAAAATTCATCTTCCTGTGCCTGTTCGTTTTCACTTAACTGTGTTCGCAGTAAAACGTCACTGCGATTATTGCGCAAAATTTCTTTTTCCTGTTTATTAAGAGGAATGCCTTTTTGCAATTTATAGCGAATCGCAATGTAGTTTGAAAAAACGCAATCACCAATTTCTTGATAGTATCCTAAGAACGTCCACCAATGTAAATAAGACTTCTCTCGAACTTCTTCACCTGCCACCTTATCGATTGCTGGGGCCAATAGTGAAAAATCTTGGCTCCAGCTCATTAATCTTGACGCGTCAACATCATTATCACTTTCATTACCACCATTTAAAAACCAGAGAGCCTTTTTATATGCATCAAAAGTATCAATATTATTTGGTAATGGTTCTCGATATAAATTTGAAATGGTAACATAAACTTTGTCTTGATACGTTAAACTTGGATCCTCAAAAGCTTCCATAATAACCAAGATGTCGCGAAAATCAGTATATATCTCAAATGACAAACCGGAAATATCAAGCGATTTAGGCAAATATTGAATCATTTTCCTTCAAACCGACCTTTTAAATCAGTATATTTTTTGGTTCTTTCCTTCATCTGTTTAATTGATGCGCTAAATTCAGATTCAATAACGGGTACAAGCGCGGTAATAAATTCTTCAAAAAAATGCATTCCATTTTCTTTATTAACTGTTAAACAGGAAACAGCTCCAAAAACAATTTGGCAAACATCATAATCAAAAATATAGTTAATTTGTGCCTTTATTTTTTGATCTACGGTATGCAATAATTCAATATTTTTATCAATGTTATCACTTTTAAGGGTCTCTAACTCCTCAACAAAAGTTTTGATTTCAGATGCAGCTTTTGCAAACCGGGTTGGAAGGTCGAAATCGTTTGGGGTAAACGAAATATATCGATTATCCTCTGGGTCTGAACAAACCTTATATTTGATTTTTTGATTTGATAGGTTTAAATTTTTAATATTGCTCATAACTATGCTCCTTTATTTTTTATAATTGTTTGACAATAATGTTAATTTTTGGTATTATACATGCTAAGAGGTGATTATATGGAAGAAAACAAATTAACCCCATCTACCGGATATGAAGCACGAATGAAGGCAAAAGCCAAACGAACATTAAAAAATATATTAATTATCATTGGCGTTTTTATTGCCATCCTCTATCTTCGATCCCCTAAGTTTTATCTATTTGAACGTGATCGCGGGAGTTCTGAAACAAATACGGCTACATCATCTGATTCAAAAAACTTAGAACAATACCTCACCTTTCCAGAATTTCCTATAACTATAAACATCCGCGGTTCTCTCAACGATGAAATACTTAGCTCTTACCAAATAGATAAACTTAACTATGAAGTTTTGGAAACAATAGGAGAGCAATATATAATTAAATTAAGTATTTCGGGCAAATGCATTTATGCATCTAAAGATAACCAGTATAGACATTCAATAAAATATAAGCTATACAATTCAAACGAAGCCGTATCTACTTCCGGGTTATTTTATCTACCCTTATTAGCGGAAGGCGATAAGTTTGAAAATATACGAACTAACGAATTTAGCTTGACACCCGATAAATACTCGATTGTTTTTTTAGCCGAATAGATAATGTTTTTTCGTTTGACATGTTTTCCTCCGTAAATTAATATAAATTTATGCGACAGAACCGGTACCCACAGCGATTTGTTTTGAAAAAGGGACGCATTTAGCGTCCCTCTCTCTTTATTTGATTGTATTATCCCAAAATTTCGCCGAACCTGTCTACTGCCCTGTCGTTGTACATGAAGCTGTCCACTTCCTTGTTGCTGTACTGCGATTTTGAGCGATACCATGCGCCGTATTCATCGTTTTTCATATTGTATTGATTGCTTATAATCCCGATTCGCTGCGGGGTTACGCCGAACATATCGCCAATCTCGGTGGCTGTATACATTTTTTGCTCGGATTTCGGCAGAGGAATCAACTGGAAGTCTGTAAGTACTTCGGCGGCTTTAGACACCAATATGTTCTTGTATTCGTTCGACAGCGTGTCCACCTTGGACAGCTTCAGGAATTGATTAGAGAGCCGCACTCTTGCATTGGCTTCTTTGATTTCAAGTGACTTGTCAGATTTGTTGGGTAGGCTGTAGCTGCCCGTCTTGCGAAGAGCCGGTAGAATTTCATTAGCAATCTTTGCTTGAAAGTTTTCAGCTGCTTCATTTTTCGCTTTCATTGCAAGGCGATAAAAGATATTTTCGGGGATGAAATCGGGGCAACAATCTTTGTAATTTGAACCGTTGCAGGAAGTTGCAACGCTCAAATCGGTCAAATATTTATGTACCGTGTTCCATCTAACCACTTCATTGCCACTTGTGGCAACGGTGGTAAATCCCAGTCCGCGTGCTACTGCTTCTAATTGCAAATACGCGATTCCGTTTTCCTCATAACAGGTAATGCCATTGATATTGACTACATGATCCATTGTTTTTCCCTCTCTATTTGACTTTGATTGATTATATACTTGTAATTCACTCATTACTTTGCTCTCCTTTTATCTTCTTTCTTTTGTGCCTTTGCTCCTTGGGCATAACCGAATTTAAATGCGTTGCTAATAATATCTACAATGTTCTCTCCTGATGTGTATATCACATCCATATCACTCACCAACATATCATAGTGAGGATTAATTTTTCCTTTCATGTTTTCTATGATTTGTAATGTATTTCTTTGCATAACAAAAAACTTCCTTTCAAACTTTATGGTTTGACAAGAAAGCCCTAATCTGATATAATGGATTTCAGATAGAGCAATCTGTCGGGTTTGGAACGTTCACATCTTCTTGGTCGGGGAAGTGGACGTTCCTTTTTACTTTTCGCCATTATTTTTTTGAATTATATGATTGACAAAATCCAATACTTTTTGTGCTTCTGTAACACTCTCCAAAGAAACAGTATTATCAGCAGGAATGGCAGTCCAATCAATATTTTTATTTTGTTCTAAATCTCTTTTAATGAGTATAGTAACATAATCTTTTAATGAAATATCCTCAGATGCAATTCGTATTTTAATTTGTCTATATAACTCTTCACTTACTCTTATGGCGATTGTACGCTCTGGCATGTTTTCACCTCCTTTTGCATGCATACATGTTAACATGCATACATACAAAAGTCAAGAGGTTTTGCAAAAATTCCCAAAAATATTTTACGCAGGCTTGTATTCAGTGAAAGTCGTGCCTATCCGCTGTATTTCAGCAACGGTGCCAAAGATCTTGCGGCCGGAGAGCGTAAAGGCCACGTCTGACAGCGTGTATCCCTGCCCGCCAAGGTTGTCAAGAACCAGACTGCATCCGTCCTCCTTGTACGCCATGCAAGCGCCATCTGTGTTGCGAAGGAATCCATATACGGTCAAGATCTGATAATCCTGCATCTGTTCCTCGGCGTCAATGGCTTTAAGTTTGATCGCCTCGGCTAAGAATTTCGTCTGATTCGGGTTAATCTTGTATTCGGACATCTCTAATTTTTCAAGCTTGCTGTTGATATCCGTGTAAGATTCCCCTGTTACGTCGGTAACGTCTGTGGTGTCATAGTTGGAAGCCACAGCCGCCGATTCCTGCTTGTAGCCCAGCAGTTCCCATTCGGGTTTTTCAGCGGTACCGACATTCACAAAATGGGCTAACATTTTACGTTTAATATCAGACGTGCCCGGTTCATCGCTTACACCGGTAGATGTCAGCGTAAAGGTCGCTATATACGTTTGTAATTGTGCTTGTGTCATGATTTTCTCCTTTATTTCAATTTTTTAGATTTAACATAGTTTTCTACTTCGCGGGATATGGCCACACCGTGAATGCTTCCGGCCACCTCACCCCATTTTTCCTGTGCTAAGGGGTGTTTTTCTTTGGAAAAATTAAACCCTTCCCCATAATAATTACGATTGGCATAAACCGAATTATAGTGGATTCCCTCTTCGTCAATATCCACGTCCTCCGACATCGTGCCGGTGACATAGGGCGTATAAGGATACAGATAGCGGAAAAAAGTATTATTCGCAAAGATTTTGGTTTCGTTATCCAAACATCCGGCCAACTTTTTTTGCAGCGGCGCGCTTACCGTCACTTTGTTTACGCTGCTGAATTTCGACATTAAATCGCCTCCGTGTAGTCGGTAAAATAGATTCGTATGGGTATGCTGTACTTCGCGATAGCCGGTGCCAGACCGTCTTTATCAATCGTGGGCGTTTGCGGCGCAAAGTACAGACTTTCGATTCGCGTCACCTTATACTGATCGCCAAAATCGGGAAAGTGTTTCTGCTGGTTTTGCAAGTCAACCCAGTCAATCACGCTTTGCACATCGACTAAATTCTCAATATTTCCATCTCGCTCCAGCTTTTCCTGCACAAGGCCAAGATAGTCTACCGCCCTGTAATCGAAGAGCGTAAACACGATTTGGCGGTCTATCGAACCGTCGACATATTCCACATCCAGCGTTTTGTCGGCTGAATTGGTGCAAATTTGTGTGTGTCCTTTTTTCGCCTCGGCGGCGTCCATGAAAAAGGTGCTTTGCTTTAACGCATCGCACCCCATCATGAAGGAAATAAACGGTGTTACATAGTCCATGATCTTAGATTCCTCCGATTCGTATGTGAGGGCAGCCAACCCCTGTCTGCCGATTGAGCGCCACTGTTTGAATCTTGGCCGCTCTGCCCTGATATTTTGCCAGCAAATCCGTGGATCGTTCCCCGCTTGTATACTCGTCAATCTCATCATCGACAGCCCCAAGAACGAGAATATCGCCAACGCTGACCGGTATCTCCCGCCAAGGAATACGCACGGTAACAGAACGCTCCTGATAAGCGGCAAGGTCTTTTTGTGACTGCGCGCTTGTCTCCTTCCAAAAGCAGTGGTCAAGGACGGTTCGTCGCCACGAGACTGCACCACCGTCGGCAACACGATGGTACAGCGTTATGGTTTGATCCCACCAGGCCGGACAACTCATGTTATCTCCTCTTTGCAGACAAGATCGCACTTGGCAATCCCCCGATAGGTGACCGGCGTTCCGTCGTACACGCGGCAGTCGCTCAAATAGGTCTGCACCAGGCGAAGGCATTCGGTACGAAAATCCGAATCATCAACGGTTCTGTATGTAACCGACACACCATCGTTGCTTTCTGCCTGCTTGCTGTTCGCCCTATCACAGAAGCTCGTCCGCCATCTGATACAAAAAATCTCCCGCTGATTCAAAAGGTATAATATAAATATGGCAGCAGCAATCTGCATCCTGTATGGTGAACAGTCCCAGTGACATTTCAAACTGATCATCATCGGGAAATACTCTTCCTTTCAGCGCATTTATGACCGATTTAAAGCCTTTATTATCGTGATCGAAGGCGCCGGAGCATCAATATAGCGCTGCATGTCGGTGATATGTTTTTCTGTGATTTGCATTTTGATTCTCCTTTTATTTGCATTTTGTGATTTCATCGCACAAATTTCATTACATTATGTGACACACAATTGTTTTAACCCAAGATTTATGTGACAATAACTATACCGAAAGATAATAGCTGAGAACTATTTTATCTATCTTATAATATAATCTAAATTATCATAAATTCACTTATATGATAATATCGACATTAATATATTGACAGCATATCAATATTTTGATATAATATGTATATAATAAGTGCTGGAGGTGATATGATGGCAGCAATTCGTCCAAGTTCTGATTTGCGTAATAAATATAATGAAATATCTGATTTTTGTAATCAGTATAACGAACCTGTTTTTATTACAAAAAACGGAACAGGTGATCTGGTAGTTCTCTCAAACAGTGAGTAAGAACGGCTTTGCGGCAAAAGCGAGCTTCATCGGTTGCTTGATGAAGGTCTCTCTGATGTGAAATCAGGCAAGGGGCGCACCGCTTCTGATGTGTTTGCCGATATAGAGAGGAAATTCGATTTTGATGGAGTTTGACGTTATTATTGAATTCTCTGCGGAAAAGGATCTTTATGGGATCCTAACATATATCAGCGAGACACTGTTAGAACCTGCTGTTGCAAAACGGATTTATTGTTCCATTAAAGAACAAATTTTATCGCTTTCTTCTATGCCGCTGCGCTATGCGTTGATCGATGAAGAACCATATCGGTCAATGGGAATCCGAAAAATTCCGATTGAAAATTATATTGCTTTTTATATTGTTGATGAATCTCATAAAACTGTTCATGTGTTCCGCATTTTGTACAACCGCCGTGAATGGCGTAATTTAATTTAAGCGAAACAGTCTGCCTGCTTTTGAGCAGGCAGGTTTTTTATTTCCCTGATGTCTTCACACGCTTTTCAAGATCAGAACGACTGGCAGTAATCAATGCATGCTGTGCCTGTGATGCACGAATTTCTACACTGATTCGATTTTTTCCGGCGCACAGAAGTCCCTGTCCCCGTCCGCTGCGAACAATTTGCATGACTTCTTCATCGGTTAGTCCAAGTTTCTCCTGTAATTTCAATGCTTCTGCTTCCTCCATCTGCAACAACAGTTTTAGACGGCTGTTGTTTAACAGAGTATCACCGAATTTCCCGTCCCGAAGTGCAAAATAGTCAATGACATTCTGGGTAGCCGATACAAAAATACCGCTGTATCCTCGAATCGTTTTTATAAGCTTGATGACGAAATCCGCAGCCTGTTCGTTTCCTTCATTTCCGGCAATCTTCCATAACTCGTCCCCAAAAACAGCTTTTTTGCGGGTACGGGAACGGCTGAGTTCATCACGGATAAAATAAGTTCCGAGAAAAGTAATTGGGCTGATGTCTTCCTCATTCTTTTCCGCAGACAATGGCATAATCAATGTATACGGATATTTCAATTTCAAGCGAATTTGATTTGTCTGAACCAACCTCGCTTGTCTCTGGTTCAATTGGTTCTGTCTCTTTCGGTGCCAGCGTTAGCGCTTCGGCCTCTGTTGACGGTGCTTCTGTGAACGGCACAGTGACAGGCGGCTCTGTCGGCGAAGAAACTGATGGACTCGGTTGTGCGATTTGCACCGGAGAGTCACCTGGTAACTCTGGTGAGACTTCTCCTTCTGCCAGTTCAGGTGATTCTGACGGTTCTGTGCTGAATGCATTTGTTTCTTCGATTGATTCGGTATACTCCTGACTTTCACTTGGAACAGGCTCAGGCACCTCCGGAAACTTTTGGCCCCCTCCGTTTTGTATAAACAGGAGCAATACAACCAGGAACAACATTAATTGTTTCATTTTGCCCCTCCTTTCAGCTTTGCGCACTTAACATCCGGCTGCCGTTTCAAGCTTTCCAAAAACGCAAAGAATAGTTTCTCCAGTTCATCTGGTGAATGAAGCAGATCCGTTCGTTTTCCCCGACGATTCAAAAGCTCCGCACGCATCTTATATGCGTAGGCTTTTTCGCTGTAGCTTAAATTATGTCTTTGCTCAAGGTTGGTATCTAACATAATGAGCGCAGCGTTGGTGTCGCTGATTTTATCTCGAATGATGGCGGGAATCTCTTTATTTCCGCACAACTTTGCAGCCCGCGCACGATTGCGTCCTGCCAATATCTGATACCGTCCACCCTCACTCACAGGGGCGTACGGTAATCGGGTCAATCACTCCGTGCTCCTTGATGCTTTGCGCCAACTGTTCTAAAGCTTGATCGGTATACGCGTGAAACGGCTGTGGTCTGCCAAGCTGCCGCTCGATATTTTCGTCGGCATACTCATCTAACAGTTCCAACGGCAAGCGGGTGAGCATTTTTGATTCGCCGATACCTGTCTGATGATCTGACACCATAGAATCGAACTCATCCGATTCACTTTCATAGTGAAACTATGCGAGCTGTTTCCTCAAATCCGGTTTACCCATTAGCCATCACCTCGTCTGCGATATGTGCATAGGCAATAGCCGCGTCGGTTTTCGGTGCATATTCATGGATAGAGATACCAAACGCGGGTGCCTCGGCAACTTTGATTGTATATTTTACATGATCATCATAGATGTAAATTCATTCGCCGAACTCCCGATCAATAATCTCATACACCTGTTTGCAATAGTTGGTATTCCCCTGATATTTTGTAATGATGATCCCCTCGATCTCTAGCTTGGGATTTAGTTTTCGCTTAACTGTGCGAACCAGTTTCTCCATCTATCACTACTTAGCACATGCGCCTCAACCGGAATCAGCACGGTATCTGATGCTGTTAACGCATTTATGGCATACAAGTCTGATCCCGGGTGACAGTCGATAATGATATAGTCATATTTGTCTCGAATAAATGAAAGAACATAATCCAGCAGTCTATCTCTGCCGGCCGCTCCGTTCATTATTGATTCAATTGAGGACAGTCTGGATGTTGCGGGAATAACATCGGCGGTGCTGGAGTGGCAGATGCTGTTTTCTGCTACTTGTTCAAATTCTTCTTCGTCACAGTCGTTTAGAGCGGCAAGCAGCATATCGTAAATCGTCGGATGATCTTTAAGATTGCCCGGATGAATTCCGAAATGCTTGGTTAAATTGTGCAGCGGATCAAGATCCACCGCACAAACCCGCTTGCCGTGCATCTGCATATATGCGCTGATATTTACCGCTGAGACTGTCTTACCGACCCCGCCTTTACTTGATATTACCGATATAACTTTACACATTGTTTTGTTCTCCTGTTTCCTTCTGAACGATTGCGCCTTTTGTTTAAAATTCGCCCTGTAAAATGTGGTGTTTTACAGATAATGTACTGTTTATTGACTTCGGAATCCCTTAATATTACTATGTTTTTTATTAAATCCTATTATAATTCTCGCACCAAAAAAGTTGATGCAGTCAAAGAAACTTTGATTGCATCAGCTTTTTTGTTTTTGGTTAAATTTCTTTATTATATTATTTTTCCATTTGTATGGATAGAATTACATACAAATCACATTAACTTTGCCGGACAAATATTATTAAATTTCAAATTGGGTCGGTTAAATATTAACCATTCTTTTTTGATAACAATTTGGTTTTATATTTTTATTCTGGTGTATAATAATTGTGCAATCTGATCAATAATCATCATAAATATCATTGATCAGAAAGGCATAAATTCAGCATGAAAATTCAAAGTGTAAAAGGACTCCAAGTTTTTGATTCCAGAGGCAATCCCACGCTCAAGGCCTATGTTACATTGAGCAATGGCACTGTTGGAGAAGCGCTTGTTCCCTCAGGCGCGTCAACAGGACAATTTGAAGCATGTGAACTGCGAGATGGCGGTAAAGATTATCACGGAAAAAGCGTGACCAATGCAGTCAATCATATCAATACAATTTTGCAGGAAGCGTTAGTCGGCAAAGACGCCGATTGTCAAGCCACGCTCGACGAGGTCATGATCAAAGCGGATGGGAGTGAAAATAAATCTAATTTAGGTGCCAATGCTATTTTAGGCGTTTCATTAGCAGCTGCAAAAGCCGCTGCCGCTGCCTATCATATGCCGTTATATCGCTATATTGGCGGTATCAGCGGCGTGACCCTTCCGATTCCTATGATGAACATTCTCAATGGCGGTGCACACGCCGCCAATACGGTTGATATACAGGAATTTATGATCATGCCCTATGGCGCAAAAACCTTTGCCGAAAGCATGCGCATGTGTACAGAGATTTATCATACGCTTGGTAATATTTTAAAAGAGGACCACTTCTCTGTCTCGGTGGGTGATGAGGGCGGCTTTGCGCCTGATCTTGATTCTGACGAAGCGGCGCTTGCCTATATCGTCAAAGCAATTGCGGCTTGCGGTTATGAACCGGGACGGGATGTTTTTATCGCGATTGACGCTGCTGTTTCAGATTGGTATAAAAATGGCGCCTATACCCTGCCCAAAAGAAAAATTACGGTCTCTCGTGATGAATTAATTGACTACTTTAAAGCGTTAAAGGAAAAATATCCAATTATCTCTATTGAAGATCCTCTTTCCGAAACCGACTTTGAGGGTTTTGCTTCCATCACCAAGCAGATGGACGGCACACAAATTGTAGGCGATGATTTGTTTGTCACCAACGAAAAACGATTGGCCCGCGGTATATCGGAGCACGCGGCCAATGCCATTTTAATCAAACCAAATCAAATTGGAACGCTTACCGAAACGATTAACACCATTCGTTTAGCCAGACGAAGCGGCTATAATACGATTATGAGCCACCGTTCAGGCGAAACAGAAGACACGACGATTGCTGATATTGCTGTAGCCATGAACTGCACCCAAATTAAAACCGGCGCCCCCTGCCGCAGCGAACGGGTTGCGAAATACAATCGTCTTCTCGAAATTGAAACCGAGCTTGGCGCAGCAGGTTCGTTTGGCAAACGCTAAACAATAATTTACCACAAAAAGAGACAGAGAAATTCTCTGCCTCTTTTTAGTTTACCCCTCTTTTGGGGCCATTCTTATTTTAATAAGACATCATAAATTCGTGTCGCTGTCTTATCATGTTTCTTGCTCTATATTTGTTATCGCAGCAAGAAAAAGTTCGCATTTATCGATCACGATAAATTTTTTCAAACTGGGTAAAGCCCTCTTTTTCCAGCTTCTCGATCTGCGGTCTTGGATTTTTGCGCAGCGGCTGTACAGAGACACGCTTGCCTTCCTTACGAAGCGCCATGGCCTTAGCAAAAATTTCAACCTTTTTTTCAGACGGCAGATTTTTGTCTAAGAGAAAAGCAATTCCCTCTCCATTTGCCATCTTTTCCTGCACGCCGCTATCTCTTAAAATGGTTACAATCCGCTCAAATCCGATAGAGAACCCGCAGGCACACACATCCTGCCCGCAGAATTTTCCGATCATTTTGTCATACCGTCCGCCGCCGGCAATGGAAAAAGAATATCCTTCTAAACCAATCTCAAAAATCGGTCCTGTATAATATCCCATACCCCGCACTAAGGTTGGATCAAAAACAAGTTCTACCTGGTCATCCACCATAGTCCGCACGCAAGCAATGATTTCATCAATATTCTGAATAACCTCTTCGGGCAGCGTCTCTTGGAACAAACCGGCAAATTCGGCACAGGTGCAGCCCGGCTTCACCTGCTGATAAACAGCAAGATAACGATCTACTGTTGATTCTTCTGCACCGTTTTCGATCAATTCCGTTCGGATGCCGTCAAAGCCAATTTTATCAAATTTATCAAGCGAAATTAACACCGAATCAATCGCATCTTCGCTAAACCCTGCGTATAAAGCAGCCGCCCGCAGCAGCTGGCGATCATTAATACGCACCGTAAAACGGGAAAGACCCACTGTGCCTAATATCGCACTCAGCATATTGACAGTCGCCCCAATCAGTTCAATTTCAGCTAAATTGGTTTCATCCCCTAAGATATCAATATCACACTGGGTAAACTGGCGAAAACGTCCTTTTTGCGGATTGTCAGCCCGCCATACATTGCCCATCTGTAGCGATTTAAACGGTGTAGGCAATTTTTCCTTATTGTTCGCATAAAAGCGAGCGAGCGGCACGGTCAGATCATAACGCAGACCATTATCCGCAAGCTGACCGTCAGCAGCCTGCAAAGCACGCTGTAAATCAGCCCCTCTCTTCATCACTTTAAAGATCAGTTTTTCATTGTCGCCGCCCTGCTTGGAAGTTAAATTTTCAATATGCTCCATCACAGGTGTTTCAATTTGCATAAAACCATAAGACGCATATGCTTCTTTAATCATGGACAACAAATATTCACGCAGCCGCATATCGGCTGGCAAAAAATCATTCATGCCTTTGACTGGTGTTTTAATAAACTCCATATTGATTCCTCGATTCTTTCAATAGTTTGATATATAACATATGGTTTACTTTACCGCGCCTCAATGACTTCACGGTCCATGAGCGCTAACGCCTGCTGTTCCAGCAAATAAGCCTTATACCTCTTTTCGTTTGCCTCTAACGCCATGCGGTTAATTTTCTTTTGCAGCGAGTCATCATGTAACAGCGGCACGGCCACTCTTTTGATATGAAAAGGTTCAATCGCGTCAACAACCCCGCCATAGGTTTGCCTGCGAATTAACCGTTCCCCATACTCACTGTTTAAAAAGATATATAAATACCCGCAAATGCTATCGTTAGACAGGATCTGCATTACATTATCACTGATAGCCCAGTCGCAAAAATGCCGGCAAGTCAGCGACACGGAGCCAAGCGATCCTCTAGCCGGTGTTAAAATCGAATTTGGCTTTATGCCGAGTGGACCTGCTAACTGCTTTTTATGTGCCTGTAACGATAAATATTTCTGTGTTGCGGGATTGAGCTGATGTATTTCTTTACCGCCAATAAACTTGACGCCAAAAGCTTTATCGACATAAACGCGCTTAAAACGGCCCGGCAGAACCACATCATCACTAATTCTTTTATCTGCAATAGTGACAAGTTCTTTGCAATGCTTGCGCAAATGCGCTAAGATCGCCTCTGCCATTGGATCATGGTACGAAGCATCCAGACGTTCATCCAATGAATCCAGCTGAATCTGATAATGCATTAACCGTTCCGCATTATCGAAAAATTGATTTTTAAAGTGACTGAGCGGCTGCAAATGAAGCACTTCTTTCAAAAGTGCAGTAGCCTCATCCACTAAATCATTTGATTCATCACGAAGAGCAAAAGAAGTGAGGATCAGAGAACCAATCTTTTCCCGCAAGGCAAACGGCGGTTTCGGCACCGGCAGCTTAGCCAAATGCTCTGGCTCAATGTGCTGAATGACCGAACCATATCGATTTGTCTGCAAAATAGTTTGGCCAACCGATGAATTTAGGTAAGCATATAGATAACCAAGATCTGTTTCATTTTTGGGTGTGATGCGAATCACATCATCTGAACAAATTCGACCTTCCAATGTTTTTGAGACAATCGTGCAGTTGCCAATTGTGCCCGAACGTGTGAGAAGCAAATCGCCGTATTTCAAACGAAGCTCGTCAAACGAACAGGGTGTAAAAGGCGAAATGAATTTATCTGCTTTGGGAGAAATCTCTGTAATCTGCGATGGCAGCAAAAAAGGAACTCCCTCTTCTTGTCCGCAGTAAATCCGTTTGAATCTGGCCGGATAAAAGGCCCCTTCAATCATACTGTCTTCTGCGCCATACAGGCAAACAGTTTGATAGCGGCCTTTTTCCAATTTGTCCCGCACCTGCCTTGCATCCTGCGCAAACACAGAAGCATCCAACCGTTTGCCATTTTCAATGGTTTCTGCAAGCGAAACCGAACACCACTTTAACGTTGTGTCCGACATAACGGTATTTTTAGTAGCATCGGAAAAATACGCTACCATGCGATGCCCTCTCTTTGCTTCCATTCTTTAAAAACTTCCGCCGCCTCAATGGTTTGATCATCCGGCACTTTTTGCGGACGTTCAGGCTCATCTGTCTCATCGTTCGTTTGACTGCGCACCGACACTAAAATCTCATTGCCGTCCTGATCTCGCTTAAACAGCGGATTACCCCGTTTATCATGACCAATTTTTTCAACCATAGCCATGAAAATGTGATAATTGGTCCGCACGCCGCTGTCCGCCTCTTCTTCCTTTTGTTTTTTTGTTTTTTTCTGCAAAAGCAAAACCGAGGTCTGGGTACCGTTATGCGGCTGAAAAGTATCAACATTCAAATCAATGCTGGCAATAATATAGGTATTGCGCACCATCCATTCGCGAATATAGCCAAGTCCCGGCGAACCTAAAATCGAATCGGGCAGCACAATGCCAAGACGTCCGCCCGGTTTTAAAAACTGCACACATCGTTCAATAAACAAAATTTCCGGCGGAACCGAGGCTTGCAAACGCTCTGTTTTTTTCCACACGCCTGGCGTAGATTTATTTTCCCAGATACGCGCAAGCTCGTACTGACTCAAAATCACCTCGTCTTTGACCGGAATATCGCTGCCAAACGGCGGATTTGTCACCACAACATCGAAAAAGTCAATCGTTTCATGATTTCTTAGGTCTTCCTTTTTGATGCCCAGCGCCTCAGACAGCTTTTCCTTGAAATCTTCTGACCATTCATGAGGGGGCAAAAGCGAATTCGCCTGCATAATATTGCCGCTGCCATCATTATTCATAACCATATTCATCTTGGTGGCTTTCACAAGGTCAGGGTTAATATCAATACCAAAATAATTGGTACGCCCCAGTTCACTAACCTTATCCTGATAAGCTAAGCGCTGATCATAGGTCCATTCTTTCAGCGGCTTGCCAAATTGCTCTGTTAACTCTTCTTTCAAAAGCGTCATCACATAAGTCATAGCATTAACAAGGAACCCCCCTGTGCCGCAAGCACAGTCCAGCACCCTCTCATCAAGACCCGGATTGAGCATGGAAACCACCATATGCGTAATATTCGGCGGCGTAAAAAATTCACCGCGGTCACCACGCAGGTTGGCGCCGACAATTTCTTCGTACGCTTTGCCTTTCACATCAATACTTGTATTCAGCAAATCATAGTTCTGCAATTCCCGCACAATATAAGCAAGGCTGCGGGGCACCAAGCGAATCTCATCATTAGGATCAAAGATTTTGCCGTATCTTCTCTTCACTTTATCAAAAATTCTTGAAATTCGTTTGTAAACCGTCAGTTGCCCATCCGGATTGCTGCGCTCGCTGGAGGTTACGTAAAACTCTAATTCATTCGGTATATCCCGCTCATCTTCAATCTTACAAAAGATTAATTTTAAAAGTTCAAAAAAAGCAGGCTGCTTTTGCAGACCATCGTTGGCATAAATATGATTATGACAGCTTTTAAAAGCAAACAACAAATTATTGTTTACATTGTCGCCCGAAGCACCGCGCAGTTTGCCCCGCTGCGGACGGTCGATTTCTTTTAGATTGCCGTCTGCGGGCGGGATATCGTTATAATCGTCAAAACGAAAACTGCCGTCCTCTTCTTCAACCTTGCGATACACCTCTTTTTGTCTGCCGTTCGTCCACATGCCCCATTCGCAGCCGGGACAAACTGCCATAAATGTCTTGAGCTGCCCTACGCCGTCTTTTTTGTTCTGCGGTTCGATTGTCTCTTTTTTGCATTCAATAATAATTTTAATTTCACTTTGTACTTTCTCTTTGCAGTCAGACGGAAAAATAACAAGATCAGCCCGTTTTCTGCCCGATAAAAGCTGAATGGTATATTCAACACCGATTTGCGTCGCAGCATATTTATGTTCGTTCACCAATCTTTTTTCAATCGTTTGACGAACGTATTCCTCCGGCGTATCATTGCGGATTGCATCATCGATATAATCACGAATTTTCCCTTCCGGTATGGTAAGTTCTTTTTTCTTCTGCATTGCTTGATCCGTCCTCTTCGCAAGAAAAATAATGATAAAGCCTTGCGGCGATAATTACTCTTACTATTTATAAAATCATTTCTTGGCTATTTTTTTTTGACATAAACGTGAAAATTTTGTCCGCTTTTATCATACCATAAAATGACGAATCTGTACAGAGAGAATCCAAAAGTTTGCCCCTAAATGACATTGATTTTACAAGACAAATCAGAATGAAAAGTAGCTTTTTCTTTCTTTTTGCTATATAATTTAAAAAGTTAAAAAACAAATACCAAAGGAGCATATCATGTACGAAGAAGAAAAAATCCAAGCGGGCATATTATTTGACCCCGCCGACCCGGAACTGAAAGCGATCAAATTAAAAACACATAATTTAAACATCGACTATAATGCCACTTATGAAGATGAAACCGAAAAACGGGACCGCATTCTGCATGATATTGTCGGTGAGCTCGGTGAAAACTCATTTATGCAGGGCCCCATCTATTTTCACTATGGCAAGCACACTAAAATCGGCAAAAATCTATTTGCCAATTTCAACTTTACCGTACAGGACGACGCAGCTGTTACGATTGGTGATCACTGCAATTTCGGGCCGAACGTAACGATTGTTACCCCTCTTCATCCTATGATTGCAAGCGAACGCAATCAAATGCGAACCGCGTCAGGCGAGATCAAACGGCTTTGCTATGCAAAACCAGTTACAATTGGTGACAACTGCTGGTTCGGCGCGGGTGTGACTGTTTGCCCCGGCGTAACCGTTGGCGAAGGCTGTGTCATCGGCGCCGGCAGTGTGGTCACCAAAGATATTCCCGCCCATTCCTTTGCTGCGGGCGTACCCTGTCGGGTGATTCGGCCGATTACAGAAGCAGACAGCATGCGTTATAACCCCGCTGTGTTAGCCGATAATCAGATTATCGAGTGAGTTAAGCATATGAAGAACATCAGCTTTGACGCAAACAAAATCAAGATTTTTATTCCCTGATCCTGTATAATAGTTAAAAATGAAACGGAAAAGGAAATTATAAAAATGAGCGAATGGTATAAAACAGTACAAATTATCGTAGACCATATAGATGCGTGTATCCAAAATCGCAATGACGAAACGCTCTCGCTTTCTTCCCTTGCGCAAAAGCTCGGTTTTTCTGCATTTTATGTATCCCGTAAATTCAAAGAAATTTCCGGCATGTCTTTTCGCGATTACCTGCGTCACCGTACTCTCGCTTTTGCATTAAAAGAAGTGCGGGACACGCAAAGGGGACTGTTAGATATTGCGCTAACTTACGGTTTTTCCAGTCATGAGGCATTTTCGCGTTCATTTAAAGAAGCCTATGGCATCTCGCCCAACGAATATCGGCGCCATCAGACGCCGGTTGTTCTTCGCACGATCATCAAGCCTTTTGATTGCTATTTAATGGGTATGGGAATGACTGATACAGCAGACAGCAGCGAAGAAATAAAGACTTATTTTGTGACTATTCCCGCCCACAAATATTTGCACATCCGAAATTATCAGAGTATTGGCTATTGGGACTTTTGGCAAAAGCAAAGCCAAATTCCGGGACAAGACTGCGAAACCATTTGCGGACTGCTTGACAGTATCAAAGGCAAGTTAGACGATACAGGCGGTACCAATGCCAATAGCGGCAGCGGCCAAATCATGGCCTATATCAATGAACCAACCGGTCGACTTTGCTCTTGGGGCATTCCATTGGCCGAAAGCTATGGCGTGCGTCTGGCCGCCGATTATTGCGGTGAAATTCCCAAGCAGATGCAAATCATGGATGTGCCCGAAGAAGAGTACATTGTATTTGAACACGGTCCGTTTGATTTTCAAACGCAAAATCAACGTGTGGAACAAAAAATAGAGCAAACGATGAAAAATTTTGATTATGCGGCCGCAGGCTACCGTCTTGATACAACACAAGGCCGCGTGTTTTATTTTTATCATGACCCTGAACGGTTTTGGAAGTATATTCGACCGGTGGCCAAATTGACGTAAACAAAATCCTTCATAAAAGATTGACTTTTTCGTTATTTTGTGCTATGGTAAAGAAAACAAATGATTGCAGGGGGACTCGCAAGAGTTGAGAAGGTAAAACCTGACCCTTTGAA
>JAAVYP010000066.1 GCA_022791195.1 Clostridiales bacterium | reverse complement strand
GCTTTATTTCAAATTTCATTTTGTTCTCTTATCTATTTTTAATTGTCTAATATATTTTACAATATATGAAACAAATAATATATATTAGAAAAATATATTGTAATTTTCTAATATATATGGTATGCTAAAAAAGAAGAGCAAGGTTTACTCCTCTAAACAATGTTCAATCATTGAAACCACAACATTATTAAAACTAGTATTGTTATCTTTCGCAATTTTATTTATTTTTTCTATTAGACTATTTTTAAGGTATAAAGATTTATTTGTTGATGGTTCTTTATTTTGTGTTTCCTTAATCTTGATTTTCATAATCTCACCCTAATATATTTTATATCATATTTTACTAACATGATATATGAGAAAATTCTAATATAAAATCATGCTATTACTATGAGGTAGAATCATGCAAACAACCACAAAAACCGTAGACGAAATGGGCCGCGTCGTGCTGCCCGCGCACATGCGCGCTGCCTTGGACTTAGGCATCGGCGTGCTGGTGCAGATCACCATGAACGAAGATGAAATCATCATCAAAAAGCAAAAAGCCGCCTGCACCTTCTGCGGGCGAGAGGACAGCTTGACCCAGCACAACGGCAAGTGCGTCTGCGCCCACTGCCGGCAAATTTTGTCAAATCAAAAGGAGACTGAATCATGTTTCAATTAACAAGCGAACTTCATTTCGCTATCGCGGGCGCGGAAATCTGCGTGCCGAAAGATTACTATCTGCACGGGGACTCGGCCGAGGCGGCCGAGAACACCTTGACGTTTACCTCGTCGGACAAGCGCTACCAAGTGACCTACAAGGTGCACGCTAACAGCAAGGGAACAGAGCAGGCCCTCATCGACACCCAGATGG
Source organism: Clostridiales bacterium (assembly GCA_022791195.1). Taxonomy (GTDB): domain Bacteria; phylum Bacillota; class Clostridia; order Oscillospirales; family CAG-272; genus CAKSEI01. Next base: position 16,996 of record JAAVYP010000066.1, on the reverse strand, counting down.
GTATATACAACATCTGCAACCCCATCAGCGCCATCACAGTTGGCGGACTCACCGGCCACTGCGCGACCTACGGCGATGACAACGAGCAGTATTTTGAAGCACGACTGTTGCTTGAAGAGGGCGAGACAGGCTGTGCTGAATTAGAAGTCACCCTGCGCACCCACCACGGCGACATCGAGCAAATCAAGGCTTCTCCCGCGTTTAAAAATCTATTATCCGGCATTCATAAAGTGTAACTCTTTGCAAAAGTCCCCTGACGGCCAGCACGGCCGCAGGGGACTTTATATATTGAAGTAAATTGAACTTTATGGTATACTGTAAATAATAGAATTGGGTTTTTTGGAACCCAAACTTTATAAGCTGTTTACTTAAAAACATTCCGAATGATTATAATAAAGAACAAAGAAAGGAACCATATCACATGAAAACAGAAACCAAATGCGTGCAGGGCGGATATCGCCCCAAGAACGGAGAGCCAAGACAAATTCCGATCATTCAATCCACAACCTTTAAATATGAAACCAGCGAGGCTATGGGCAAACTGTTCGACCTGGAGGCCGCCGGCTATTTTTATTCCCGTCTGCAAAACCCCACCTGCGACACCGTGGCCGCTAAAATATGCGAGCTGGAGGGCGGCACCGCCGCCATGCTGACCGGCTCGGGACAAGCCGCCAACTTTTTTGCGATTTTTAACATTGCCTCGTGCGGCGACCACGTGGTCTCCTCTTCCACCATCTACGGCGGCACCTTTAACCTGTTCGCCGTCACCATGAAACGCATGGGCGTTGATTTCACCTTCGTTTCGCCCGACTGCACCGAAGAAGAGCTGAACGCGGCCTTCCGCCCCAACACAAAAGCCGTCTTTGGCGAAACCTTAGCCAACCCGGCGCTGACCGTGCTTGATATCGAAAAATTCGCGAAAGCGGCTCACGCCCACGGCTGCCCGCTGATTATTGACAACACCTTCCCCACGCCGGTGGGCTGCCGCCCGTTTGAGTGGGGGGCCGATATCGTCACCCATTCCACCACCAAATATCTGGACGGCCACGGCTCGGCCGTCGGCGGCGCATTGGTAGACAGCGGCCGGTTCGACTGGACCAAATATCCTGACCGGTACCCCGGTTTATGCACCCCCGACGAAAGCTATCACGGCGTAACCTATACCGAGCGTTTTGGCCTTGCCGGCGCTTATATCACCAAAGCCACCGTACAGCTCATGCGGGACCTTGGCTGCGTGCAGTCTCCGCAAAGCGCTTATCTGTTAGGCCTTGGAATCGAAAGCCTGCATGTGCGCATGAAAAAGCACTGCGAAAATGCACAGGCGGTAGCCGAATTTTTGCAGAAGCACGAAAAAATTAACTGGGTCACCTATTGCGGCCTGCCGGGCGACGCCGGCTATGAGCTTGCCAAAAAGTATATGCCCAACGGCTCCTGCGGGGTTATTTCCTTTGGCGTAAAGGGCGGACGCACCGCCGCCGAGGCGTTCATGAAGAATCTGAACCTCATCTCGATTGCCACCCACGTGGCCGATGCGCGTTCCTGCTGTCTGCATCCGGCAAGCTCGACCCATCGCCAGTTGAGCGAAGAGGAGTTAGCCGCCGCCGGCGTTTCAGCCGACCTGGTGCGCCTGTCCTGCGGCATTGAGGATGCAGAGGATCTGATCGAAGACCTCGCTAACGCACTGGCCGCGATATAACCCGGAGGGAATGCCATGCCGATCAAAATTCCCAACGGACTGCCGGCCATTCAGACCCTGTTACAGGAAAACATCTTTGTCATTCCCGAAACAAGGGCGCTGACACAGGATATCCGCCCCCTAAAGCTGCTGCTGTTAAATCTGATGCCCACCAAAATCACCACCGAAACCCAGTTAGCAAGGCTGCTCGGCAACACACCGATTCAGGTAGAGCTGGAGCTTTTAAAAACCGCGAGCCATGTCTCCAAAAACACATCAGAAGAGCACATGCTGACCTTCTATAAAACCTTTGACGAGGTTAAGGCAAACAAATTCGACGGCATGATCATCACCGGCGCGCCCATTGAGCATCTGCCGTTTGAGCAGGTGGAATACTGGCAGGAGCTTTGCGAAATCATGGAATGGAGCAAAAAGAACGTCACCAGCACCCTGCACATCTGCTGGGGTGCGCAGGCGGCGCTCTATTATCACTACGGCATTGAAAAAATCCCGCTGGACGAGAAAATGTTCGGCGTGTTCGCCCATCAGGCAGAGCACAAAGGCTCCATGCTGTTTCGCGGCTTTGACGACACCTTTATGGTGCCCCACTCCCGGCACACAACCCTGCTCCGGGCCGATGTCGAGGCGGTGCCCGCGCTGAAAATCCTTGCTTCAAGCGGGGAGGCCGGCGTCTATGCCATCTCAACCGACAAGGGACGGCAGATCTTTTTGACCGGCCATTCGGAATATGACACCGACACCTTAAAGCTCGAATACGAGCGGGACAAGGCCGCCGGGCTGTCCACCAAGCTGCCGGTCAACTACTTCCCGGGCGACAATCCGGAAAACCCGCCGGTCAGCACCTGGCGCTCCAGCGCCCACCTGCTTTATTCCAACTGGTTAAATTACTTTGTTTATCAAAGCACGCCCTATGATCTCAACGCCATTGATCAACCATAGTAAAGGCAACAAACAGCCCTGCTATTTGTTGTAAAGGAGACTCATTATGTTTGCACCCATGCGCCGCCATGCACAGCAGCTCTCACCCGAAGAATGCATCCGCATCTTAGAGGAAGCGACCTCGGGCGTTTTGGCGCTCGCCGGCGGGGAAGCCTATCCCTACGCAGTGCCGCTGAGCTATGTATACAAGGATGGAAAGCTTTATTTCCACTGCGCGCCTGTGGGGCATAAATTAGACGCGATCAAAAAGAACCCGAAAGTGTCCTTCTGCGTCATTGCGGAGGACAACGTCAAACCGCAGGAATACACCACCTATTACCGCAGCGTGATTCTGTTCGGCACCGCCCGCCTTTTGCAGGAGGAGGCCGAAAAACGCGCCGCCCTCTCCCTCTTGGCCGCCCGCTTTACGCCCGACGACCCGGCCGGCCGCCAGCAGGAGATCGATAAACTGTACCACCGCACAACGATAGTGGAAATCGCGATTGATCATATCACCGGCAAGGCGGCGCGCGAATTGCTGCACAGCCGGACAGACAACGTCGAGTCCGGCCAAATAGACGCTGACTAAGAGAAAACAAAGAAAAAGAGCCAATGAATTTGCTTTCACAGATTCATTGGTTCTTTGTTTGTGCGCCGCACGCATCAAGATCTAATAAATAGAGATAAGAATCCCGGTCGGGATATTCATAAGGAAAGGGCAGATTTTCTTTCGTGATTTGGCAAAAGCCGGCCCTTTCGTAAAACCGGTGAGAAGCCTTTGCCACAGACGGGGTGTCCAACAGCACCTGCTGATAGCCCTGTTTTTTTAAACAGGCAAGCAGAGTTTCATACAGGGCATAGCCGATTTTCTTGTTTCGCCAGTCGCGCCTGACAAAAAACTTCTTTAACACTGCGCGGCCGTTTCCGTAATTCATAAAGGCGATGGTGCCGATGACCTCGTTTTGCTCCACGGCCAGCCAAAAGGCGCCGCCCGCCTTTTCATAATACAGGGGAATATCGAGTAGGTCGGGCTGTTCTTCAATGGGCAGATTGATTTTCGCTTCGCTGTTCTGAATCGACAAAATCAAATCGATCGCCTGTTGCTTGTATACCTCTTGATAGTTGATAATTTCCATTGGATTTGCCGGCTGTCCTTTTCATTTTACCGGTCAGTCGATCGGCTTTTCCACATGCGGACAGGTAAGTTCGCTCACCCGCGCGGTTGGATAGGCCCAATGAATCGCGTTTTTGATCACGCGGATCACATCGGGATGCTTCAGGCTCTCATAGGTTTCATGACCCGGCTGAAAATAAAACACCCGTCCCCGTTCACGGTAATAGCAGCAGCCGGAGCGGAATACCTCGCCATGTTCAAAATGTCCGATAAAAACCAGCTCATCCGGTTCGGGAACCCCGAAAGGCTCGCCATATGCTTCTTCATGCGCCAAATCAATATAGCGGTCAATGCCGGCCGCGATCGGATGCGCGGGATTGCACACCCAAACCAGCTCTCGGTCGCCATGCTCCCGCCAGGTCAAATTGCAGGACGTGCCCATCAACCCCTTAAACGGTTTGGAATGGTGCGCCGAGTGCAGAAAAATCGCCCCCATGCCCTTGAGCACCGCCTCTTTAACACGGCCTGCAACCTCGTCGGGCACCTGCATGTGCCGCACATGCCCCCACCATATGATTACATCGGTCTTTTCAAGCACTTCATCGGTGATTTCTTCAACGGTATCGAGCGTAAACGTCCTCACGGTGATTTCATCATCCTCAAGTTCCTGCCGGAGCAAGGTGTGAATGCCGTCTGGATAAACCTTTTTCACGATCTCGTCTGACTGTTCATGAATAAATTCATTATAAATAGTTACACGTATCATTTTTCTGTTGCGATTCCTTTTGTATGATTTTCCACCATTATACATGGTGGCCGACACACTGTCAAGACAAGTGGGGCTCTCTTTTTGCCTTTATATAAAAAGCCGCTTATATAGTAAGTCGCTATGCTTAGCCTTGCCGCTCCTCCGCCGCTTTGATGCCTGCCAAAATCTCTTTATACCGTTCGGCGGCCGTGCGCAGCGCCGCCGTATACGGCGTCCCGCTTGCCTGCCCGTCCTCTGCCATCAGGGCGGCTGCTACCGCTGCTAATTCATCAATGACGCCTTGCAGTTCTGCTTGGATCCACAAAAGTCCCTCGCTGTCCTGTCCCCTCACTCTGCCGTCCCCCTTTCATCATACGCCGCAAGCTCTTGATAGCCCGCCATCTCTTGTTGGCCCGCTGTTTCACACAGCCAATTCGCACATTGGCTCACCCGCCAGCTATAGGTCAATAAGGATTCCGGCCGTTCCATCGATGCCCCAAAAATCGAATCCATCTTCACCTCCAACGCCGAAAGAGTCCGGCTCACCCGTTTCAGGCGGGACGCATAGCGGCGCAAATCTATGGGAGCGGTGATTGTTTCCTCCCCCCGTTCTTTGCCGGATTGCCTCTGGAACGCCGGCGCCGCAGGGGCCGCAGCAAGGCGGTTTTCGCTATCCTCCGCCGAACCTTCGTTATACGAAAGCTCACCGGAGGATGGTTCATCGGGTGCCTGCTGGCAGCCAAGGCCAAAGAAACGACACAGCTGTGCTTCAAAGGCGTCATATACAGACAGCAAAATCCCCTTGCAAGCCTCCTCTTTTTGACCGACCCACCGATCCAGATTCCGCATGGCGGTTTCAAGCGCTGTTCTTAGCTGCATTTTCTTTTCTTCCACCCAATTTTCGGCGGCCGCCCACGCATATTCAGCTGAAACCGCGGCAAAGGCGGTTAATAGACAGCCAAGCGATTCTAAAAAGAAGGCCTGCTTTTCCTCCGGCATGCTGTTCCAGTCATCGGCAAACACCTGCCAGATTTCTTTGAATTTGTCCAGTCGCAGGCGGCCGTCCTCGGTGTACCAGCCATGGGTAAACAGCCGCACGATTTTGCCGACATCCCCCTCTAATGGCTTGCCTGTGCAATCGGTGTCGCCGTAGTTTTGCATAATGTAGTAGGCAAAGCTATAAAGCGCCTCCCGCTCGGCGGCGGTCATTTGATTCACTGACCGATCAAGCGCGTCGTTGATATACTTAGAAAACGCAGTCTGCTCAGCCGGGCGAAAATCGCCAGTTGCCGGATCGACCTCCCAGCTGTATGGGTCATGCTCGTCAAGTCCCGACTCCACACTGTAAATAAACGATGCGTTTTGGTTCTCGTGCAACAAAAGGCCGATGATGGCGTCCTGCGGGCACAGAAAATGGCCGCGGATGACTTGCTGGAAGCGCTCATACGGCGTGCCGTCAAGCACACCCCTATATAGGCCGGGACTGTCGTACAAATAACCGGTTTGCATGCGATCTCGTATGGCTTGATCGCAAAACAAATAGCCATATTCAAAATTGTTGCCGCCCTTGGAATGGCCGCCGCCGCAAAGCGGACCGGCAAGCCGGCTTCCCACGATATTCATATAGTTTTTGCTGTCCTCCTGCGATTGTGTGCAGCGGCTGGCCAGCATCAGCAAATCCTCTGTCCAGCCGTCGGCTGAACCATCGGTTGCGCGAAAGGCAATATAATGAATCGACTCTCCCTTTTGCACATAGGTCATCGTGACCGCCGCAAACTGTTCAATGGCGGCTTCTTCGGGCAAAGCGGGAAAACCCGCCACTCCCTGTCCGGCCGGATTTTCCACAAAGCAGCTCGCCTTCACCCCGCCAAAACGCGGACTTTCGGCCACGGCCTGCAGCAGCTGCCGATATTCGGCCGGCATCGCATAAAACGATCGCTTGGCGGCGGCATGCGTCAGTCCATCCTGCATGTCTTTATAAATTTGCGCAAACGGCTTTGCGCCTGTGCCGACGAAATCAATGCCGCTGTGTTCAAAGCGCATATTGGCCGCCTGCGCAAAAACCAGTCCGTCCGCGTTGTTAAACGGCATTTCATCAAACGAATGCGTATTGGTTTTCACGTAATCAAGCAAGCTCTTTTCGGCTTTTTTTCTCTCGCTCATACTCTTGCTCCCTCCGTCTTAGCAAAAATCATAGATCACAATCTTTTTATTAAATACTATGATTTTTGGGGGCAAAGGTGAAAATTTCTGTATAGGTGAGAAACAAAAAACGAATCTTGGATTGCCGCTTCGCGCTTTTTGTGTTATGATAAGGAAAAGCAAAGAAACTTTTCCGCCACAACTGTTTGTGGTTGCAGCAAAAAAATGAAGCAAGAGAGGGTATCTGCATGGAACGAATGATAAAAATCGGCCGGGTGATGCAAAAAAACGCGGCTGAAATCGCCGCTTCGCGCTTTGGTATTGGCTTTGAAAAATTAGACAGAGATGTGTTTAACCCCGAAAACGCTTATGACAAACTGGCCGCGCTTGGCGTCAAATGGGTGCGGATTCAGAGCGGCTGGGCAAGGAGCGAAAAAGAAAAGGGCGTTTATGATTTTTCCTGGATAGACCGCATTGTTGACAATCTTTTAGAGCGCGGGCTGGTGCCATGGGTCAATTTAGTATACGGAAACGGTCTTTATGATGAAGAAGCCGCCAAATATTTCGGCGCGGTTGGCTGCCCGCCCGTAAAAAACGAAGAAATGAAAAAAGCATGGGCCGATTATATCACCGCTCTCGCCGTTCATCTAAAAGGGCGCGTCTGTTATTACGAGGTATGGAACGAGCCGGACGGCAAATGGTGTTGGAAGCATGGCCCGGACGGCAAAGAATACGGCCGGTTTGTGATTGACACGGCGATTGCCCTAAAAAAAGGCGACCCGAACGCCAAGATCATCGGCGGGGCGCTCGCGATTGCAAGGCCATTAGATTTCACCTATGACGCCTTCAGCGTTGGCATGGGCCAATACATAGACGCGCTTTCTTATCATGAATATACCATCGACGAAACCATCGTGCTCCGCCGCGTAAAGGCCTTGCGCGGTCTGTGCGATCAGTTTAATCCACAAATCGAGATTATACAGGGCGAGTCAGGGGCGCCGTCCAGAAGTGACGGTATGGGTGCGTTAAACATCGGCGCTTGGACGCCGCACAAGCAGGCCAAGCTGCTGCTGCGCCACTTAATGGCAGACCTGATCGCCGGGGTCAAGTTTACCTCCTATTTTTCCTGTGTCGATATGATCGAAGCGCTTCACGGCACGGTAGGGAATCTCGCCAGCTATCTGGACTACGGCTATTTCGGCGTTCTGGGTGCCGAGTTCGACGCCGAGGGCCACTCGGTCGGCAGCTATGCGCCTAAAGCCTCCTATTATGCGCTGCAAGCGCTGGCCGCTGCTTTTGCCGGCGATTTTAGAAAGACCGATTTACCAATCCTGCGGTATCAAGAAGATTCGGCAAGATTGTTTGGTATGGATTGTGACGATGCGTCGATTATCGAGGCCGGCTTTGCGCGCGAAAACGGTTCGGCGGCTTATGTATACTGGAACAGCACGCCCCTCTTAACCACCGATTTTGAATCGACCGTCTCTTTCTGCACGGCCGCCTTGAAAGGCCAGGTTCGCTTGATCGACCTCATGGACGGCGCTGTCTACGAGCTGCCCGAGGGCATATTGGAAAACCGCGCAGACGGCAAATTAACCATACACAATCTTCCCATTAAGGACTATCCCATGGCGCTGACTTTCGGCGACTTTATGGAGACAGAGAGTATAAACCGCTGAAATTAATCATCTCATATGATAAAAAGCCCCTGGCTGTTAAAAACAGCCGGGGGCTTTTCGTTTTCCTGTAGTATCGGGGTGTTTGGTTTTACAAAGTACAACGGTATATATTCTGTTTTTTACTACCGCATCAACTCTCGAAAATATCCTTATATTCGGCAAAAAAATCATAATAGGCTCGCACGCCTTCAAGCTCGGTCCAACGACGCAAGCACACAGGCACTGAATCAATATCATAAATTTTTGCTCTTTGCAGTGACAGCAAAAAAGGAGAATGCGTTGAGATAACAAACTGACATTGGTGATTGCGAACACAATCTTCAATAAAATATTTCAACTGGATTTGGTTTGACGGCGAAAGACTGTTTTCAGGTTCGTCAAGAAGATACAACGCACCGTCTGTGATTGAATCAACAAAAAACGAAAGCGCACTTTCTCCATTGGATCGTTCCTGTAAATTGCGCATGACTCTCGAACGTAAATACTGCGACTGCGTCGTTGTCTTTTTTCTCGCGTCACAAACCGATTTCCACCGTTCATAATCATCCAGTCCTTTAAGAAGATTCGGCTCAGGATTGCTGCGTTCACTTATAAATTCTTCGATAACATTGGCTTTTTTGCTATCGATTCCCTCGTTTATACGGCGAATATCAAGCACTTTGTCAAACACATCATCGCTTGTAATGATCTTGCTTGCAGCGGGGAACGGTTCGGCAAGTTCAAAATGACACAACTCTACATAATCATCAAAAAAATCGCTGCGGTTATATGCCGTTCCCCGCTGCAGCCCAAGCGTTTCTGCCATTACGTTTAATATGGTGCTTTTCCCGCTGCCATTGTCACCGTAAAAGATCGTAATATCATCAAAATTAAAATCAGGGAGATCACGCTCACGGAACAACATGAACGGATAATATGTCGTATAATAGGTGCTGTGAGTTTTTGCTTTAAACGTTGAGGATTTAACATTAAAGAAATTTTCGTCTTCAACCTTTGAAAGCATATGAAAAGATTGCAAAAAAATCATCGTTTATACTCCTCTTGCATCACATAACATTGGCCGTATTGAATAAAGTAAAACAGCAATGATAAAAACGATTATCATTTATAGTTTGTTCACAGCATTCTTCATCTGCAACTCTCTCATGTAAATTTACAAGTGAAAAAACTTGTGTAAATTCAAATATACAAAAGATAATTACAGATTATTTTGTGTGTAATATTTGTTTCCTCTTAAACTCAAACAGACGCACGTGAAGGGGATATTCACTGTGCGTCTGCAAGGTAATTTAAATGGGCAAGGTGTTATACGCATCTTCACTTGTGAACTTTTTGCACAAATTATACAAGCTGAGTATACCAGATAATTGACACATTTGTCAATATATTTGACATAAAATGTTGACATTGCTATAGAAAAGAATTTGAATGAATACATAACTTGATTTGCGATTTAGAAAACCGAATACAATAAAAATTAGCTATCATATATATTATACTACTATTAAATAAGCAAATAACGAAAAACAACCCTTTCAATGATTGGGTTGTTTTTTTATGTTAAAGGAGCAAAATAAGTTAAGAAGTGCAGCTTATGTGGAAAGAAATTTGTGTTCACTTTATGATGTTATTATCTCCTCAAAATTTATTTATAAATTGTGTGTATAATCAACCCATTGCTATTATTTAAAATACTCTGCCTGCCGCTCGAACAAGTCGTAATACATACCTTTTTTCTGCATCAATTCATCAAAAGTCCCATATTCTTTCAATTCACCTTTATCCAATACGGCTATCTTGTCACAAAAACGTGTACTATATATTCTATGGGATACGAGAATTGTCGTCTTTCCTTCAGACATATCTGTAAATTTTTTGAATAGTTCGCTCTCTGCTTGTGGGTCCAACGCAGAAGTAGGTTCATCTAATATGAAAATCGGAGACTTTTTATACTGAGCACGAGTAATAGCTATTCTTTGCATTTCTCCGCCGGAAAAATCAACTCCAGAAGCAAAAAGTTCTTTTGATATAGGAGTGTTTAACCCCCTATACAATTTTTTGATTCTTTCGCCAAGTCCGTTTTTCTCCAGAAGAGTTAACACTTCGTTTTTGATATCATCTGATATATTATCATCCATAATAACATTTTCAATTATTGAAAACGACATGAGAGAAAAGTCTTGATTAACGGATGAAATCAAACGTTGATAATCACTATATTTTATGTTTTTAATGTCTACTCCATTAATATAAATGGCCCCTTCGGTTGGATCATACATCCGAATCAAAAGTAGGATTAGAGTTGTTTTTCCTGCACCATTATAACCGACTATTCCTAAACGCTCAGAATTACTAATTTTAAGATTAATATTTTTCAATACATAAGCCGTACTATTGGGATATCGAAAGGAAACGTTTCGAAATTCAATTGTTATATTATTTACGTCAATGTCATTTAACGACATCATACTAGACGTCACATCAAATTTACTTCTTAATTTGCAAAATGATTTAAATTGTTTGATGTAGAATACATTGTCATTATATCCAATAATACTGGATGTCAAGAACGAAGATGCTGACATGAAACTAATTAACGATGCTACACCAGTTGTAAAATCACCAATTGTAATATAATTGTTAAATGCTTCAAACCCCAGTATTAAATATGCTGATATTTGAAATGCAATGCTAAAAAATGAAGCAAATATGTCAAAACAACTACTGTCTTTTATGTGTTGCTTTTCTAATGAGAGAATTGATTTTTGACATTCTTCAGTTTTTCTCAAAATATAATTGCTAGCTCCAAACATGTCAATGTCTTTTTTGCATTGAATATTTTTCGCAAGACTTGAAACATAATTATTCTTTCGGCGATCATTAGCAGATTCTTCTACAAATCTTCTATCCCTTTTAACTCGAAAGTAGAAAAGCGCCGATTGGAGAACAAGTACAATCGTTGCAATTATAAACAGCCAATAGTTTAGGGTGCTCATTACACTGACAATTCCGATTATCGTCAATATTTGCGATGCGATTAAAAATATTGTGCGCACACTTGTGTAATAGTTGTTACCCCTTACCGCTTGATTTACCATTTGAATCCGATCTTGCAAAGCAGGTTCATTGAATTGTTCAAAATCCAAATCCAAACACTTTTTACTAACATCATAATCAAATTTGTTTGATAATTTTATCAACAAATACGATTTAATATTGTTAAAAAGATTGTTAAAAACAAGTATAATGAAGTTGGTGGTAAAAAGCAGCAATACCCAAAACACGATAGTGTCAAAGCTTTCGCTGGATGCAATAGAATCAACTAATCTTCCAGAAATTATAATGTTTGGAAAAGGAGAAATAGCACCTACAATCACATCAACGATTAGCGTAAACACAAGCCGCTTATCAAAAGCCCATAACTCCTGAAGAGATTGATAAAAATTATAAAAAACAAAATTCTTGATTTTCATTTTTACTCCAAATTTAAAGCCACATACATATCGTGAAAAAGGCCATCCATACTAACAGGCGCTGGATAGCACTTATATGCACCGCACATAGAAAAACAATCAATTGCTTCCTGTTCATTATCAACCATACCCAAGCATACAAAAACAGCAGTTCCCGGACTAATCTTTTTTATTGACTTAACAATTCTTATTCCTTTTTGCATATCTGCTCCTATTGCGCTGGCCAAAATCAGCACTATTTCCGGATGGAGTTTATTCATTTGATTTATTACATCACTTTCATCTTTGCAGTATAATAGATCATACATATCAGGAGCATAGTATTCAACAGTTCTTTCCCAAGCACGTGTGTTTTCTTTTTTTGCCTTCTTTCCTCCAACAGACATAAGCTTAATTTTCATGTTTTCAATCCTTTCTTATTGTTTTATTTCAACAGTTTTTTGTATCAAAAAGAAAATGTATCAATTAAAATAAGTTTCGAAAAAACATTTACAGCAGCTTTTGCTATTCGCGATAAACTTGACAACCCTGAAAAAAGTTATATCTTTTGCAATTATATCAGAAGCGTTATTCCAATCTTTATACGTAATACGATTGATTCCACACTTTATAGCTACCGAATCGTTATCCTTTTGCCTCGGCAACAAATCTGTTTCTGCAAACAATAATTTTTAATTCCTAATCTGCAAGTGTTATTCTAAGCGTTTCGCAGTTTTGTGTATCATAAGGTGGATTTTCCAAACCTATAAAAAACACGAGTTACTATATCTATTCAGTTCTACTGAATGCATTGTTTCTTATTAAAATTAGATGCAAAAACAGACGCACGTGAAGCGAATGTTCACTGTGCGTCTGCGAGGAATCCAACTGGGTAGGCACACAGTATACAGTGGTACGCTTTAGGATTGCTAAAGTTATTGGTATTTAGTATATCGTAATATTTTTGTACAATTTGAGTATATCATAAAATAATACTATTATCAAGATGTGTTTTTTATTTAGTAACATTTTATCGCAATATAACATAAAAATCATATTTATTTTCTGATTTTTTCCGATATATCTCAAGTTTCATCTCTCCTGCGTTTGCCTTCTCTATCAACTCCACAGCATACCGCGACCACGCTTCAAACGCAGCGACCCTCCTTTTCTTTTTCATATACCGAGCATAATGTGCCTGCGCGGTTGTAGATTTGCCAGACCGGATCGTTTCTACACTTGTCCGCATATCGGCGGAGATAATCAGCTTGTCGCAAAAATGCTTCAGTTCCTGGATAAGCTGTTCTTTGTTAATCTCATCTGCATAATCCGTGTTCAGATACGCTGTCAGAATTTTATTGGCAGCGTATTTTTGTTTTGCATTGATGTAGACGCCGCTCTCGAAAAAGTATGCGCGAAAGAAAAACATAAATCTTCCGAAAAATATTTTTGTAACATAGATGATGTGCACTTGCGGGTAGTGAATAGACAATAATTGTACAACATCTATTGTTCTTTTCAAGGGGGATGATAAAATAGACAACATAAAATGATGAAGATAACGTCTATCGAAAGGAGCATAAAGTGAAAAAGTGTATTTACAAAAGCTACGACGATCTTCCGCTGATGCTGAACACAGGGCTGAGAACGGGCGAGTTGCTCGGACACAGCACATCACAGATTACGGAGCTGTACAACGTCAAAAATGACACCGCGCCTCAGTGGGATAACGGAGGGATTCGAGATGTGAGTGCGGTCAGAATTTGATATGCAGTAGACAAAGAAAAGGGGGAGAGCAATTGCTCTCCCGACCGTTTTGGATGGTGCTCCGTGATGATAAATTGATGCTGTACCAGACGGACGCATAAATTCCGTTGGGGCAGTTTTGGAGCGGATGACAGCTGTTGTCAAGTGGAGAAAAGAGCAAACTGCCCGAAATTGACCTGATTACAGCAAAAAGAAAGCCCCGAGTCTCTTAGAAACTCGGGGCTTTCTCGTAACAGATACCACTAAATCCCATCCGCGTGGGATAAACAAAACCCGAACGCAAAACTGCATCCGGGTTTGGCTGCGGCGACTCGCCGCTGGCAGGGGCACAAAGACGCAAGGAACTCACACCACGCGCATCGTTTTTGCAGCCTTTCCGGATTTTGCATCCGCGTGGTGGCTAAAATATCCGCCTCCGGCGAATATTTTACGAGAGTCCTCGTATCACGTTTTTCCACGAAATATACAAGGGATATCCTTCGGATATCCCTTGTATATTTGGCAGGGGCACAAAGACTCGAACTCTGGACACGCGGTTTTGGAGACCGCTGCTCTACCAACTGAGCTATACCCCTATATTTCATTGTATAAAAGACAAACCGTAAGGTTTCTTTTATTCTAGCATAAAAACGGTTAAAAAGCAAGACAAATCATAAATTTTTTAAACTCGCTTTACCAAGACAATGTTTATAAACTGTCTTAATTTTACAGCGGGCGCATAATTCGTTACAGAGAGTAAATACTATAAAGGCAAGAACTTGTTTATAAGGAGAGATAGTATGAAAGCGACAGGAATTGTCAGAAGGATCGATGACTTAGGCAGAGTTGTTATACCTAAAGAAATCAGAAGAGTTCTGCGCATCAGAGAAGGCGATCCTTTAGAAATATTTACCGACCGGGACGGCGAGGTTATCTTCAAAAAATATTCACCCATTGGCGAGCTCGGCGCCTTTGCGGCGCAATATGCCGAGACCCTCCACAAAACATGTGAATTATCGGTGGTCATTTGTGACCGGGACACGGTGATCGCCAGCGCCGGCGTGCCCAAACGGGAATTTATGGACAAACGACTTTCCCATTATATGGAGTCAATTATGGAAGGACGCACCCTTTACCGGCCTGCCTCTGACGCAGAATGCGACGTAACCGCCGATTACACCGGCAAATACACCGTTTCATGCGCCATGCCGATTGTGTCCGACGGGGACATTATCGGCTGCGTGGTTTCGCTCATTTCAAAAGGCGAATCAGTCAAAAATCAAGAAATTGAGGCCAAGCTGGTGGAAAGCGCCGCTTCTTTTTTAGGCCGCCAATTAGAATCATAACCAAACCGGTTTTGACAGCGGCACTGATTCTGCCGCGATAGCGCAACCATCAGACAGCGGCACAGCTTTAAGCTGTGCCGCTTGTGTTTTTTGTATACAATTAGCGCTTACGCAAGAGTTCCTGTTGCCGCAAAAGTTCCTGTGCGCTACACCGGGATATAGGAAAACAGAGTTGCGGCCAGAACGGTCATTAAGCCCGCCACCGCGATGGCAAGTCCGCTCATGGCCTCTTCGGTCTTGCCAAGCTCGGCGGCCCTGGCTGTTCCCATTGCGTGCGAGGCGGTTCCGCAGGCAAGTCCCTTCGCGACCGGATGGGTGATACGGAAAAGCTTAAATACATACGAAGCAACAAGGTTGCCAAACAGGCCGGTCACGGTGATCGCCGCCACCGTAATGGAGGAAAGACCGCCAAGCTCGCTCGAAAGATCCATGCCGATGGCCATGGTCACCGACTTAGGCAGCAAGGTGATATACTGCTGGCTGGTCAGGCCGAAAAGCAGGCTCATGCCCAAAATAGACAGGGCGCTGGCCAGCACGCCCGACAAAATGCCCACCAAAATCGCCACGGGCATTTTCTTTAAATAGCCGATTTTTTCATACAGCGGCACGGCCAGACACACGGTTGTCGGGGTGAGCAGATAACTAAGGTGCGAAGCGCCCGCCTGAAAAGTTTCATAGCTGGTGTTCGTCGCCAACAGCAAGGCAATCGTCAGCAGCACAGTGATTAACAGTGGATTGAGCAGCGGTTTCAGGGCGGCGACGCGGCACCGCTTTTGCAGGGACAAGGCCGCATAGTACACCGCAAAGCTGAAGGCCAGCGCAAAATAGCTTGTCTGCTGTAAAAAGGAATCAATCATGGGTATGCTCCCCCTTTTTGCGAATCAGCGCTTGGCACACAAGGCCGGTGACCGCCATGACAACAACCGTCGAAACGATGGATATGACAATAAAGGCGGGAATAAAGCTCCCTTGTCCGCGCAGCGACACCATCAGCTGCACCGAAGGGCCGATAAACATGAGCGGCATAAACGCGATCAGCCAAGAAGCAGTTGTTTTGACCGTTTCCAGCTTGATCACGCCCGAAAGCAGACCGGCGAGCATAATCACCAAGCCGTAAATGGACGCCGGAACAGGCAGAAACGGGAGCAGTACATGCAGCGCCTCTCCCAAAAAAGAGACAAAAAAAATAATCGCAAGCGGTTTGATGACCTTCATGAATGACACAGATCCTTTCTTGGTGACATAATATACGTTCGCCGGCTCATGCGCTTTGCCCAGCTTGGCCGGCACGTTGCCCCCACCCGACGTGAAGATAAACTTTAGACGCCAACCGCAGGTTTGCTTCGCTATACCACAAAGTTTTAGCCAACTGTAAGTTTAACGGTGCCGGTCTTACCGGCAGAGCGTGCATGTGCACGTTCAGTTAAACTTTAGAAGCAAAGCTTTTGCTTTGCTTCATTATACTATAAAATCCGGCGAACTTCAAGCCAAACAAAAATCCCACCGCAGGGCAGCTTGGCTGACAGGCGGCGGGGTTTTCTTTTGTTTTATGCTTTGCGTATTCCCTCTAACAAGGCTTTGAATATGGGGGATTTTTTCACCTTTTCGATATCGCCGTGGTAGGTGCGGAGCGGCTCTATAGTGCTTGTTTTTCCGCACTGTAGATATCTTATCAAAAGATGAATGACGTGATAAACTAAAAATCGTGAGAGAAAATTGCAAGCATATCGTCAGACGATAAAAAACATGGAGGAATGAAGATGGAAAAGAACGAAAATGAGGAATTGGCCAGACTTGAAGAAGAAATAAAAAATTTGCCCGGAAGGGCGCAACAGGCTATTTGTTGGATCATAGAGAACATTGAATTTGTTATGGACATGTGCAAAGAATGTGATATGACTGATGAAAAAATGGAAGAATATGAGAGAATGGCAGCGGAAAAGGAAGATTACATGGCGCTTTTTCTCCTATGTATTGCAAAAAAGTGCAAGAACAAAGATTTTTAAGGGATCATCAGACTGTTATTGTTTATCGGCAAAAACAGCTACAACCCCGCAAAACCGCAAGCGAAGCTGTTCTGTTATAGTTAGAGAATTATTTTTTTCTTCTGCGAGGGCTTCGCCCCCACACCCCCACCCACTTTTAGGAAAAAGTG
>JAAVYP010000065.1 GCA_022791195.1 Clostridiales bacterium | reverse complement strand
TGTGTAGATCGCTTTTCTATGCTCTTTCAGATAGAGTTTGTGTCGCTGTCCCCATACTCCAATGGGCTTTTCTTCTTCGGGTGGTAGAGTAAGGCACGGCAGATAATATTCGCCTTGCAGTTCGTACCAAAGACCATTGTTTTCATCATAAATGTACTTGTCCATTTGTAATCCTTCAATATGACTGATTTAACAACAAATCCAATCATACTGACTGATTACAAAAGCCAAAAGCAGACAACTTCATTACTAAGTGTCTCACTAAAGCAGCGTTTTTTATTTTCTTGATTTCACCTCGAAATCCTCGTTCCCGTGCGATGGTCTGATTGCCAAACATTTGTCTTCGCGCAGGTGTCTGTTAATCCTTTTCTAAGATATCGGCAATTCTCTTTGAGGCAAGGCCGTCTCCATAGGGATTCGACGCTTGGCTCATCTTTTCATATTCGGCTGGGTCATTTAACAATGTTTGAAAAGCGCGGTAAATCACTTCTTCCTCTGTACCGACCAAGCGCAGTGTGCCAGCCGCAATGCCCTCGGGCCGCTCGGTTGTATCCCGCATAACCAACACCGGCTTGCCAAGCGAAGGGGCCTCCTCCTGTATACCGCCTGAATCGGTCAAAATCAGATAAGAACGGGCTAAGAAATTATGAAAGTCCAACACATCCAACGGTTCTATAATATGAATACGATCATCGCTGCCGAACACTTCGCGCGCAGCTTCTCTGACCGCCGGATTCATATGAATGGGGTAAATCACTTTAATATCCGGCGTCTCATCGATAATCCGCTTGATAGCCCGGAACATACGCCGCATAGGCGCGCCCAGATTTTCTCTGCGATGCGCCGTCAGCACAATCAGGCGCGAGCCCTCGGCCCAAGTAAGCTCAGGATGAGTATAATCCTCTCTGACCGTGGTTTGCAGCGCGTCAATGGCTGTGTTGCCGGTTATGTAAATAGATTTTTCATCTTTGCCCTCTCGCAGCAAATTATCGCGGGAAAGCGCCGTAGGCGCAAAATGATATTGTGCAATCACGCCGACGGCCTGGCGGTTAAATTCTTCCGGATAAGGCGAATAAATATTATAGGTACGAAGACCTGCCTCCACATGGCCAACCGGAATCTGTAAATAATAGCAGGAAAGCGCCGTAGCAAATGTCGTTGATGTATCGCCATGCACCAGCACCACATCCGGCTTTTCTTTTTCAAGCACCTCGCGAATCCGCTCTAAAATATTCGTCATAACATCAAAAAGCGTTTGTTTGTCTTTCATGATCGAAAGGTCGTACTGGGGCTGCACATGAAACGCCTCTAACACCTGATCCAACATGCTTCGGTGCTGACCGGTTACACAAACAACCGTTTCGATGCTTTCCCTGCTTTTCAGCTCATTCACCAGAGGACACATCTTAATCGCCTCGGGACGTGTACCAAAAACAAGCATTACTTTCTTCTTTTTCATTTTGTTTTCCCTTCATATCCAAACTTGGAGAAAATCCCCAGCAGGCCCAAAAACGTTCCTTTTCCTTTGATTATATGATAAAAGAACCGTTGCCTTATCATTGCGGTTGGTTTTACCGACAGAGCGTGCACACGCACGATCAGTTAAATTTTGGAAGCCAACCGTAGGTGTGCTTTATTATATCACAAAGTTTTAGCTGTCTTGAAGTTTATCGGTTTCAGCGCAGCTGAAATTTCGCTTGTCAGAGCGAAAAGATAAACTTTAGAAGCAAAGCTCTGATTTGCTTCATTATATCACAAAGTTTCCACTACCTTGAAATTTAACGGTGCCGGTATTGCCGGCAGAGCGTGCACATGCACGTTCAGTTAAATTTCGGAAGCAAAGCTCTGATTTGCTTCTATTATACTGTATGTTGTTTTTTTTTGCAACCGCTTGACAAGAGATAACATGATCAGTATACTAAAATCAACGAAAGGATGAATCATGAATATTGGTGAACAAACAAAACAAGTGATACAAGAACTGCTTGAACGCAGTCATCTTGCTAAAGGCGACATTTTAGTCGTCGGCTGCTCCAGCAGCGAGATCGCAGGCGGCGTCATTGGCAAAGAATCCAATTTTGAATTAGCCCAAGAGGTTTTTCATGTGATTCATGAAGCCTGCAAACAAAGACAGCTCTTTCTTGCAGCCCAGTGCTGTGAACATTTGAACCGTGCTTTGATTATCGAACAAGACTGTGCACGTCAATACGCCTTAGATCCGGTGTGCGCTGTGCCGAAACCAAAGGCCGGCGGTTCATTTGCCACCTGCGCTTGGACCGCTTTTGAACATCCTGTCACGGTGGAGCATATTCGTGCCGCAGCCGGCCTTGACATCGGCGGCACACTGATTGGCATGCATTTAAAGGAAGTAGCCGTTCCTGTGCGGTTGTCCTTGCATCAAATCGGCAAAGCGCCGATTATCTGCGCCCTCACCCGTCCGAAATATATCGGCGGCGAGCGAACGAACTATCAGTAACAAGCTTTGGTGCCAAAATAAACTGAATTGTTAAATCAGCTGCACTGTGTGCACTGCAAAAATCTCATGTCATTATACGTATGTCATAGCATTATATAGAAAACCAAAAACATCGGACAACACTCTCCGATGTTTTTTTATGACCATCCCCCAAGCGGCTTTGCTAAAAAATGAACATATTTTACATTATGTTTCTATTCTTGCCATTTATTAAATAAAATGGTATACTATAATGTAAAAAGATATTGTCTGATTTTATCTATTTAGGTTACCTAATAAGTGGACAAATCGATGCAATGTCAATGGTTTATAGATAAAATCTCAAGTGCTTCTTTACTTTTTAAAACATGTAAGGACTTTTTATGTTTGGATATATTAAACCCAATCGGGAAGAAATGAAAGTCAAAGAATATCACGCCTATCAAGCGGTTTACTGCGGACTATGCAAATGCATGGGAAAATGCGTTTCCTGTTCCGCCCGTTTCACCCTGCGCTATGATTTTGTCTTTTTAGCCCTTTTGCGTTCGGCTCTCTTAAAAGAAAATTTCAGCTTTGAACAAGGCCGGTGTTTTGCACATCCTTTCAAAAAGAAAGTATATGCTCTGCCGAATGATTCGCTGATCTTTTGCGCCAGGGCCAGTGCTCTTCTTTCCTATTATCAGATAGAAGATCAGCTGTTGGATCATAAAGGGATTCATCAATTGAAATACAGAGCGCTGCTGCTGCCCGCCAAAAGAATGCTTCATAAAGTTGATTCGCTAAGCGAACTTGAACAGCCTGTTGCCAATCATCTTCATCGCCTGCACCAGTTGGAAGCGGCAAAAGAGCCATCCGCTGACGCACCGGCAGAAATTTTCGGCCAGCTTTTAGGCGAAGTTGCCTCTTTCGATCTGCCGGCCACCGAAAAACGCATTGCCCATGAAATTTGTTTTCATTTGGGCAAATGGATTTATTTTGCCGATGCGCTTGACGATTTGGAAAAAGACCGCAAGACCGGGAATTACAACCCACTTTTAACCGATCATGGACCAACGCTTGATCAAACAGTGGAATTTATCATTGACGCTATGGCAATGGAACGAAAGGCAATCGGCCGTGCATTTGATTTAATTGATTTTGAAGATAAAGACTTAAAAGCTATTCTTGGCAATATATTAGAAGAGGGCCTGCCGCTGGCCGAACAAAAAATACAAGCGAAGACGGAGAAAAATAATGCAAGATCCTTATAGCATACTGGGCGTCGCGCCCAATGCATCGGACGATGAAATAAAAAAGGCGTATCGGGAATTAGCAAAAAAATATCATCCCGATAACTATACTGATTCGCCTTTAGCCGACATTGCCAGCGAAAAAATGAAGGAAATCAATCAGGCCTACGATGAAATTCAAAAAATGCGCACCAACGCCAAAACTACTTTTGATGGCAATAAGGCTTATACAGACTCTTCAAGCACCCAGTTTGCAGACATCAGAACCATGATCAACGCCGGGCACTTTACCGAGGCGGAAATGATATTGGATTATATTGCCCAAGATGACCGAAACGCTGAATGGAATTTTTTAAAGGGATGCATTTTAACCCATAAAGGCTGGTATTTTGACGCCAGACGCCACTTTGAGACGGCCTGTTATATGGATCCCGACAATGAAGAATACCGCGCGGCGCTTCAACGGGTCAAAATGGCCGCAGGCGGCACCACCACCGGGTATCGTACCGTGAAAGGTGACGACTGCAGCATGTGTGACTGCTGCTCCAGTCTGATTTGCGCCGACTGTCTTTGTGAATGCTGCGGCGGCGATTTAATCCGCTGTTGCTAATCAAAGCACATCCTCCATTATGCACGGAACACCTACTAAAGGCAGGTTAGAGAGATGAAAACAAAAAAATTGGCTCTTTGTGCTATGCTCAGCGCGCTTGGCTGCACGCTGCTTTTAGTCGGCTCTTTTTCTGATCTCTTTGACCTCACCTTTGCCTGTTCTGTTTCTTTTATTGTGGTTTTCACGGTCATTGAACTCAAACGGCCGTATCCGCTGCTCGTTTATTTTGTGACCGGCACCATCTCGATTTTCATTTTACCGGTCAAATTTGCGGCCCTTGTCTATCTTTTATTTTCAGGTATTTATCCCATTATAAAAGGCGCTCTCGAAACACGCCTTCACAATATGTTTCTTTTATGGTTTGTTAAACTGCTGTACTTTAATGCTGTTTTAACAGCAATTATCGTTATAGCTAAATATATTTTGCTGCCCACAGAACAAGATTTAATGCCGGTTTTCCTATATGTCATGGGAAATTTGACATTCGTCTTATTTGATTATGCGTTAACAAAGCTCATTTCGCTCTATCTCTTTAAACTCCGCGCAAAACTAAGAATCGGAAGGTTATTAAAATGAACGAAACCGTAAATGAACTGGCATTTCCTGTGGATGCACAAAAAGAAATCTTATACTGCCGTGATCTGTTAACAAACAACAGTGAATATCAGCAGTTGATTCAGAAAGCCGAACAAGAGTATAAAAAGAACGGCACCTTAGATTATGCCGGCTTATCAGAAAAAGCGGGCTGCTTAGCTGAAAAAACAGGCGTAAACAGTGCCACCGGCATGCTCTTGTTCTTTTTGTATTTATGTCCGGCAGCTAAAGCCTTTTATGCCAAAAAAGGGCTAAGCGAACAAATGTACAGAGATTCTTTTTATGACTTGACCTTAAAGGCAATCGAATGCAAACAGGTGCAAGGCGTCTGGGGCACACACACCAACTGGTTCGGTCGCTTTTTCGATTTAACACGCTTCAAATTAGGCCGTCTTGAATTTGAAGAGCAGGAAATCGATTTTGACTATCTGTGCTTCAAAAAAGGAAGCAAGGGAATCAATATTCATATTCCCTCTTGCGGTCCCTTGCGCCATGAAGAATGTCTGCAATCCTATCACCAAGCGGCCGAATTTTACCGCAAGCTTCAGAAACATGGCAGAATTTTATTTTTCTGCTCCTCTTGGCTGTTAGCAGAAGAAATCGGCCTGTTTCTGGCTGATGATTCCAACATCCGCCAATTTGCAGGCGATTTTGACATTACTTATGTCCGCACGGCAGAAGGTTTTCCGGACGCATGGCGCGTTTTTGGCGCCGATTATCAAAAGCCCGCGGACAAGCTGCCAAGAGATACAGCCCTGCAAAAAGGCTATGCCGATTATCTCGCAACGCACGACAGCACAACCGTAGCACGCGGTGTTTTTGTCTATGATATTGCCAAGCGCCGCATTCTTCACCAGCGCGGAACAAATACGTGTAATGATTCCGAAAACGATACCACCCAAAAGAAAAAAAGCTTAACGCTTTGAATTGACAACCCTCCAAGAATGTGCTATCATTATCATATTATGATGTTTGGTTGGCGATCGAAAAACCAAACACCGGAGGAATTTTGATTTGATTAGAAGTATGACCGCCTATGGCCGGGCGAAAGAACAAATCGGCCCAAAACAAATACAGATCGAAATTAAAAGCGTGAACAGCCGCTACTTAGATATACAAATCAAAATAGCAAGGGCATATGGTTATTTAGAGGATAAAATCAAAACCTATATTAAGAATCAGGGACTTGCCCGCGGTAAAATTGAAATTTTCGTTGGTATTGATGTGACCTTGGCAGAAAGCGCTTTTGTCGCGTTAGACGATGCCTATACCAAAAGCTATATCAATGCGCTGAAAAAACTGCGCGATGAATACGGCTTGGCCGATGATATGACTGTCATGAGCATTGCGGCCAACCGTGACATTTTTTCTGTTGTCAAAGAGGATGAAGACACCGAAAAAGAATGGGCCGATGTAAAAATAGTCCTTGACCAAGCGGTTGCCTCCTTCCTCGCCGCCAGAGAGGCAGAAGGCAACCGGTTGATGAGCGATCTTGTACAGAAAAAAGAATACCTGGTTGCTTTGACAGACCAAATAGCCGAAAAAAGCGCCGAAAACCTCGTCAGTTACCGAGATAAATTAGAAAGCCGTTTAAAAAACATTCTTGAGGACAATAACATAAGCATAGATGAGCAGCGTATCCTAACCGAATGCGCCATCTTTGCGGACAAAGTGGCCATTGACGAAGAAATCGTCAGGCTGCACTCTCATTTTAAAGCATTTGACGAAATTTTCGCCGGCACCGAACCAGTTGGCAGAAAATTAGATTTTTTGTTGCAGGAAATGAACCGTGAAACCAACACCATCGGTTCAAAAGCGCAGGACGCACAGATTGCAAGACTGGTTATTGAAATGAAAAACGAGTTGGAAAAAATCAGAGAACAAATTCAAAATCTTGAATAGTCGTTCTTTTTCACAAAAAATAAAGAGGAATTTATCACTTGGAATTTATAAACGCAGGATTTGGAAATTATATTGCCGCAGAGCGAATCATCACCGTGGCCGCGCCCGATGCTGCACCCATTAAGCGTATGGTGCAGGACGGCAAAGAAACCGGCAGGGTGATTGATATTTCATGCGGCCGCAAAACAAAATCGGTTCTGTTTACAAACAGCGACTATATCATTTTGTCGGCGCTCACACCCGATAAAATATATGCGTTGCTAAACGGTGAAAAAACTGACTTTACGGAGGAAAACAACCCATGAAGCAAGGCCTTCCTATCGTCATTTCAGCCCCCTCCGGCACGGGAAAAGGAACCGTAATTTCCATTTTGATGAAACAGCTTCAACATGCATTTTATTCTATTTCCTGTACAACCCGTTCGCCCCGCCCCAAAGAAAAAGAGGGGGTCAACTATTATTTTATTGATCGAAGCGATTTTGAATCCAGAATCCAAAAGGGACTCATGCTGGAATACAATGAATATGTGGGCAATTTATACGGGACGCCAAAAAAAGAAACCGATGAAAAATTAGCCGCCGGCATCGACGTCATTTTCGAGTTAGACGTAAACGGTGCTATGCATTTGCAGGAATCTATGCCCGGCGCTGTTCTCATCATGATCATGCCGCCTGATTATCCATCGCTAGAGGCACGACTAAGAGGCCGCGGCACCGACACCGACGAAGTCATTGCCGGCCGTATGCAGACATCCCTGCAAGAGATACAATTTTTCAGCCGTTACCACTATTTTGTGGTCAATGAAACCGGCAAGCCCGATCAAGCGGCCAAAGAAATTATGAATATTATCGAAGCAGAGCGGCACAAAACCGCTCGCTATCCCGATTATACAAACAAATTTATAAAAGAGTGATTTGGAGGAAACAGACATGATTATGGAACCATCTGTCGATGAACTGACAAAAGGTAAATTTAATCGCTATACGTTGGTGATTGCCACCGCAAAATGCGCCCGCATGGTAACCGACGAGTATGTAGAACAGAGAGAACAGGCTGAAAAAATGCTTGCGAATAAAGAAACAGACAAAAGTCTGGCCTCCTTAATTGATAAAGATATCAGAGACCGGAAAGCCGTGACTAATGCAGTCAACCGGTTAGACCAGGGCGATTATATTATTGTCAATGCGCCTTCAATCGAGAACTAATTGTATATATGCATCAAACCGCAAGGGGTGTTAGAATGTTATATTCGTTTCACTCCTTTTTCATTTATTTTTTTAAACTAAATTGCTTAGAAAGGAAGGCCTGCTATGAAACCATCCGTGTGCAGTGTACGTGTATTAGATTTACCGTTTCATATTGACAGACCTTTCAGTTATTTCATTCCCTTACCCATCAAAGATATAAGCGTGGGTGATTTTGTCGCTGTCCCTTTTGGCGGCGCGAACCGCACCTCTTTAGGGGTCGTTACCCATCTTTTTGCGCAAAACGAAATGGACAACGACAAACTAAAGCCCATCTATAAAGTCGTATACCGCGAATTTTCACTAAGCAAGGCACAAATGGATCTCATTCAATTCATGTGCGACCAAACCCTCTGTTCTTACGGCGATGCCATCAAAGCTGTCTTGCCGGTCAGTTCCTTTTCAAAACTGACAGATGTTTATTACGCAGCCGAGCCATCAAACCCGCCGCAAAGCGCCCTTTTCACCTTTATCCAAAAAAATCCCGGCATATCAGCAAAAGAAATCGAAAAAAAACTGGGCGAAGGCGCATTAAAAGAACTGAAAAAGCTTCTCGCCGACGGCCTGCTCCGACAGGAAATCGCCGTAACTGATAAAAACCGGAAATACGAAGAAATTGTGAGTCTTGCCATCGACAAAGAAGAGATTGAAAAGATACTTTCCGGACAAAAAAAGACCGGCAGTAAGAAAAGAACAGCCATTATCGAACATTTATATGATGCCGGTTCTCTTTCTTACGAAACGCTAAAAAGCCAGCATAGTTTGACACGTGCCCAGCTCACCGGCATGCTGGATGCCGGACTGATCACGATTCGCAAAATTGACAAATATCGCCAGCCTTATGAGTTAAAGCAAAAAGAAGAAGTCGATATCACCCTCTCTGCCGAGCAGCAGGAGGCAAGCCGTCAGCTCTGTGCCTTATATGATGAAGAAAAGGCGAATGCCGCCCTGCTGTTCGGCGTAACCGGCAGCGGCAAAACGCAAGTGATTAAATCGGTGATTGATCATGTTCTATCTAATGGTCAAGGTGTCATTATGCTGGTGCCCGAAATTGCGCTGACCCCGCAAATGTTAGGCACGTTTGCCGGATGGTATGGCGAGCGCATTGCCGTTATGCATTCGGGTTTGTCGGCGGGTGAGCGTTTTGACGCATGGCGTCGTATCAAAAACGGAAAAGCCGATATCTGTCTGGGCACACGAAGCGCCATTTTTGCGCCGTTTGAAAACCTCGGTCTGATTGTCATGGATGAAGAACAGGAACACACCTACAAATCAGACCAAAATCCCAAATATCACGCGCGGGACATTGCCCGTTTCCGCTGTGCTAAAGCGAGCGCTCTCATGCTCTTGGCATCAGCCACCCCGTCTATTGAGAGCTTTTATAAAGCAAAAAATAATATCTATCATCTCGTTACGCTGCGCTCCCGCTTTAACCAAGGCGATCTGCCCGAAACGATTATGGCCGACAGACGTCAAGATGCCCGAGAAGGAAACATTTCGCCTATTGGCCACGTGTTAGCCGAAGAACTTAAAACCAATCTGGCCCGCAGTGAGCAAAGCATCTTGTTTGTCAATCGAAGAGGTTATAATAACTTTCTCTCCTGTAATCTCTGCGGACATGTAGAAGCCTGCCCTCACTGCTCAGTTTCCCTCACCTACCACACAAGAGGGCGTTATTCGCAAAAACAAGAGGAAAACATTCCGGCCGCCAGAGCCAAAAACGGATATTTGCTTTGCCATTACTGCGGCTACAAAGCCCCGGTGCCGGCAAAATGTCCGAGCTGTGACAACACGCAAATGCAGTTTATGGGCTTCGGCACACAGCTTGCTGAAAATTTATTGCAGGATACCTTTCCCTCTGTCCGCATCACACGTATGGATGCAGACACAACGCAAAACAAATTCGCGTATGATGAAATCACAAAAAGCTTCCGAGACGGGGGCAGTGATATTTTACTTGGCACGCAAATGGTCACGAAAGGCCACGATTTTCCCGACGTCACGTTAGTGGGCGTTTTGGATGCAGACAACTCGCTCTATTTGGACGATTACAGAGCCAACGAACGTACGTTTTCACTGGTTACACAAGTGGTAGGACGGGCAGGCCGCGCCGATAAATGCGGGCGGGCGGTGATTCAGACCTATTCGCCTGACCACACGGTGCTGCAATTAGCAGCCAAACAAGATTACGAAACCTTTTATCAAGGCGAAATTGCCCTGCGGCGGGCGTTGGTCTTTCCCCCGTTCTGCGATATGGCTGTATTCACCTTTGCTTCCCGCTTTGAAGAAGAAGCGATCAAAGGCGCGAAGCTTTTTACCGCTCAGCTAAAAGAAAGCTTACAACAAGAAGATAATAAAGCGGTGCAAATTCAAGCATTCGGTCCCTTTGAGGCACCGATATATAAAAAACAGGATACTTACCGCATGCGCCTGATCTTAAAATGTGTTGCCAACCAAGCCACGCGTTCTCTTTTTGCATCGCTTTTGCGCTCGTTTGCCGCAGCCGGTGGCAAGCTTCAGGTGACATTCGATTTCAATCCCTCTGCACTGTAAATAAAATCCATATAAAACGAAAGGAACAAGCAAATGGCTATTCTGCAAATTATAAAAGAAGGCGATGAAACGCTCCGCAAAACAAGCCGTGAGGTAACCGAAATCACCCCCAGAATCATTACATTGCTGGATGACATGGCCGAGACCATGAGAGAGGCAAACGGAGTCGGCCTCGCTGCCGTACAGGTAGGCGTGCTTCGCCGCATTGTCGTCATTGAATGCGAGCCCGGCAAGCTGATTGAACTCATCAATCCTGTCATTGTTTCCCAAAAAGGCGAACAAGAGGAGTTAGAGGGCTGTCTTTCCATTCCCGGCAAAAACGGCATCACCAAACGGCCGCAGCATGTTACGGTAGAAGCGCTTGACCGATATGGCAAAAAAAGACGTCTTTCGGGCAGCGGTCTGCTGGCCAAAGCATTTTGCCACGAAATTGATCATTTAGACGGCATTTTATATATCGACAAGGCCATTAAAATGTTGACCGATGAAGAATTAAAAGAGCTTTATGAGGAAGATTAAATACAGCAAAATATTTTATCACCTACCTCATTAATGGACTATGCAAGTACGATCTGCACAGAAAGGAACAAAAGCCATATGAAAATTCTGTTTATGGGAACGCCCGATTTTGCCAAAATCATTTTAGAACAATTGCATCAATGGCCGGACTGTGACGTCATCGGCGTCATTACACAGCCCGACAAGCCCAAAGGCAGAGGATACACCCTGATGGCCCCGCCGGTCAAGCAATACGCATGTGAGCAAGGTATACCCGTATATCAGCCCAACACGCTGCGCTCGGATGAATTTTATCAGCTTTTGCAGGAAATCAACCCCGAAGTGATTGTTGTTGCCGCTTACGGCAAGTTGCTGCCCAAAGAAGTGCTGGATTTCCCGCCCTATGGCTGCATTAATGTGCACGGCTCCCTGCTGCCCCAATATCGCGGCGCAGCGCCTATGCAAAGGGCCATTATGGAAGGACAAACCGAAACCGGCGTTACGATCATGATGATGGCCGAAGGGTTAGACACAGGCGATATGCTCAAAACGGCTTCTGTCCCGATTGATGAAAACGATGATTTTGCCTGCATTCACGACCGTTTAGCTGAGACAGGCGGAAAAACCCTGATTGAAACACTGGCCGAATGGACAGCAGGGAAAATCACCCCCCAGCGGCAGGATGATTCCCTTGCCACCTATGCAGCTAAAATCACCAAAGAGGACCGGAAAATCGATTTTTCCCAAACCGCACATCATATTCACAACCAAATCCGCGGTCTGCATCCTGCTCCGCTTGCGTTTACCACTCTGCACGGAAAAAACATCAAGATACTGCAAGCGTCTGTGCTTGACATGGCACCGCGAACAGAACAGCCAGGCACCGTGCTTAGCCTGGATCATGACACCATCGCAGTTGCCTGCTCTGCCGGCATCCTGGGTATCACCCGTGTCGGACCAGAAGGCAAAAAACACATGAACGCGGGCGATTTTATCAGAGGACGCCAAATTGCCGCAGGCGATATTTTCGGAAAATAATCTCAATATATTGAAGGAGCATTCCCCATGCCATATTATTACTACTCTTCTTATTACTACGCAGATACTGTTTTTTTGCTCGCTATGCTTGTCACGTTTATTTTTGCTCTGATTGCACAGTTTCGCGTAAAATCAACCTTTGCTAAATATGCCAAGGTTCATTCCAAAAAAGGAATTACCGGCTTTGAGGCTGCGCGCACCATCTTAAACCGCAACGGCCTTAACCATGTCAGCATTGAAAAGGTTCAAGGCACTTTGTCTGATCATTATGACCCGCGCGCCAATGTCATCCGTCTTTCGGCCGAAGTGTATGACAGCACCTCGGTTGCTTCTATCGGCGTTGCGGCCCATGAATGCGGCCACGCCATTCAATATGCCGAAGAATACGGTCCGATCAAGCTGCGCGCCGCCATTATTCCCATGACGCGGGTTGGCTCTACGCTGGCCTTTCCGCTGATTTTGCTCGGTCTTGTTCTCAGCATGACCGGACTTGCCTATGTCGGCGTGGCTTTCTTCTCGCTTTCCACGCTTTTCCAGCTTGTTACGCTTCCGGTTGAATACAATGCTTCGGCCAGAGCCATTGCTACCTTAGACGAATACGGCACGCTGGATGACGAAGAGAGCAAACAGGCAAAGAAAGTGCTGTCTGCTGCCGCCCTCACCTATGTCGCCGCTTTGGCTACCTCTCTCGTACAATTGCTTCGTATGATTGCCATTGTATCGAACCGAAAAAGATGAACGCCAGAAAAGCCGCCTATCTTTCGTTAATGCGCTGTGAAAAAGCGGGAAAATATGCAAATTTAGAAATCGACGCAGCCATTCAAAAATACGATTTAGAAGAAGCTGAGAAAAGTCTCTTTACCCAACTGGTTTACGGCGTTATTGAACGCCAAATTACATTAGATTATGTCATTCGCCTTTTTGCGGCAAATCCAAACCGCAAAATACCAAACGAAGCACGCATGATTCTGCGGCTTGGTCTTTATCAGCTTTTATATCTTGATAAAATTCCGGCTCATGCGGCTGTAAACGAGAGCGTCAAGTTAGCTAAAACCTTTTACCAAGGCGCCGCCTCTTTCATCAATGCCGTGTTAAGACGCGCTGTGCGGGAGAAGCAAAACATCACATTCCCTGACAAGGCAACCGAATATGGTCTGCCCGCCGCCCTTTACCACATGTGGACAAAGCAATACGGCGATGAAACCGCCGAAAAAATAGCGACCAGCATGTTAAGAAAGCCAACGCTCACCCTTAGGACCAACACGCTGAAAACCACACCTGAAGCGATCATGCAGGAAATTGAATGCGCCTGTATGCAGACAAAAATCGCGCCGTTCGGCGTTAAACTGTTAGAGAACATGCCTGTCAGCTATTTCGCCCCTTTAGAGGACGGTTTATGTTTTGTGCAGGATGAGGCTTCGCAAATCGCCGTATGGGCCGCGCAAGCGAAGCCCGGCATGACCGTGATCGACGCCTGTGCTTGTCCCGGCGGCAAAAGCTTTGGTTTGGCAATGGACATGGGCAACCGCGGCAAAATCATTTCGATGGATGTGCACGCCAACAAGCTCTCCCTCATTGAACAAGGCGCCAAGGCGCTGGGTATCTCCATCATAGAAACCATGGCCAACGATAGTGCACAGTATCAGCCGGTCTGGAAAGAAAGCGCCGATATCGTTCTTTGCGATGTTCCCTGCTCCGGCCTTGGCATTCTTGCGAAAAAGCCGGACATCCGCCATAAGGACTTATCAGCCATTGCCCATCTGCCCGAATTGCAGTACAGCATTTTGCAGACCTGCGCACGCTATGTCAAACCAAGCGGCACACTGCTCTATACCACCTGCACGCTGAACCAAAAGGAAAATGAAGAAGTAGCCGCCCGCTTTTTACAAGAGCAGCCGGCCTTTGAACCAGTTCCCTTTCTCTATGAAAGCAGTGCCGTTACCTTGTTTCCTTTTGAAAACGATACGGATGGCTTTTTCATCGCTAAATTCCGAAAAAAATCTTGCTAAACCGAACGACTATACAAAAAGTGTTATTTAGTTTTCAGGTAAACCTGTTTGCCATCAACTAAACTTAAAAATCCCCGCAGGGCATAACCCTGCGGGGATTTTTATTATATGAGCACCACCGCTATGGTGTTTTTCATAAGCAGCCGATCGCATTAATACTGATGCGCGCCCAGATGATCCTGCATAGCAAAAATCAAATCAATTAACTCTTTGTGATAGGGCACAAAAATCCCTTGATCAATCATGCTTAAAATCTCTTCTTTGCCGGCCCAGCGCACCGCTTTGACCTCTTCTTTCTGCAAGGTGAGCGTATCAAGATCTATATCTCTTTTTAAGATATAAAAATCGTCAAATCCATGATTAAAATTCATGGTAAAAGAGGGTCTAAACTGTGATAAATCAAGTGCATACCCTAATTCCTCCATCACCTCGCGCTGAGCGGCATCCTGACTGTTTTCCCCGGCAATGGCACTGCCGGCCGCTGAAATATCCCATAAATCCGGATAACAGCCTTTCCATGGCTGCCGCTGCTGAATGAGCATATTTCCATCCCCGTTCAAAAAGCAAACACTCACCACAATCCTCATCTTGCCGGCCGCAAGGGGCTCTCCACGCACTGCTTTTTCACCAGTTTTCGCCCGATTACCGTCATACAAATCCCAAATTTCCATACCGCGCGCTCCTTTATCATATCAATTATTTTAATAACGCCATACGTTCTCTATAATCCGGCAAATACCGCTCAATCAATGCGTAAAATTCACGGCCGTGATTTTTAACCTTTATATGAGCTAACTCATGCACCACCACATAGTCAATGGCTTCTTCCGGATACTGCATAAGATAAAGAGAAAAACACAATGAATCTTTTGCGCTGCAGCTGCCAAAGCGCGTCTTGGCTTTTGTAATGCGGACCCCCGTCGGCACAAGATTCATCACCGACGCCCAATAACGCACCTTGTGCGGAATCACCGCCTGCGCCTTTTCTTTCAGTTCTTCTTCGGTATATTGCTTTGTTGTCTCCACTCTTTGCCGCGCCTTGGCAATATTTTTCTCAATCCATCCACGATAATTAGCAATGTATGCTTCAATTTCCTCTAACTTCATGCGTTTAGGCGCACGGATTAGCAGCTCTGCCTCTCTCGTGATTTCAAACGATACACTTTTTCTCTCGGACCGAATGATTTCGTAATTTAGTTTAGTCACCGCATCTTTTGTCATATTTCACCATGAGAACCGCTTACTTCTTAACCGGTCATTTCCTATCAATCACCCAAGATCGCCCATATTATCAATCCTATTTGATACAATTCAGTTTATTTTGTGCAAATCCATTATACCACAATATCTTACTATTGACAATCATATAAAATGTGGTATAATAATTGTAAACTATATTAACGGAGATGTTTACAATGAAATCAAAAAAACTTGTTTTATGCGCCCTGTTTGCCGCGCTCATTGCCGTTTGCTCTCAAATATTGATCCCTATTTCGGCAATTCCCATCAATTTAGCCCTGTTTGCCGTATGGATGTGCGGCGCTGTATTAGGCTGGCTGTACGGCAGCATTTCAGTCATTACGTATATTGCGCTGGGCGCTATTGGCATACCTGTTTTTACCAATTTTCGAGGCGGCATTGGCGTATTGGCTGGGCCAACCGGCGGTTACATCGTTGGCTATTTAGTCGGTGTATTGGTATGCGGTGCGCTGATCGGACGTTTTTCCAAAACATTCTGGATATATCCTGTGGCCATGACGCTTGGCTGTATCGTTTGCTATAGCTTTGGTACCTTGTGGTACATGATCTCAACGCACACAGGTCTCGTTCCTTCTTTGACCATGTGCGTACTGCCCTATCTGCCCGGTGACGCGATAAAAATTATTTTAGCATCCATGATTTCTTACAAGCTCAACGCAAAGATAAAATTATGGAGATAAACATATACAAAAACGATACTTGCACAAGTTACGCAAGTATCGTTTTTATCATCATCTATTTCGGCTTCTTTTTATCACGAAGTCAGCCAAAAGCTCTGCGCTTCCTTCTACACCCAACACAGAAGAGTCAATGCACAGATCATAATTCGCGGTCTGCCCCCATTTACGCCCTGCATAGTAACTGTAATACGACTTCCGCTGTTTTTCTTTCTTGACGATCATTTCAGCCGCCTTGTCAATCGATACGTCGTAGCGGGCCGCGACTGTCTCTTTACGCATCTCATACGGCGCATAAATGAATAGATTGACCGCCTTATCACAATCACGCAGCAAATAGTCAGAACATCTTCCTACAATCACCGCATTTTCTTTTTCTGCAATTTCTTTAATAATATCCGCCTGCACCAAAAACAGTTTGTCGTTGAGAGGCATGTTATAAGAAGTACCTACGCCAAACCCTGAAAATACACCTGCGCCCACTGAAATCGAATACATCAGGCTGTGCGCCGCCTTTTCATCAATATTATCAAGCAAATTTTGGCTCATGCCGCTTTTTTGTGCCGCCATGGTAATTAACTCGCTGTCGTAAAAGGAAGCGCCTAATAATTCCGCCATTTTCTTGCCTATAATACGTCCGTTGCTGCCATACTCTCTGGCAATCGTAACTATAAACTGCTCTGCCATGCTCTCACACTCCTAAAAAATCCTTTATTTTTTTCTATTTATATCTCTTTTGATTAATATTATAGATTAATTATATATCAAAAATGAAAAAATGTAAAGATTAAGAAGCATCAAAAAAACTTTCAATCATCTTCTCGCAGTGCTCGGGGGAATAACGCCAATAATCAATATGAGCTTGTTCGGGTAAATAATATTCCAGTTTCTCATTCGGCGAAATATTCGGGCAGGAATCAATCAAAACTAATTTTATCTTCATTCTCTCTTTCACCATGTTTTTAATGTAGACAGCTGCGGTCTGCCCCACGCTGATTCCCTCTTTGTATTCAGCCAAGCCCGCTAAATTGGGAGTTAGCTCGACAAAAATGCCGTAATCCTCCACACTGCGTACAATACCCGCCACCGTCTGCCCTACAGCAAAGTGAGCGGCATTTTCTTCCCACGTGCCAAGCAGTTCTTTATGCGTCACATAAATGCGGCCCGTTTGCGGATCAACACTTTTAATGACTGCTTTAATCGTATCTCCTACCCGAAAACGATCCTGCGGATGGGTAATGCGCGATACCGATATACAATCAATCGAAAGAAGCGACACAATGCCGCAGCCAATATCCACAAAAGCACCGAAATGTTCTAAGTGAGTCACCTTGGCATCAATCACATCGCCCGCCGTCAGCTTGGAAAGAAATTCACTCATACAAGCCTTTTGTGCTTCTTTTCGGGAAAGCACAGCGACCGGCTGACCATACAGATCACGCTCAATAGACATAATTTTAAAGCAAACCGGCTTTCCGACCCGAGTGATCACAGCAATATCTTTCACACCCTCACCCGGATTGGTTAAAGCCACCTCTTCTTTCGGAAGAACGCCTTTCATACAGCCAAGATCTACCGTTACCGATAGATCCTGATCACACAAAACAGCGTTTGCCTCTAAAATTCGGCCTTCTTTCATGGCCCGCTCGACACTGGGTATGGCAGCAAGAAATTCAGCATTTTCTTTGCTTTGAGAGAGAAATCCCTCGGGATAATATTTCTGATTTGACATTTCATTTGACCTCCGATTTTTTCTACTGTTATATTGTATTTTCAATTTCGCAAAGTTATGACAGTACGGGAAGAAATGTGAAAGTACAACAAAATGGACAAAAATCATTCAATTATCAAAAAGAGAACCGAAAAAAACAAAATAATTTTTTATTTTATCAAACGCATATATCGAAGAAAACAAGAGAATAAAAGAGATTTAAAAAGATAATATCCTTCTACATCATTTTGTTGTCAAAATGTTTGCCAAATTCCCTTGACGCTCTAAATCCAATGTGATATAATGTGGAGGAAAAAGATAAGAATGAATCTATAATTTGGAGGGACAAAAGGAAATGTCAACATTTATGGCAAAAAAAGAATCCATCGACCGTAAGTGGTATGTCATCGATGCAGCAGACAAGCCGCTTGGAAAAACAGCTGCTTTAGCTGCCAGCATTTTGCGCGGCAAACACCGGCCGGAATTTACACCACATGTAGACTGCGGTGAATTTGTAATTATTATCAATGCAGAAAAAGCCGTTTTGACGGGCAAAAAGCTGGATCAAAAGAAATACTACCACCATTCCGGTTATATCGGCGGATTAAAAGAGGTAAAATATCGTACGTTGATGGCAACCAAGCCTGAATTTGCTGTTGAATTAGCAGTTAAGGGCATGCTGCCTAAAAACTCGATCGGTGCAAAATCGTTAACCAGACTCAAGGTATTTGCAGGGCCGTCTCATAACCACGAAGCACAGAAACCCGTGCCCTACACCTCTTTATAATAACAGGAAAGGATGGATCTACAAATGTATACAAGTGCAAAACCTTATTTCTATGGTACAGGCAGAAGAAAAAAGTCTGTGGCCAGAGTTCGTATTGTTCCTGGCACCGGCGTCATTACAATTAACGGACGCGATATTGATGATTATTTCGGCCTTGAAACATTAAAGCTTATTGTGAATCAGCCTTATTCTGTAACAGGTACAGAGGGCAAGTTTGATATTATCGCCACCGTAAAGGGCGGCGGATTTTCAGGACAGGCAGGCGCCATTCGCCATGGTCTTGCCAGAGCGCTCCTGCAGGCAGATGAAACTTTCAGACCTTCTCTGAAACAAGCTGGTTATCTCACTCGCGACCCTCGTATGAAGGAAAGAAAGAAGTACGGTCTCAAGGCAGCACGTCGTGCACCGCAGTTCTCAAAGAGATAATTTCTTTATTTTATCTCTTGTGCTGGTTTATGGCCATTCGTTACACCAAGTATAACGAATGATTTAACCATAAAATCATTTTTCATGCGCAATCAGGAGAAAACAGCATAACATAGAGTATTCCGTATTCTCTTAACAAACGCATGGAGAATAAAATAAAGTGCCGTCAATATATTTTACGGCATAATGTGGGAACGTCCCACTACGCTCATACTGTTTTCCAGCTGCGGCTTCCCTCCGAAACCGCAGTTCGGAAATCTGAGCGGCCACCCGCTTAGTAAAGGAGGAAATATGTATACCAAGGACAATCCGCGTATATATACTCAAACTTCGCAAAAAAACAAAAAAACAAAAAACGCAAAAAAGAACTTATTATTTGGCACGAAACCAAACTACCACGGTTTAGACAACAAAACTTTTCTACACATTCTTCCCTGCATTTGCTTTACACTTGTTATTTTTATTTCTTTTGTCATAGTGGCAAGTTATACAAAACACCACTCTTACTATTTACAGGAAGATGCATCTATCTCTACGATCAAATTTGTTGCTAAAAATGAAATATTTGACGAAGCAGTTGACCCTTTTGAAGTTTCGATTGTCATGGGCGAGACCACTTTTACAGTGCCTACCTCTCAAACAACGGTTGCAGAATTAATTGAAGAACTTAACATCGACTTATCCGACAAAGAAACGGATATTTCTCTTGATACCGTTGTATCGTCTGCTTCATCCATTTATGTTTACAATGTAGAATACAAAGATAATACTACAACCGAGGTACTTCCCTTTGAAACAGAGATTGTTGAAGTCTCTACTATTCCTTACGGCACCACACAGGTCATCACAAAAGGAAAACAAGGTTCGGTCAGCAAAACAATACGTTCTAAAATAGTTGATAATGAAATTATCAGCGAAACTATTATTGAAAGCAAAACGACCGCACCTGTGAATGAGGTCGTATACAAAGGGGTCGGCGGCTATTATGTCGGCGATGACGGCATAACTTATCATTATTCTCATTATATTGACGTTCAGGCGACTGCCTATACCGCGCCAAGCGGTGCCCGCACCGCTTCCGGTGCTGCTGTCAGTTCTGCTGTCATAGCAGTTGACCCAAGTATTATTCCGCTCGGCACAAAAGTATATGTGGCCAGCGATTATTATGACTGCGGTGTACGCTATGCGTTAGATACGGGCGGCGCTGTTAAAGGAAATATTATTGATGTATTCATGGGTTCAGACTCAGATGCATACGGTCGTGCGATTCAATGGGGTCGCCGGAGCGCCAGAGTCTATTTCCTATTAGATGAATGATAATAAATTATTTCTAAATGCATGCTATTTTCAAACCATATTCAACGAATCGTTGAATATGGTTTTTTATGTACATCTCTCCTGTCCATATAGAAGAGCTAAATATATGATAATAAACAAGCAAACATAATTCATTTCATTTTCATATTGACGGTGGGTTATACCTATCAAAAGTACACATCATATAAAAAAGCGTACAGTCTATCGACTGTACGCTAAAAACGCATAGCTCTTTGCTGCCACACAAATTCATTTCTACATCGGTTAACAGGTATGTAAAAAAACAGAGCATGCATTTTTACGAGGAGTAAATACATCCTGTTAACAAAAACTACTTTATGTGGCAATTTTATTATATCATCTTTAAATTTTATTTGCAAGTGCTTTTGTCCTTTTTCAACAATTTTGTTTATATTTGTCACATATGAGACCTCATTTGTGCGACAGCTTTTTTATTTTTTGCAACTATATGAGAATCCATACGAAAAAAGAGCGGCCTTACAGCCGCTCTTTTTTCTATTTATTTTTTCATCGATCTTGTCTCACACCTTTTGAACCGATGAATGGTCAATTTGCATAAAGCGTTTCAGCATAGAGGCAAATTCGACCCTGGTGGTTCCCTGCTTAGGGTTCATATACAGCCCATCAGCCTCCTTACTGCCGCTGATAAAGCCTGTGTACAGCGCAAATTTCAATGATTCTTTCGCATAGTCCTCAATTTTATACCAGTCAGCAAATGAAGAAAAAACGGCGTCCTGCTCATACTGTTCATCCGTGCTGACATCATATTGCTTGACATTTTTGGCATACCGATAGAGACACGCTGCCAGCTGTTCTCTGGTCAACTCTCCATTTGGAATAAATGCAGTCTCATCGGCACCATATACAATTTCTTTATCCTGCGCCCACAGCACCGCATCATAATAATATGCGGTAGCGGGTGTATTCACAACATCGGTAAACGAATTCTCAAGTCCAGTCACATCAGGCCGCCCCTCGAGGCGATACAAAACCGTCACCAACATAGCACGCGTACAAACCGTATCAACACCAAAATCAATATCAGAGATGCCATACATCAGTTTTTCCTGCACCATATATTCCACCGCTTCGTAATACCATGCCTCTTTGGGTGTATCGACAAACAGCGCGGTTGGATCAACCTCATAATGAATTGTTACCCGATCAAGCAAATATTGATTGTCCTCTTTAATATCAATTGCGTTCCACTGTTCTTCGGTGCCTGTATAAAGAATATCGGTACAACAAGAATTAGAAAAACTTAACGCACCGGATTCAATCACTGCGATGCTATCCGGCAGCGTCAGATTCGTAACAGAATTGCATGATTGAAATGCACAATTACCGAGTACAGTAACTCCATCCGGCACAGTATAACTTTTCACTTTCTTTCCAGCAGGATATACACATAGAGCAGTTTTTGTCTTATTGTACAAAACGCCGTTCAGCGAACAATACCGAGTGTTATCTTCTGACACGTTAATACTTTCAAGCGAACTGCATCCCAAAAAAGAATAATTACCAACGAGTATTACATTTTTGGGAATATTTACCTTTTGGAGAGATTTACAATCTGCAAAAGAATGGCCATAAAGCATGATTAAACTATCTGGTAACGCAATGCGCTTTAATGAAATACAAGCTGTAAATGCTCCATATAGAATCTCGGTAACACCCTCTGGAATCACAACATTTTCTAATTGTTCGCAACTATCAAATGCATTTTCGCCAATAGCCGTTAAACTCTTCGGCATGACCACATCGGTCAGTCTCACACAGCTTTCAAACGCACGGTCGCCAATTGTAGTGACCCCTTCTTCAATCACAAGTGTTTCGATTATATCGCGATAATCGATCCAAGGGGCAAGCGATATCTGTCCATAATTCTCCATAGGTCCGGTACCGCTAATCGTTAACGTACGGCTTTGCTCATCATATGCCCAAGTCAAATTTTCGCCGCATGTGCCGCTGGTTTCCTGTTCCGGGTCTTGCGCCTGAATACCAAGCGACATGCAAGATAACATCATCAAAAAAGCCATCAAAAGTGTTATGACTCTTTTGGTTATTTGTGTTTTTGATCTCATTTTACATCCTTTCTTTGTCTTTCGCCAGACTGCTTGCACAGTCCATAAAATAATAAACCGAAACCCGTATGATCTCGGTTTATTATACCACTTTCGCAAAAGGCAGTCATTTCACTCAAAAATGCAGCGATTGATATACATCCCGCTGGCGGTGCAGCCGATGGCGCAGCTGCACTTTTCCGCCTTTTTTGCAGATAATGCCTTTGAGCCACGCTACATCAGCTCTCGAGATGCTAAAGGTACAGAAAAGAAGAATAATATATAAAAGGAAACAAATCGCCATTTGCAGCCATGGATGCACCGCCATAAAGTGAAACAGAATATGTCCCAAGGTTGTTGCACCAACAACCGAAAGCATAGGCTTTAGCACCCTGTCTTTGAGCTTTAAATCCACTTTCATATGCATCAGCAGTTTTGATATACTGAGCGCATAATTGACAATTTCGCCTACAAAAATTGTAATTACATAGCCAATCACACCCATACGCGGCACTAATACAAAAACCAAAATGAGCGAAAGCAGCGCGTCGATGATATTGACCACCATCGAATAAAACTGATAGCCCATGCCCTTGAGCATGCCATCGACAATGCCGTCTAAATACATCACGGGAATTAATGCACTGAGCACACGAATATAAAAACCGCTTTCGGCGCTCTTATAAATCAATTGTCCCAACACATCCGCATAGCTCATCATAATACCGGCGACGCCAATGGAAAAGAGCAGTGTGGCGCCAATCGCTTTCGTGGCAATATGTTCGGTGCGTCGCCTTTTGCCGGAGGCGATTTCTTCTGCAAATTCGGGCACCAAAAGAGATGAAAAAGCGTTTAGAAAGGCCGACGGATATAAAACCACAGGCAGCACCATGCCTTGAATCACACCATAGGAGGCAAGCGCCGCATCGGCTGTGGCTCCGCTTCGTTTCAGCCCCCACGGAATAAGCATATGCTCGGCCGTGACCAATCCCGAACGGAAATAGGCACTAACTGCCACCGGAAGTGCGATGCCGCAGAGCTTTTTTGTCAATCCCTTCTGCCGATGGCCCGCGCGATGATTATGTCTATGAAGATCAATGAAATAAAGCACCAATGCCAATAGGAACGACAAACATTCGGAAATCATCGAAGCCCCTACCAACGCGAGACACCCATATTCTAAGCCCATCGGCAAAAACAGAGAAAACCCGAACATGGTAAAAGCAATCTTGCAAACCTGCTCAAAAAACTGGCAAAGCGCATATTTCGCGACCCGCCGCACAGCTGTAAAATAACCATTTAAGGCGCTGGACACAGACAAAAACGGCAGTCCAAAGGCAAGCAGCCGAAGCGACGGAACTGTGCGCGCATCCCCCATTAAAACGGCGCCAAAGAAATGAGAGCCGCCAAACAGACCGACACCGCCGACGGTACCGAAAAACAGGCTATACACAATGCAGCGCTTCATTGCATCGCGTATTTCCCTTTCGTTGTTATGACCCATGGCCTCTGCGGTCAAGCGAGTCGCGGCTAAATTAATGCCGCTCGTCGCAAAAGTCACCGCAAAGGTGTATACACTCATCACCAACGTGAACAGGCCCATACCGCTTTCGCCGATATGGTCTGAAACATAGGCGTTAAAAACAACGCCGACCGTGCGCATAATAAGGGCCGTTGCGGTTAACAATAATCCATCATATAAAAATTTCTTTGATTTTTTCATACTAAAACGTATGAAAAAATACGCTTGTTCATGCCGTTTTAAATGCTTTTGCATAAAAAAACTTTGATTTTTCGGATCAATCCGAAAAATCAAAGTTCACCTTTCCCTCCTGCAGGCAAAGCGCGCCGTCAAAAGGTTTGCCTGCTTTGGAAATAAAGCCTTTGATTTTCGCCGTTTTTCCTGTAGCCAGCAACTGTTTTACATTGGCGGCCGAGATAACACGTCCGCAGATCGTCAAATTGATGCTGAAACGGCAGCCTTCTTTATAGCCGCGGCAGCCATAACCAAATTTCGTGCGAACAACCGTTTGTCCGCAAAGAGGACAAACACCCATTTCGTCGCCATACAGCCCGATATCGGTGTCTGTTTCCAACGAATCGTTCGTAGGCGCAAACACACGGCGAATTTCCTCCTTGGCGATAGCCACGCTGTCTTCCACCGTATATTCACCATGATACACCTTTTTCAGCGCCTTGCCCATTTCACTGGTTTTATACTTATCCATTGAAATGCCCATACGTGCCAAAGATTCAATCAAATATTCGCCTTCCGGCAAGATCCGGTACACATCCTTTTTTAATTCAATATAATGACTGTGTCTGGCGTTATCGATTATGCCTGTTCTGGTTGCCTCGGTTCCCAGCTCTAACCCTTCAAAAATGGCTTTGTAATCCTCTGCATCGTCCACTGCTTCTGCCGATGCTTCTTCGGCTAACCGCGCCTTTTCTTCTCTAAAGGGATTTTTCAGATAATTGTTCAAGGTTTCGATGGTGTAATGCTTGGGCGGGTGAGTCTCTTTGGTCACCGGCTGAAAGTTCACATTGACCGCATCCCCTTTTTTCAGCGCCGGCAGCATTTTGTTTTTTCGCTCGGTATCGTCAAAACGGGTCCAGCCCTTTTCCAGAATCACCGTGCCCTTTAAGGTAAATTCCTCATCGGCGCACTGAATTTTGATTTCGGTTTTATCAGCTATACAATCCTCTGAACAAAAAACAGCCACAAAGCGGCGCATGACAGCCGAATACACGATTTTTTCATTTTCGGTCATGCGTGCCGGATCCGGAATTTTATAGGTGGGCGTCAAAGCCGAATGGCTTTCGATTTTACTGTCGTCGAAAATGCTCTTTTGGTCTTTAAAGCAAACCGGATAGCCCTTTTTTGCTACAGCGGCAATAATTTTGCGTATTTTATCTTTTTCAGCGGTGGCCAAATACTCAGAATTCGTTCTCGGATAGGTTAAATAGCCCTCTTCATAGAGCTTTTGCGCCACTTTCAACGATTCTTCCATCGGCATTTTATATTTTTTTCCCAAAAAATTCTGCAGCTTTGAAAGCGAATATAATTTGCCGGGGTTTAGCTTGTCCTTTTTCCGTTTAACCGCTGTTACATACGCGCCTGCTTCATTATAGGCCGCACAAAGGGCAAGCGCCTTGTTCTGTTCGTCTGCCGAAAATTTATTCTTGGAGACAAGCTCGATTTTCTCTCCATTGGTTTCTTGTGCCGAAACAATGGCCAAATACGGCTCGGGCTTAAAGTGGCGAATGGCCATATCCCGATCATAAATAGCCTTTACAATGGGAATGATCACCCGGCCAACCCGCAAAAATGTACCTGTTTTCAGAGTAGCGAATCGAGTTAAATTGACGCCGTACAGCCAATCGATGTAGGTTCTGGCGAACCCTTCGCCCGCCAAAAGATCATATTCGCCGGCATCTTTCATACTGCCAAGCGCGGTGCGAATCGTCTCGGGCGTTTGGTCAGGCAGCCACAGGCGCTGCACGCGCTTATCGGTAACACCGGCATTCTGGATACAAAGCCGAATAATAATTTCCCCTTCACGGTCTGCGTCGCCCGCGTTAATGATCGTATCTACATCCGCTCTTGTGCAGAGTGCTTTGATCAGCTCAAACTGCTTAGCAACCCCCTCGTCCCTGCCGCCGTCTTTTCCCTTGCGCAAAGCAAAGCGGAACTTTTCCG
This sequence comes from Clostridiales bacterium, assembly GCA_022791195.1. Taxonomy (GTDB): domain Bacteria; phylum Bacillota; class Clostridia; order Oscillospirales; family CAG-272; genus CAKSEI01. The sequence goes on along the minus strand of JAAVYP010000065.1, from coordinate 91,210 downwards.
GCAGGCACGGCAGGTTATCCATACACCATCTGCCATGCGCTGTTGGCGCATAATCCTCAATATCAACAAGCGAAAACAAATGGCCAAAAGCCCATGTGACCAAATACTCTTGGCATGCAATATAGCCGTTTTTCTTCACACCATTGCCAATAGCGGCGGCAATATTGCGTGCCAAAGACGGTTTTTCTGCAATGATAATTTTCATAGATGTTTCAGTTTTTGATTATAGAGCTTGACCATAAAGAAAATGCTGAGCATCACCGAAAATACCTCGGCCAAGGGAAACGCATACCAAATTGAATTGACGCCCCAAAAATGATAAAACAGCAAAGCGGCCGGCAAAATAACAATCAGCTGACGGCAAAGCGAATTAATCATACTATAGATACCGTTGCCAAGTGCTTGAAACGTGGATACGGTAATAATAGAAAACCCGGCAAACAGGAAAGACAATCCCATAATCCGCAGCGCATGAATGCCCATCGTGACCGCCTGTTCAGACAAACTAAACAAAGCAAGCAACTCACCCGGGAACAGCGAAAAGACAACTAAGCCCAAGCACATATAAATCATCGCGCAAATGACTGCAATTTTATACGTACGCATGATTCTTTTTTTATTGCGCGCACCGTAGTTATACGCAATAATCGGAACCATGCCGTTGTTAAGGCCAAACACCGGCATAAAGACAAAAGACTGCAATTTAAAGTAAGCGCCAAATACATTTTGTCCGGCGGTTACCACCTCTTGGCTGGGATCCAGCGCAATAATCTTATTAATACCCACTGTCAGCACACTGGCGATTGACTGCATAATGATAGACGGCAATCCCACCACAAAAATTTGCTTTATCACTCTTGCCTTTGGCAGCATATAACGCAAAGAAAGACTGATTTCATGATTTTTTCGTATATTAAAATAGATGCCAAGCGACGCGCCCACAATTTGTCCAAACACGGTAGCAGCCGCAGCACCCGCCACACCCATAGCCGGGAACGGTCCGACACCGAAAATCAGCAAATAGTCAAATACAATATTGACAATGGCACCGGTTCCCTGGCTGATCATATTATAGAACGTCTGGCCGGTCGACTGCAAAATGCGCTCCATAATCACCTGCACAAAAATGCCAATCGAACCAATCGTTACAATGCGCACATAAGAGGTGCCATATTCAATAATCTTTGGCACATCGGTCTGAAACGCATAAAAAGAAGGCGCCGCTATCCCGGCTATCACCGCAAACACGACATAAGAACACACGCTTAAAAAAATGCCGTTACCGGCTGCAAAGTTTGCATCTTCAAAATTCTTTTCCCCCAAACTGCGGGACAAAAATGAATTAACGCCTACGCCAATGCCAACCGAAACGGCAATCATCAGCGTTTGAATCGGAAAGGCCAGGTTGACCGCCGCCAGTGCATAGTTAAATTCGGGATCAAACATGCCGACAAACACACTGTCCACGATATTATACATAGCCTGTACCAGCATGGATATAATCATAGGGGTTGCCATATTGAGAAGCAGTTTGCCCTCGCTCATGACACCCATTTTATTTTCTGCTATCGTATTTTTTTCCATTTTCCACCTTTCTGCCTTTCGCATCATTCGCAACACTAAAACGACAAAATATTTTTATTTTTCATTGGTCTTCTCACCGATAAGCCGTGCAGCAGCATAGCCTTTAATCTCATAAAACAAACCTACGATTTGTCTTGAAAGGCTCCCAAAATCAACGAAACCAAAAGCTCAATCCCCCTTGACCCAGTCGATTTTATGACACGCTTATTAAAGAACAAAACTACATTACATTATACCATATTTATCTAAAAAACACAATACGACAAAACTCGCTTTGTCGTATTGTGTTTTTATTGGTATGTGCCGTTAAAGCATGCTTGTACCGTACCCATCGATCGCGGGGTGCCGATAAGAGCCATCCCTTTTTTATCTGCATGCGGCCTCAAAAAACAAGGCTATGGCGCCCGGCCCGACATGTGAACCGGAACACAAATCATATGGCCGGACAATCACCTGCTTCACTTGGGTCATTTCCTCAATTAAATGTTTTAAAAAGTTCGCATCCTCTTCGCAATCGGCATGGGCGATCCCCACAATTTGCTTAAACGGATGGAGCGCTGTGTTAGCAAACTGTTCTGCTAAAATTTCCAAAGACCGGCGGCGGCCTCTGCATTTTCCATACAGTTCAATAGTGCCTTGGTCGGTAGCCTTTAGCAATGGCTTAATGCCTAAAAGAGCACCTGCCATTTTTACAAAAGCAGAAATCCGGCCGCCGCGATGCAAGTACACCAAATCATCAACCGTAAACAAATGGTTCATATGAGGAATCGTTTCCGCAATCGCTTCTTGAATTTCGGCCAAATCCTTCCCTTCGTTGCGCATTTGCGCCGCTTGCATGGCCAACAGCCCTTCCCCAAGCGAAGCACCCACCGAATCGACCACCACGCACTGCCGTTGCGGATAAAGACTTGCCAATTCTTCTGCGGCTTGACTCGCCGCGCCCACCGTACCGGTGAGTCCTCTGGACATACCAATATACAGCACGTCCTGACCTGCTTCTAAAAACGGCGTGAAAAAGTCAATAAAGGCCTGAGTGTTAATCAACGATGTTTTCGGCATGAGTCCCGCCCGCATGGAATCGTAAAACTTTTTCGCCGCCTGCGCATAATTACGCCCCCGCTGCCAACAAACAAAATCCTCCTTTTCCAATTTTGCCTCAAAGGAAATCATATCAATATCATATTGATCTAAAAGATCATCCGTCAAATTCGAGGCTGAATCGGTCAAAACAACTAATTTCTTGTCGCTCATGCTTACTATCCTTTCACTAACACCAAGCAAGGCATTCATGCCAAGCCCTTTATTTTACAAAAGTTAGTATAGGCAAAAGGGACGCAAAACGCAACCTACAAACAAGGAAAAGTGCGCTACCCGGGTGAGAATCCCTCTCTACTCAAAAGAGAATGCCTTGAAAAGGCATGTATTGAAAGGCTTTTCAATAAAAAAGCAAGAGCTCTAACGACAACTCTTACTTTTTATCTTATTTAATAAAATATTACCTGTTTATTTTTCAAAAAGAAAGTCTAAACCGATAAATTTTTCACTTTCCATGCGGTAAAGAATCGTTGAATCTTCGACGGTGAAGAACACCATGCCATCCTCCACATGATCAGAAGCTGTGATTTTATATTCATAATTGACCGCCGATGTGACAGAAGAGGAACCTTCTGCACTGCTATTCACCGTATCTGAATAAGAAATCACGATTTCCACCGGCAACGGGTCATTTTCTTTGTCAACATAATATTTTTCATATTGAGCCAGCGAAAGGGCCCCCGCCGCTTTGGCGAGATCGGCAAAATTCTCGCTTTCTTCGGTGAATTTGTGTTCCTCGCCCTGATAATTGACCGTGATAGCGGTTATATTATCAGCCGTCAGATTCTCGGGCAGCGTGTCCAGGCGAACGAAATCCTTCTCTTCCTTGCCGCACAAGTCCACAAGCTTATTATCAATGATAAAGACATCATCCCCGCCCTCAATCATCATATAATAATAACCGTTAAACGAATTATAATTGCCAATCAAAAAGCGGGTTGTCTGTTCCCCATCGTCGGCACTTTCGGTAACAGACACGGTCATTTGCGGCGCATCAAGGCCGTAAGCAGCGACATCCTCGCCTTCTCTCGCAAGCACCTCGATGGCTGAAATGGATGACAATGCCTCTAAGGTAGTATTCACTAAATCGGTATTGAGCGGAAAATGTGAATCTTCATTATACACCCAACCGCTCTGCTGCCTTTTTAACGCATGTGAACCGTTGGTATTCGTCAGTGTAAAACCTGTTATGTTTTCAACACTAATTGACTTTACCATGGTCAATACCGGTGCGCTTTCCTCATCATCCGGCTGCTGCCGATTCATGGAAACAACAAAGGCATAGAGAGAAATGCATACCACCAAAACAAGCAGAAGCGCTAACAGCAATCCGCCTTTTTTCATTATTTTTTCCTCCTCTTCATCCAGACACAAAGGCCAAGCGCCATAACAGAAAGCGGAATTGCCCCAACCAAAATCAAGCCCCAGATCACACGGTCATAGGTAGAGGCCACCACTTGCTCGGCCGTGATTTTTTTTGTTGCTAAGGAGACAGACGTTTCAATCGCACAGGTCGATTCCACAGTTGCAAGGAACAATTCAGAAATAGCCCCGTTATCATCATAGGTCGTATTGGTCAGATACGGCGTAGCATACCACGTGATGCGGCCTGCTTCGCCCTCTTCCGGCGTATACACAGCCGAAGCGCCGATCAAAAAAGGTCCTGCGGCATCAGCATCGGTCTTTTCAATGCTTGTCACATCATCGTTTTCGCCAAAACCAACCCGCGCAAAGGATTTGTCGCTGGTTTCGAGCAAGGGTTCAACCGTCACATGCTCGGGCACTGCCTCGGTTTCTTTGATGCCGTGTGCAATGGGTGCAAACAAATATTTGCCCGAAAGCGCTTTGGTAAAATCATGATTCATAATACGCGGATAAAGCGAATACTTCATGCCGTTATACATAGTGGTATCGGTTTCCATCACTAAACCCTCCACCGTCTCCATGCCGTAAGCGCCTAACAAGTCTTTTAAGTGATCGCCCACACCGTAATTATAATACGTATACACAATCACATGGCCGCCGGCCTGTATATAGGCATTCAGCCGGTCACGCTCGGTTTCTGAAAGATCACTGTTCGGCGCAATGATTAGTACCGCGCTGGCGTCGGCCGGCACTTCATCGGACGTTGCTAACTGGAGCGTTCGCACATCGACATTATCATCCGATAAATATCCGGAAAGCTTGCTGTCCATCCCTGTTTCACCATGGCCGCTTAACGCATACACCACCGGAATCTGGTCGGTGGTCACATAAGCAAGGGCCGAAGCAAGCACCGTTTCGCCTGCAAAGCTGCGTTCGCTCTGCGGTGCACTCTGGGTCACGCCATATTGATAATAGGCTGCGTACTGCGAATAGGTTTCAGCCGAAATTTCCTGTCCCTCAAAAAAGTATTTGGTTTCATAAAGATCGTTATAATTAACGGCGCGCTCCCGCTTACTGCTTGCCACCACAAAACTATTCTGGCCCAAAGACGTATAATTGGTCACCTGCTCGGGATGCAGCACCGGATCAATCGTGACAAGCTTGATGTTTGCGTTCGCCGCGGCGGCCCGATGCAGCAGTTCGTCTACATAATCGTCTTTGCTCGCATCCGAAACCAAATAGCGAATGGTAATTTCCTCATCAAAAGAAGAAATCAGCGCCTCGCCTTCTTTTGACAGCTTATAGAGCTTGTTGCTTGTAACATCCAGCTTGGTAAAGGCCGTCGGCAGTGCATTCGCTAATAAATTGATAAAAATAACAACAGCTACAGCCACGGCGATCAGCGTCACGCTCATCGCGCCGGCTTTGAACGTTCTCTTGGTAAAAGAAGCCTTGAATTGATTCATCGTTGATGCCTCCTTTATTATTGCCACCGACGTTTCTCAAGCGACTGCACGCTGAAAAACAAACAGAGGAACACAATTGAAAGATAATAAATAACACCGGTTATATCAAATATACCATTGACAAATGCAATATACCGGTCATACACGCACAGCCAATTCAAAAACGCAGGGAATGCGCCCTCAAACAGAGAAGCATTGACAAAATACAAAGCAGTCAGTCCGCCGCAGCCCACCACAAAAAGAGCCATTGAAAACAGCGAATGATTGGTAAGCACGTACACCAGAAATGCGACAGCCGCAATCAACAAGATAAAACACACATAAGAGGCAAAAGCTCCCGCAGGAATTAGCGAAGCAAAGGAACTGAGCAAATACATAAACAACAGCGAAAAGAAGCAAATCACCGCTGCAATCACAGGGCTTTCGGTCAAAGAAGATACAAACAAACCAAAGGCCAACAGCGCACAGCCCAGCAAAAAGAAGCCGAACAAGCCGCTGTATGCCGACAGAAAATTAACTTGTCCATACAAAGAAAGAATAAAAGGATACAGACACATAACGATCACCGGCACAGCAAAAACAGCCGCAATCGCACCAAATTTACCCACGACAATTTCCGATGCATTCACCGGCAGCGAATACAAAAGCTGATCGGTTTTATTTTTCCGCTCATCGGCCATCACGCTCATGGTTAAGATAGGCACAATCAGCAAAAAGATATAGCTGACCATCGAAAGAGACAGCTCATAGTTCGTCGGGCCGTTAAACAAGTTAATTGCCAAGCACATAATGCCGGCCAAAAGCAGCAAAATGCCGATAAAAATATAACCTGTCATAGAAGCAAAATAGCTCCTTAGCTCTTTTTTAAAAACAGCAATCATTCTTTATCCCCTCCTAACGCTTCGTCTGCCTCGTCGTCTGCCTTCTCTTCTTTCAAAGGTTCCTGCGATTCCTCATTCGCTGTAAGCAGTATGGCCGCTTCTCTCGCGGCAGGTGAGAGCGAAATTTCGATTTCCTGTTCCTGGCCTGCTCCCTCGGTCTGGCTTTCGGTCAGGCGGATAAATATGTCCTCCAAACTGGGCACATAGGCGGTCATTTCCAACAAAACAAAACCTTTTTCGCAGAATCGTTTAAACACCGCCTCGCGAATATCCGCTCCGTCAGCCACGGTGATATGGAAATGCGTCTCGTTTTGCCGCTCACCCTTTTGCGTGCTGCACTGCACAGTGTCAATGCCATCAATGCCGGCAAACAGGCTTTTATCAACACCCGGTTCGCTTTTGGCAGCCACGGTCAATGTACTGGGGCCTGACAGATTTTTCTTGATATCTTCGATCGTCCCTTTCGCCGCAATCTTGCCGCCGATAATCACAATCAGCTCGTCGCACACCTCCTGCACCTCGGCCAAAATATGGCTGGAAAGAATGACTGTGCGCTCCTTGGCCAAAGAGCGAATAAGCTTTCGGATTTCAATAATCTGCAGCGGATCCAGGCCCACCGTAGGCTCGTCCAAAATAATATATTTGGGGTTGCCGAGCATGGCTTGGGCAATGCCGACGCGCTGTTTATATCCTTTGGATAGATTCTTGATTAAGCGCCCCGACACATCGGTGATCTGGGTTTCTTCCATGACCTCCTTTACCTGCCCAGCAAGCGCCTCTCCCCTAAGCCCTTTGGCTTCTCCCACAAACATGAGATATTCCAAGGGCGTCAGATCAAAATAAAGCGGCGGCTGTTCAGGCAAATAGCCGATCAACGCTTTTGCCTTTTTCGCATCGTCAAAGTGGTCGAGTCCGTCTACGCTCACCCGTCCCTGCGTAGCGGCGAGACAGCCGGTAATCATATTCATGGTAGTCGATTTTCCAGCGCCGTTCGGTCCTAAAAAACCATACACCTTTCCTTCTTCGATTTCAAAAGAAATATTGTTTACCGCCGTGTTATTTCCATAGATTTTGGTTAAATTTTGCACACAAATCAACAGTTCTTCCTCCTTTTTATACAGGCAGTGCGCACCGTATTGGATAAGAAAATAAAATAAAACGATTTTATTATACACGATGTTTGTGAAGAATGGGTGAAAATTTTGGAAGATTGCGAATAAAAGCTTGACAGATTGCATAAAGCATTATACAATCGATGAACAAGGAAACAATACGCAAAAATCTGGCAAATCTTTTAAATACACCCGCACACAGAAGCGGCAGAATGGAGTTTAGCATGGAAAAAAATTATAAAGTGAGCGCGTCAACCGCCTTTTTCGGAAGAACCGCGCCTGACGTCGTTCACTTTTACGCAGAAGCCGGTATCGACGCCATAGAAATTGCCGGCATGCACCCAGCCCGTTTAGACCAATATGATTTAGAAGGAATTAAAACAGAATGTACTAAAGAGGGGGTAGAGCTTCGCTCTCTGCACCTTCCTTTCGGCGCCGAACAAAACATCTCTCACCCCGACAAAGCCATCCGCATGCGGTCCATTGACATTGACAAGCAAGTGATGGAAAGAGCCGCGAAGCTCGGCGTCATTCTGTGTGTGATTCATCCCTCCAGCGAGCCGATCGAAGATCAAGACAGAGATGATTATTTCAAACGCAGCGAAGAAAGCCTGCACCTTTTATGCGAATTTGCCCAAGAAGTCGGACTTTCCTTAGCAGTAGAAAATCTGCCCCGCACTTGTCTATGCAACACCAGCGAAGAACTGATCCGCATGCTGCAAAAGGTACCGACACTCAAAACCTGCTTTGATCTCAATCATTTTTTGCCCTGGAAAGGCGTAAAACCGGACAACGCCACGCACATTTACCGCATCAAGCAAGAGGTCGGCGACCGGCTCATCACACTACATATCAGCGATTATGATTTTGTTGACGAACGCCATCTTTTCCCTTTCGACGGAGACAACGATTGGGCCGGCATTATGAACGCACTTCATGACACCGGCTACCAAGGGTATTACAACTACGAAATCGGCAGCAATATCGGCGCCAAAGGCGGCAAAACCCTGCATGATTTAAAAGCAAATTTTGAAAAGTTAATTTCGCTGATTCAGGCATAAAAAAAGAAGGGCGGCTATGGACGGGCCAGATAAGGAAGCTTTTCATGCAAAAAAGACGATGCACATCCTATCGGGTGATGCATCGTCTTTATTCATTTGAGGAAACTGTGTGTACAGTTTCCCTGCTTGTTACAGTATACGACATCAATTTTCATATGATGTAATGTTAAAAACATCGGATAAAATATTATAATCTTTTTCAAATGGATTGCACAATTCTTTTTCGCGGACAGACCTACAACATTACCCACATGCTACAAAAGCAACCTTGTTCTTTACTGCAAGACGGAATGATGCTTTTTTAGAAAGAAAAACTATAATATCATTTGAGGTGCTTTTGATAAAAAAGGGACGTCCCAAAGGGGATAATAACAAAGAATATAGTTATACTATTCGGTTAGACGAGGGGACATTGCGGCGTTTGGAAAAATATTGTGAACTTATGGGCATAATGAAATCGCAGGCTATAAGAACTGCTATAGAAAAACTTGATTTAGACTTTGAAAACGCGGACAAAATAGCCCTGTAACAATCTGGGAGGTTATATGCACAAAGTATATGTTCTTTATGAAGAAAGAGAATCCAGCCAAATGTGCAGGATAAAAGGGGTGTGGAGCTCCAAAGAGGATGCTATCATCCAAATGCAAAATGAAATACATCACAATTCTTTGTATTCTGAATATAGCCATATCGATATAAATGCGGGTATTGCTCAAAGTGATCCAACATATAGTGAAGAGGTTTATTCTGATTACAGCATAAAATGTTTTGATATTTCTTGATATGAACAGTAAAGAGAGCATAGACCATTACCAGCTATGTCCTCTTTTTATCAATCCAAATACGGTTTCAAATACTTGTTAAAATGCTCAACCAATTCATCGCTACTCATTCCCGGACGCCACATAAAGAAATTCTTGTCGAACTCATCGAACCAAAAAGCAATTTCTCTATTTCTTTTGGGATCCCGTGTAATATCGCCCTCTAAGACAACCCAAAATGGCAATATTTCCGGGTCTGTGATGTTCCCTATTTGTCTGTATGCCTTCATCAATCCCGGAGTAAACAGTTTACACATACGTTCATGGGCATTGCCACGTCCTGCGCTTGGGTCTTTTCCTTCAACCCATCCGTCTTGACGCTTTATCTCGCCGAACAATATTTTTCCAGTTTTGATATTGGTAATCGAGAAATCAGGAGAAACGCCCCAACCTCTTCTTTGCGCATTTCTCATAGTAGCTGCATCTGGATTGAAAATTTGAGCTAATGTTTCTTCAGAAAGCTGGACGCTTTCGTATAAATGCTTTAAGTCTGTTGGATGGTCTGAAATACGATAATCTGTACCAACAAACGCCTGCCTAAACACTTCATATAGATTTTGTTCGGCAACACCAGCTTTTCCACCCGGCCCGGATTCAGTCTGCCAGTTGTCGCGTCCTTGAAGTTCTTTTCTTGCCATATTGTAGTACCTCACATATCTTTGAAAAGTTCCTCCAACGATATTGAAAAACCGTTGGCAATTTTGCTAATGTTCTCTAAAGAAACATTTCTTTTTCCGCTTTCAATAGAGGCAAGGTATGTTCTATCCATATCTATTTGAAGCGCGAGTTTTTCTTGACTAAGGTTATGAGTTTGACGCAACTCTTTCACCCTATTTCCAAATTTCTCTTTTATTGTCATTGCGCTTACCTCCTACGTTATGATATTATGATTGATTGTTGCTTTTATATCAACGGACTATAAGTAACGATAGATGATTTTAAGTCATATTTACTATTGACTATGAGTAACAGTGGGTGTATAATGAACGTGCTGTCTACAAGGAGGTTTTATTATATGCCATCTGAATCTAAACCCGCAATTAGCGGTTACTCAAAATATAACCCGGAAGCAATCCGTCGAAAGAAAATCAATCCCCTTGATGAAATTTATCCATCGCTTCCCGGTGATAAATACGATGTAATTTATGCTGACCCGCCGTGGGATTATGGCGGGAAAATGCAATATGATAAGTCAAGCATAAAAGCTGAGAACATAGGTTTTGAAAGAAATGTATTCATCAGCGCAGCAAATTTTAAGTATCCAACATTAAAATTGAAACAGCTTAAAGGATTAGATGTGAATTCCATTGCAGCTGATGATTGTATCCTCTTTATGTGGACAACCGGGCCACAGTTTGCGAATTCCATAGAGTTGGGTATTTCATGGGGATTTGAATATAAGACAGTTGCGTTTGTATGGGACAAACAGGTTCACAATCCGGGGCGTTATACACTTTCACAGACAGAATTTGTATTAGCTTTCAAAAAGGGAAAGTTTCCAACGCCGAGAGGTGCAAGGAATGTTAGACAGTTAATTTCTGTACATCGTGGAGAACATAGCGAAAAGCCGGAAGTTGTGATTGACGGAATAACAAAAATGTTCCCCTCACAGAAAAAGATAGAATTGTTTGCCCGAAAGAATTATGTTGGATGGGATAATTGGGGACTTGAAATTCCTGATCACAAGGTTGAAATCCTGTCGCAGGGTGAAATAAAGGAGAATGTAGAGGAAAAAGGCGGACAGCTTTCTTTGTCATTATAAACAAAGGCGTATGTGGGAACCAATCCACATACGCTTTTCTTTTACTATCTTTTAGTATCTGTTTGTGGATTTAAGCGACAAATCCGCATAGAGAAACGGCGAAATTCCTTGATTTATAAGGGTTTCCGCCGTTTTTAATTTCCTCTTTTCAGAAAAAGTTCAAATTCCTTCCTTATATGGCGTTAGCATATTGGCCCTTCTTTTTATCTTTCCCGATTTTTTTCATACCGTTCCATTTCCCGGCCAGCCTGGCGCTTGGCGTCGGCCTCCCGCTTATCATACAGCTTTTTGCCTTTGCAAAGCCCCACCTCGACCTTGACTTTGGAATTTTTAAAATACAGCGAAAGGGGAATGAGTGTATAGCCCTGCCGGCCCACCAAACCCAAAAGCTTCATAATCTCTTTTTTGTGCAGCAGCAGCTTACGCCGGCGCAGCGGATCGAGATTAAAAATATTGCCGTGATCATACGGACTGATGTGCATGCCCTCCACCCACATCTCGCCTTTATCAACATGGCAATAACCGTCCTTCAAGTTACAGCCGCCGGCGCGCAGGCTTTTCACCTCGGTCCCCGACAATACAAGACCTGCCTCTATTGTATTTTCGACAAAATAATCATGCCGGGCCTTTTTATTCTGTGCAATGATTTTTGTTGGTTTGTCCGACATGCCTATCCCTTTCTTTACAACACTTATATATAAATAGAAAAAATCAAGTTTTAAGTCTCTCTATGAGCCTATCATACCGAAACTGTTTTCATTATATTATATTCATATGTAAAAATCAAGTCATTTAAGGCGATACTATCTGTAAAAGCATTCCCTATCACGATTAGAAACAGGATGAACAAATGAAAAAAAAGGTATATTCCGTTTTAAATGAAATGATTGTTGTGATGATTGGCGCCGTCTTATTCGCCGCTTCTTTAAACATGTTTTTGCTGCCGGCCGATGTGGTGCAAGGCGGCGTCACCGGAATCGCCGCCGCACTCAACATCCGCTTTGGCTGGGATGTTGGCCTTATGATTTTGCTGATCAACATTCCCCTGATCTTTGCCAACGTGTTTGTCAATGGCTGGCGGTTTATCTTAAAATCGGCCATTGGCGTTATCGTCACCTCTGTTTTTGTCGATACGCTGACCTTTTTCCCGGTCACGGTGACTGATCCCTTTTTATGCGCGCTGATCGGCGGCGGGGTCATGGGCTGCGGCTGCGGACTGCTCTTTACGAAAGGCTATACCACCGGCGGCAGCGATTTGCTGGCTTTTCTCTGCAAAAAGAAATGGAAACGGATTTCCACCGGAAAGCTGATTTTATTGGTCGATGTGTTTGTCATTCTCGGCGCGGCGATTCTGCTGCAGTCCTATATGGGTATTTTTTATTCGGCTCTGACTATCTATATTCAAACCTCTGTGGTGGATTTATTTCTTTCAGGGGCAGACAAAACAAAGCTGTTTATCATCGTGACCGAGCAAACCGAAGCGGTTGCCGATGCATTAACACAGTTAGAAAGAGGGGTCACTGTGCTAAAGGGCTATGGCTATCATACAGACCGCTCAAAGGGCATTTTAATCAGCGTTGTCAAAAATATGCAGCTTTATACTGCTAAAATGGCGGTTATGCAGGCAGATACCGCCGCCTTTATGATGATTGCCGACTGTTCCGAAACCTATGGCGAAGGCTTTAAAGATTTACGCTAATCCTTGTCAAAACACCTTGATTTCGATTGCTTTTACGAAACCCTTATATTATAATAAAATGGTAAAGATTGATTCGAAATTTACGAGATACAACCGCCGCCTAAAATCAGAGGGCAAGCAGTCAACCAGCGGCAGAAAGGAAATTTTGTATGATACCGATTCTATCTCTCTTGCTTATGCTCTTTGTTCTTTTTGCGCTTTTTTATCTTATCTCGCCGGCCAAACCAAGGCCTGGCACCGCGCCTTTTACCCATCGTCTGTTTGCACACAGAGGACTCTATAATAAAGAAGCCGGCATACCCGAAAATTCGCTTGCTGCTTTTAAGCGCGCAAAAGAGCAAGGCTTTGGCGTGGAATTAGACGTCCGCTTAACCAAAGACGGCCAAGTCGTTGTTTTTCATGACAATACCTTAGAGCGCCTGTGCGGTCAAAAGCAGACTGTGCGGCAGACAGACTATGCAACCCTTCGCACCTTATCGTTAGATAATACGGCTGAAAAAATCCCGCTGCTTGCCGAAGTGCTCCAAGTGCTTGACGGCGTGCCCGTTCTTTGCGAATTAAAAATTGATGAAAACTATCGAAACATGGAGGAGCTTTGCCGCAAAACCGATGCCGTTTTAAAGCAATATAAAGGCCCCTACTGCATTGAATCTTTTTCTCCCTTTGCGGTGCGCTGGTTTATGAAAAACCGTCCGGCGGTCATTCGCGGCCAGCTGTCGGAAGCTTTTACCAAACCGGCGAAACAAACCTTCGTTATGAAGCACTTGCTGGTCAATTTTTTAGGCCGGCCCGATTTTATTTCTTATGGTACTTACAACACAAAACCGCTTGGCTTTCGTCTGGTGAAGTATATGGGCACACCCACCATCGGCTGGACAGTGCGCTCTGAACAGGAATTGGATCAAGCACAAAAAACATTCGATTCTTTTATTTTTGAAGGCATGTACAATCAAAACACCTAAAAAAAGCGCGTCTATGACGCGCTTTTTTTACATGCACAGACTCACTCCGCTTCATCTTCATTGCCAAGCGGCGTCAAATTACTGAAATAAGGTGTTTTGCCACTCAGAATATCATCGTAAAACTGTTGTTTCCAGTGAATATAATGAATGCTTTCCTGCACCTCTTTGATCTTGTTTTCAAGCTCTTCAAGCTTATGCGCTAAAATCACTTTTCTTGCAGGAATCGTCCCCTCTCCCTGCAAACAAAGTGCTAAATATTCTTTCATTTCGACAATACTCATACCGCAGTTTTTTAGACAAGACAAACTTTTTATCCATTCAACATCCCTCTCGCTAAAAATTCGGTAATTGTTTTTATCTCTTTTCACATTCGGAATGAGCCCTTCGTTACAATAAAATTTTAACGCATCATACGTCAAACCTGTTTTTTCACAAGTTTCTTTCATAGAATAAAATTGATTTTGTTTCATAGTTCTCCCTCATTTACCGTTCGCCAAACGAAGATATATTCTTACAAAAAATTTTTTAAAACCTATTGACCGGGTGTAACACACGGCGTTTATAATGATAGCATAAACCACGCGAATAGTCAAATCAGAAAGGACGAACCCATGGAATATGTTACATTAAACAACGGTGTAAAGATGCCCATATTAGGCTTTGGTGTTTATCAAATACCAAAGGAAGAAACAAAACGCTGTGTGCACCATGCGATCGAAGCGGGATACCGAAGCATTGACACCGCCCAAAGCTATTTTAACGAGACTGAGGTTGGAGAAGCAATCGCGGCATGCGGAATCCCCCGAAAAGAATTTTTTATCACTACCAAGGTGTGGATTGACCATTATGGTTATGATAAATGCATAAAAGCGGTGGAAGCATCGCTCATCAAATTAAAAACGGACTATATTGATCTTGTATTATTGCATCAGCCATTTTCCGATTATTACGGCGCATACAGAGCACTCGAAGATTTATATGCTGAAGGAAAAATCAAAGCCATCGGCGTATCTAATTTCTATCCGGACCGATTAAGCGATCTGTGCCTCTTCGGCCGAACAATAATCCCCGCCGTCAATCAGGTTGAAGTCAACCCTATCCATGCCCAGTTTGATGCACAGGCCAATATGGAAAAACATGGTGTCCGTATGGAGGCATGGGCGCCCTTTGGCGAAGGAAGAAACGGTCTGTTTGAAAACGAAACACTGGTTAACATCGGCAAAAAATATGCGAAAAGCGCCGCGCAAGTGATGCTTCGATGGCTCATACAAAGAGGCGTCATTGCCGTATGCAAATCAGTCCATCCCGAAAGAATGAAACAAAATTTTGCTGTCTTTGATTTTGCTTTATCAGAACAAGACATGAACGAAATTGAAAAAATGAATACAAACAACAGTTTGTTCTTTCATCACCAAGACCCTGCCATGGTCGAGTGGTTTGACCGCATGGTAAAAGAAAGAAGAAACAATCATGACTGTCGCAAAGACAATAAAAATTGGTAAGGAGAAATAAAATGAACAAGAAAATAATCATAGGAATCACCGCAGGTCTCATCATAGCGGCCATAGCCGCCGGGGCATATATCATGTCAGAAAGGCAGCATGCAAACGAAAATGAAACCACCGCAGCTAATGAACAAGAACCAAGCACAGAAACAACCTACGAGACCGAAAAAAATGACACAGCGTCAGACCAACAAAAGACCGATGGAGCCACCCACGGCAAAATACTTGTCGTATATTATTCAGCGACCGGATCTACCAAAGAAGCAGCCATGCAAATAGCCGAAAACCTACAGGCAGACACGTTTGAAATCATACCAGAAAACATTTATACAGCAGACGATTTAGATTGGACAAACGATCATTCACGTGTATCGCAAGAACATAATGATGAAGCGTTAAGAGAGGTGGCATTAACCATATCAAAGCCGGAACAGTGGCATGACTATGACACCGTTCTTATCGGCTATCCCATTTGGTGGGGCATCGCTGCATGGCCGGTCAATGATTTCATCAAAAACAATGATTTTTCCGGTAAGACAGTGATTCCGTTTTGTACCTCGGCAAGCTCGGGTATTGGCAGCTCTGGAAAGCTTCTCGAAGAAATGGCAGGAAGCGGAAACTGGCTGGCGGGTGAACGATTCGGTTCAGGCGCTTCCGCAGAGAATATCAAAGCATGGACAGACAGTTTACAAGAAATAATCGCTCAATAATCGATTCAAAGTTTTGAAAGGAAACCATTCAATGAAAAAACAGACATCAGGACGCGCGTCCTTAGGCGAATTTGCACCAACGTTTGCCGCACTCAACGATGACGTTTTGTTTGGTGAAATCTGGAGCCGTGAAGATCAATTATCTTTACGAGATAGAGCCATGATCACCATTGCAGGATTAATTGGCAAAGGCATTTTAGACAGCAGTTTAAAATTTCATATGATCAACGCAAAACAGAACGGCATCACGAAAGAAGAAATGGCAGAGATGATTACGCATTTATCTTTCTATGCGGGATGGCCCAATGCATGGGCTGCATTTACAATGGCCAAGGAGGTATATGAAAATGAATAACGACTTATTTGAACAAGAAAACATATTCGGTTTAGGACAAGAAAATATTCAGTTTGCACCGTATTTTAAAGGAAAAAGCTATTTAAATCCGTTAAATAGTCCGCAAGAATGCCCTGTATTTCTGGCCAATGTCACATTTGAGCCTTCCTGCAGAAACAATTGGCACATACATAAAGCAACAAAGGGAGGCGGACAATTGCTCATTTGTACCGCCGGAAGCGGCTGGTATCAGGAAGAAGGTAAAGAAGCAATTAGCTTGGAACCCGGCATGGTGATTACTATACCCGCCAATGTAAAACATTGGCACGGAGCCAAAAAAGACTCTTGGTTCAGTCATATTGCTGTAGAAGTGCCGGGTGAAAACACCTGCAATGAGTGGTGTGAACCGGTTGATGATGAGGCATACCATATGCTGACCAAACAATAAACCAATCGTTCCCCTTTACATCCAACGAAAACTCCCCTGCAGAGCATCTGCAGGGGAGTTTTCCTGAACAATCATTCTTGCGTATACAGATCACGCAAAGACTGTCTTACATCGTTTGAAGTTACGGCAGGGTAACCACTTCGCCGCCGTGAATACGAGACTCTTCAGCCGCCAAGCAAATAAAATGACTTTCCACCGAGCGGTTGATGTCGGTCAGCGTCTTAGCCTGTGAACGGCCCTCTCGAAGCAGCGTGACAAAATCCTCAAACAAGCGGTCGTCTCCGCCGCCGTGACCGCTGAACTCGGTTGCCAGCTTGCTGACATCGATCACCTCATGCTTTTTGCCGAAGACATCTAATGTGATGATATTATCGCCCATATCCGCATAAATGTTGCCATGTGTCGCCATGATATTAATCATGCGGCCGCTTTTCGTATTGAAAGAGCTCATGGTGAAGCTGATTGCAACGTCATCTTCCATCCAAAGATTCAAAATCTGGTGATCCACCACATCGTTATCGCACAGATACACGCATTTGCCGTAAGGACTGGTTTGCAACGCCTCTTCCAGCGCCTCGGGTGTAGGATCTTTCACCACCACATCCAGCGGCCAGTCCCGACGGCCTTTCTTGGCCTCTTCGATATAATGCAGCTTGGCGCTGTATGGACAATCATCCACATAGCGACATGCTAAACAACGGTCGGCCGCGCCCTCGGGCTGATCCTTCTTACCAAAATACTTTAAGCTGCCAAAGCTGGACACCGATTTGCATTTCTTTCCGCACAGCCAAAGTAAAATATCTGTATCATGACACGCTTTTGCTAAAATCATGGGGCTGCCATCCTCAGAACGGCGCCAATTGCCCCGCACATACGAATGAGCCATATGCCAATATTCGACCCGTTCCATCGCCTGAATCGTGCACACCTCACCAATGATACCCGAATCAATGATTTCTTTGATCTTTTGGTAAAACGGCGTATACCGAAGCACATGGCACACCACCACATTGATTCCGTGTTCATTGGCGTAATCGCGTATAGCCACGCACTCCTGCGCCCGCAGCGCCACGGGTTTTTCCAGCATCAAATGATAACCATGCTTCATTGCGGTCATCGCATTGGTATAATGCAGCTGATCCATCGTGCAAATGACCGCTCCGTCTGCTTCTATACCCGCTTCAAACAAAGCGTTTGCATCGGTAAAGCAAGCGCTTTCGGGAACGCCGAATTCTTCGGCATACGCCCGAAGCCGGCTCTCATTTGCATCGGCTAAGCCCACTAATTTGATATCGTCAAGATGGCTTCGTACATACTCTGCATACAAGCCCCACCGGGAACCTAACCCCGCCGCCAGAATTTTCATCTGCTTTGCCATTTTTATCACCTTTAATCCTTTAATGCTATACTCTTTTTGTTATAATCAAAACACCTTGCTCTGATTTGCTTCATTTTACCACAGCCGATGGTGAAAAGCAATAAAAGAGCAAGAGAAAATACAATAAAAAATTAACGGTCTTCTGGCTCTGCTAAGGCAGCCTGCCGACTCTGCCCAGATAAATTCAAAAGGCATAAAAAAGGAACGAAAAGCATACTTCTTTGAGTATGAAAAAGTTAAGAATCGCTCCTTTATCCTTTGTGTCATACCCCGCTCTTTTTCTGTTTTGCGGACCTGGCACATTTGCCTATCTCTTGGGTGCATGCGCCCTCCATGAAGCAGGGCATTTTATAGCCATTAAAGCGAAACATTTGACAATCGAATCCTTTAGCATCACACCGGCCGGGCTTGATATCAAACGCTTCGGCGCCTGCGCTTACCGAACCGATGCACTAATCTGTGCCGCCGGACCTTTAGCGGGACTTCTCGCTGCGCTTTTTTCTTATCTGTTTGGCCTTGAGGTATTTGCCGCCATCAATCTGTGCTGCACTCTGCTCAATCTGCTGCCGATCATGCCCCTTGACGGCGGCCTTGCACTGCGCTATACCCTGCTTGCCAAAATCGATTACAGCAAAGCTGATTCAATCAGCCGCGCGGTTGCTTTGACCTTTCTTTTTATCGTCTATGTATTTGCCGTTATCTTACTTCTCTACACCGAATGGAACCTCACGCTGCTTCTTCTCTGCACGGTCATTTTTTGCGGCTATCTTTCGGCGGAAAAATAAAGGATTATTTTAGACAAAACTCTTGCAATTTTGAGGGTTGTCTGATAGAATAATACCAATCTTTATATATACATTGTAAACAGCAGGAGGCATGGATCGATAAATTGAAAAAAACGGTTGAAAACAAGCCTGGCGGCGGCAAGATCGTCGAATTAAAAAATATATCAAAAGCATTTGGCGGCGAGCGTGTGTTAGACAGCATTTCACTCGACATTCATGATGATGAATTTATCACACTTCTTGGTCCTTCCGGATGCGGAAAAACAACGACCCTTCGTATCATTGGCGGTTTTGAAACTGCAGATAGTGGGGACGTTTTCTTTGACGGCAAAAAAATAAACAGTCTTCCGCCTCATAAACGGAGCGTTAACACCGTTTTTCAGCGTTATGCCCTGTTTCCTCATTTAAACGTATATGAAAACATCGCCTTTGGCCTTCGCATTGCGAAAAAACCAGAAGCCGAAATTCGCAGTGCGGTAAAAACCATGCTCGCGAAAGTGAACTTATCTGGTTTTGAAAGACGTCATGTGGAGTCCCTTTCAGGCGGCCAGCAGCAGCGTGTTGCCATTGCGCGCGCCTTGGTCAATCAGCCGCGTGTGCTTTTATTGGATGAACCCCTCGGCGCATTGGATCTAAAACTCAGAAAAGACATGCAGCGCGAATTAAAGGAAATGCAGAAAAACACGGGCATCACTTTTATCTATGTTACGCATGACCAAGAGGAAGCCCTTTCCATGTCGGACACCATTGTTGTCATGGCCGACGGCAAAATACAGCAAATCGGCCGGCCCGAAGATATTTACAACGAACCGGAAAATGCATTTGTGGCCAATTTTATCGGTGAATCCAATATTGTAGACGGGGTGATGTTAGAGGACTATCTCGTCTCGTTTGCCGGCCAGACCTTTAAGTGTGAGGACAAAGGCTTTGGCAAAAACGAACCGGTCGATGTTGTGGTCCGTCCGGAAGATATCGACATTGTATCGGTTGCTGACAGTATGCTGACCGGTGATGTGGAATCGGTCACATTTAAGGGCGATTACTATGAAATTATTGTCGACATTGAAGGCTTTAAATGGATGATCGAAACGACAGACCGGCAGGCAGTGGGGGCCACCATCGGCATTTCGATCGACCCGTATGAAATTCAAGTCATGCGCAAAAGTATTTATTCGGGTACATTTGGCGACTATAGTTCTTTCTCGGATGAAATAGACACCATGTCCGACGCCAAAGCAGGTGAAGAAGCATGAAGCGCGCGCCCTCTTTGCGCAAATTTGCAGCCGCGCCGCACCTTGTCTGGTCTGTGCTGTTTATTATCGCGCCTCTGCTCTTTGTTGCTTATTACGCATTTACTGACAGCACAGGCGCCTTTACTCTCTCCAATATTGCAGCGCTTACCTCTGCCAATTATCGGATGACCTTTATGCGTTCCATCAGCTATTCACTGATTGCCACGGTCATTTGTCTTGTGATTGCTTATCCGGTTGCCTATATCATCGCCCGCTCCCGCAAGCATGTACAAGGCACGCTGATTATGCTCATTATGCTGCCCATGTGGATGAATTTATTGATTCGTACCTATTCGTGGATGGCAATTATCCAGGACACGGGTTTTCTCAATGAAATTTTAAATGCGGTTGGACTTCCTAAAATCCATATTATCAACACGCCCGGTGCTGTTGTTTTGGGCATGGTCTACAACTATCTGCCGTATATGATTCTGCCCATTTATTCGGTCATTGTAAAAATCGATCATCGCCTGATCGAAGCGGCCAAGGATTTGGGAGCCAGCGGCTTGCAGGTGTTAACAAAAATCACCCTACCCCTTAGCATCTCGGGCATCATCTCCGGCATTACGATGGTGTTTGTGCCCTCGATTTCTACCTTTTATATTTCCCAAAAGCTCGGCGGCGGCAATTACGACATGATCGGCGACGCAATTGAACGACAGTTTATGAGCAACTATAACTACAACTTAGGTGCCGCCATGTCTTTTGTCCTCATGATTCTTATTTTACTTTGTATGGCGCTGATGAACCGCTTTTCTGATGATGACGCCGAGACAGGAGGCATGATCATATGAAAGTTCTTTCTAAGCTCTGTATGTTTTTGGTATTTTTCTTTTTGTACGCCCCTATCATTGTGCTCATTCTTTTTTCTTTCAATGCGGGGCGAAGCACCGGCGTTTTCAGCGGATTTTCGCTCTACTGGTATAAAGAAATTTTTCAAAACCGAACGGCGCTGAACGCTCTGTTAAACTCTTTGATTTTAGCCTTGTCCTCTGCCGGCATTGCCACAGTCTTAGGCACAGCCGCGGCGGCGGGATTACACAAATTCCGCGGCAAATACACAAAAGCGGTCATTATGAATGTCACTAACGTGCCCATGATGAATCCCGATATTGTGACCGGCGTTTCCATGATGCTGCTGTTTGTCTTTATCGGCCGGGCGCTGGGTGCTTCAAACAGCCTTAATTTTGCGACACTGTTAATTGCCCATGTTACTTTCAATTTGCCGTATGTCATTGTTTCGGTTTTGCCGAAATTTAAGCAAATGGATAAAAACCTGCCGGAAGCCGCATTGGATTTAGGCTGCACGCCGCTGCAGGCATTCTTTAAAATCGAAATTCCCCAAATTATGCCGGGGATTTTTACCGGCTTTGTCATGGCGGTAACGCTTTCGATTGATGATTTTGTCATCAGCCATTTTACAAGCTCCGGCTTTCAAACACTGCCGCTGCTGATTTACTCGATGACGAAAAAGACAGTCACTCCCGATATGTATGCACTTTCCACACTCATTTTTGTAACGATATTGCTTCTCATGCTTCTTTCTAACCTGCCCTCTTTTGCTGACCAGCGTAAAGAGAACAAAAGAATACGAAAAGCATCGCAAAAGAAAGGATAAAAAAGAATGAAAAAATGTTTAGGAATTATAATTGGCATTTTGCTGGCCCTTACGGCTTGTCTGCCTGTTTTCTCTTTTGAAGAAACCACCACGAATATTGATTACTCAAAATACGCAGGCACCACGCTGAATGTTTATAACTGGGGCGAATATATCGCCGACGGCACCGAAGGCAGCTATAATGTCAATGAAGAATTTTACAAGCTCACCGGTATTCGTGTCAATTACGAAATGTTCGATACGAACGAAGCGATGTACGCCATTATTAAAGCAGGCGGCGTTCCTTATGATGTGATTGTTCCTTCCGATTATATGATTGAAAAAATGATCGCTGAGGACTTGCTGCAAAAAATAGATTATTCAAATATACCAAACTATAAATATATTCCGGATGAATATCTGAATCTGGCTTATGATCCGGCCAATGAATATACTGTTCCCTATACAGGCGGACGGGTGGGCATCATTTACAACACCACCATGGTGGCACCCGAAGATGCCGCAGAACAAAGCTGGTCGCTGCTTTTCAATGAAAAGTATCGGGGCAAAATTTTACAGTTTAACAACCCCAGAGACGCTATGGCTACCGCACAGTTCTATCTGGGTCTGGATGTAAACACCACCGATACGGCTAAGTGGGATCAAGCCCTTGAAAAGCTGAAAGAGCAAAAACCCCTTTTGAACAGCTATGTCATGGACGAAATTTTCAATAAAATGGAAGCGGGTGAAGCCGCGATCTCCTCTTATTATGCCGGCGATTTTTTCACCATGTACACTGAAAATGAAAATTTGGCCTTTTACTATCCCAAAGAAGGAACTAACAACTTTGTAGACGCCATGTGCATTCCCAAAGACAGCAAAAACAAAGAGGCTGCTGAGCTATATATCAACTTTTTGCTGGATCCCGAGGTATGCAAGCAAAACGCCATGACCATCTGCTATGAATGTCCCAACACAGCCGTTATGCAGGACGAAGAATATCTCGATTTTCTGCGCGAAGAGCTGCACCCGGATGCATATGAATTGTTATATGGTGAAAAAGCGCTGGAAACGATTCCCACACAGATTTACAAGAATTTAGACACAGAAACAAATAATTACCTCAATCAGTCCTGGGAAAGCTTAAAGACAGAAGGCAATGGCTTAGGAACCACGTTATATATTGTCTGCGGCGCGATTGCTGTTGCCCTGATCGCCCTGATCATAGGTCTCGCCGTGTCCAAGCATAAAAAGAGAATTATTGACTAATTATTCACAAAAAACGCAGTCAGAACAGACTGCGTTTTTTACTATCTTTTTCTATACCCTGTCAAGCAAACGAGCAAAACATATTCTATTTAAAAAACAATTTTTTCACAATCGCACCTGCTGCCCGTTCCTTGCTATACTTATCAAGCGCTTGATTAAAATCTGTATTGTCCATTGCTTTGATAAAGCCAGCCGCATTGCCGGCGTGTTTTCTTTCTTTCACAGACCGCCGCATCTGCTTTTGAATTTCTTTGAGCGAGACGGTTCGATAAGACAGCATAGCGAGAATAGCCTCTATCGCTTTTTGACCGACAGGCGTATTATAAACAGCTAAGCTGACCGGTTGACGATGCGGATCCCACGCTTCATTTTCTTCCGGTTTCATGCTGAGCGCAGGATTGTACCGGGCCAGTGTAATATCCGCTGCTCCGCCCGCTTTCGCAAACAAACAATTTTCACAAGAGGAACAAATTCCAATCCCCAAGCCAATGGCTTTATGAATGCCGGTTTCATCCCGCGCAACGGTCTTTTCGATGTCCTCATCAAAAACAAAGCGTATACCGGCCTTATTTTGCCCGTCTACTCGATTGACAAGCGCAAGCTGCTCGGGCTGCCCTTCGCTCTGTAAATAACTTTGCCATACGCCGATCGGCACAACACCATTACAATGAACCTCAACACATAACAAATTTTCATAAGTCTCGCCTAAATAATTACGCAAGCCGGCCACCTGACAGGGCGTGCCTGAAAAAAGAACGAGCCGCTCATGCAAAAGTGCTTCTTTTACACGCCAAAACGAATCGCCCATATAAGAATGCACATACTTTTTTCCTAACAAAAGCGGCAGATCGTCAATCTTGTCAATGCAAATGTGATGGGCATTGTATTCCGGCGTATAGCTTGCGCCAACCACCAAGCCTTCGCGTGCCAGCACAGAAGCCGCTAATACGGCAAATATACCGCCCGCTGTAGAGAGCGCCCGTATCGGTTCTTCCTTGGCAAATCCAACAATACCGCCAATGGCTCTGGTTTTATTGTATCCATTGATATAGGGACACACTGCCTCACAACGGCCACAGTCAATACACTTGCTGCGATCAGCGAGCGGAAAGGACATCCCCCCGGCCCCCTCTGCCTTCGCAATGGCATTCTGAGGGCAAACCATCATACACGCCATGCAGCCGCTGCACTTATGTAAATCTTTTATTTTTATCATGATACATTCCTTCTATTTTCACTCGTTCATAACTGATGAAGCGGCATAATCAACCATTGCAGAACATCTGCATGCAAAAAGACAAAGATATAGCCACTCTGTAAATAACAGCTAAATCAACTTGCTATCAGCCGTTATCATTGGTATAATAAAAAAGCCGCATGATGTTGAGACAACATGCAACATCTCGTCAGATCGCCGTTTAGATGAACCAAACAGCAAGTTTTTGCTATGCTATAATAAACGCAAAGCGTGTATTAGAAAGTTTTTCTTTTCGCTTAACCAAGCGAAATTCCGGTTACACCGGAACCGCCAAACTTTCGGTTTACTCAGATTTTTATGCTATAATAAACGCAAAGCCGTTTATCGATTAACTCAGATTTTCATGCTATCGTAAGAGCAAACGATCAAGTCTAAGCTTATTATAGCATGATCATCTGCTGGTTTTCAAGGGCAAACACTGGCAAAACACAAATTCATCTTATCCGGAGGGGTTTTATCGATGGAAAACACAAGAGAATCGCTATGAAAGGAAATTTTTCTATGAATCAAAAACTAAAAGAGAAAATTCAGGAGTCTATAGCCTCTGTTTTACCAATCACAGCGATTGTTCTCTTGCTTGCTACCTTTATTGTGCCAATCAGCGCCAGCACCATCACCCTTTTCTTAGCAGGTGCACTGCTCCTCGTCATTGGAATGGGCATGTTCCAACTGGGAGCCGAGATGGCTATGTCCCCGCTCGGCGAAAGAATGGGCGAACAGCTCTCCAAAACCTCTAAATTGCTTATTATTCTGCTCATCAGTTTCATTTTAGGCGTTGTGGCTACGATCGCCGAGCCGGATTTGCAGGTCTTGGCCAATCAAGTACCCTCTATTCCGAACTCGGTTTTGATTATCACAGTGTCAATCGGCGTGGGGCTTATGCTGGCGGTTGCCATGGCACGTATTCTGTTTCATATTTCGCTGTCCAGCATTCTCTTATTTCTTTATCTCTTTCTTATGATTGTTTCGATATTAGCGCCCGGATCATTTCTCTCGGTTGCCTTTGATGCCGGCGGCGTCACCACCGGCCCTATCACGGTACCGTTTATTATGGCTATTGGTATAGGCCTTTCTTCAATACGAGGCGATAAAAACGCAGGAGACGACAGCTTTGGCCTTGTTTCCATTTGCAGCACCGGTCCTATTTTAGCCGTTGTCATTCTGGGTATTTTCTATCATCCCGACCATGCCTTTTATACGCCAACTGAAATACCAGATATCGAAACAATGCACGATGTGGCCAAAGAATTAAGTCACACACTGCCTCAATATTTAGTGGAAGTGCTTGTTTCATTGCTGCCGATTCTTGCTGTCTTTTTTGTCTTTCAATTGCTGGCACATTCCTATAACAAACGGCAGCTCATTCGCATGTCCGTCGGCTTTTTATATACATATTTAGGTCTTGCTCTCTTTTTGTGCGGCGTTAATGTTGGTTTTGCCCCGGTGGGAAGCCTCCTTGGCGCAGGAATGGCATCGTCCCGCTTCAAATGGTTTCTCATTCCCACCGGCATGCTCATTGGTTATTTCATTGTAAAGGCAGAACCGGCTGTTCACGTACTCAACCGGCAGGTAGAGGAGGTAACAGGCGGCACCATTACAGCAACTGCGATGAATCGGTGCTTATCAATCGGTATCTCGGTCAGCGTTGGATTAGCCATTGTCAGGGTTTTAACCGGTCTCTCTCTTTATTGGGTCATTCTGCCCGGTTATATCATCGCCCTGATTCTCTCCAGAATCGTGCCGCCTATTTTTGTCGGCATCGCTTTTGATGCAGGCGGCGTTGCCAGCGGTCCTATGACCACCACCTTTTTGCTGCCCCTTGCTATGGGTGCCTGCGAAACACTGGGCGGCAATGTCATGTCCGACGCGTTCGGCATTGTGGCTTTAGTAGCCATGACACCGCTGATCGCCGTACAGCTCATGGGACTTGTTTACAAAACAAAACAGAGCCGCAGAGCCGATCCCTTTACAAGCGGCGAACAAGAAAAAGATGAGATCATCATTGATGAAGAAGAGCAAGAAAAACAAATGACAACCCTACGTACAGACGTCTTAATGACAGAAGGAGAAGTTAAAAATGACTGAACAACCGTTTCATATCCATTTACGTCTGCTCATCATCATTACAGACAATAAAAGAGCGGCTCAAACCGAAGAAATTCTCAGTCAACGCGGTCTTTTTATGCATTATTGTATTTTGGGCAAAGGGACGGCCGGCCGCGATATCATTGACTATTTAGGATTAGACGGTACGGAAAAAATGATTTTCGTTTGTATCACGACCGATGCAATTGCCAAAACCACAGCAAAACTGCTCCATCATTCTTTGCATCTGCACAAGCCCGGCCATGGCATTGCTTTTACGATTCCTATTGACGGCTCCACCGGCAAAATTTTTAAGATGGCTCAAAAGGGCATCAAACCATATCCCGACCAATACGAGGCAAAACCGATGACTGCGAACACTGATTCTTTCAATCAAAAAAATGAAGGTGAAAAAGATATGTTAGAAACAAATGCAAATGAACTCATTCTCGTCATAGCCAATCAGGGATTCAGCGAGGAAATTATGCATACGGCCCGCGAAAAGGGCGCCATGGGCGGTACAATCATCTCAGCAAGACAGCCTGAAATCCAAAAAGCAATGACATTTTGGGGCGTGTCCGTGCAGGAAAAAAAGGAAATTATTGCGATGATCATTCCTAAAAGCAACAAAGAATCGATTATGCAGCGTCTTGTTGAAAAGCATGGCGTCACAAAGGAAGCGCGCGCTGTCATTCTCTCGATACCGGTGGACAATGTATTGGGGCTTTCATAAAAGAAACTATCTGTACACCATTTGCCGCAAATCCATAAATATCTCATAAAAAGACCAGCCGATACCGGCTGGTCTTTTATGCTTCTTGCGTGTGTTTTTCTCTTGCATGTGCATTCGCATGTGTTTTGGCAAGCATCAGGTCTTTTACTTTCATGAGTCTTGTCGTATTGCCCCGCTCGTTTTCATCAAGCTTCATAGAAATCGATTTAATGCCCTCTTCTAAATCCGGCATCATAATATATTCCAATGCGTTCACCCGCCGTCTGGTTTTTTCAATCTCCTCGGCCAGCATTTGCGCTGTTTTCTCCTTTTGCGCCAACAGCACCAAAGTCGGCAAAAGCTCGGAAAGCGCTTCTATGGCTGCATCCAATTCACCCGAGGTAAACGCATAGCCGTAATTAAGACCAGCCGATGCACCGTCTTTCAGCTGAAAGGTAAATTCCGGCACATTGACACTCATAATATTCCGGCTCTCGACTGAAATTTCCCCCTCTCTGCGGGGCACTAGCAAAGCCTGTTCCAATATTTGGGGAGAAGACACCGCCGACGCCGCCGAAAAGCTTTTGTACACGTTGGCTAAGCGCTCTTCAACCTGTTCCCGCAGTTCTTTATTCTCCCTCACAATATCAAGAAACTGCCGCATAATCTCATCCCGTTTGTCTTTGAGGAGCTTATGGCCTCTTTTGGCTGTCGCCAGCCTTCCCTTCAGCCTTTTGAGCTCCATTCTTGTGGGATTGACGTTTGTATTAGCCATTTTCCGTTTCCTTCTTTGGTAAATAGCGGTCAAGAATATCTGTTTTAATGCGCTTGAGTTCGGTGCGCGGGAACATGGACAACAGCTCCCAGCCAAGATCCAGCGTTTCTTCAATCGATCGGTTTTCATCAAATCCCTGATTGATATACTGTTCCTCAAATGCATCCGCAAATTTCGCATACAAGCGATCAATGGGCGTCAGCGCTGCTTCGCCCAGCACAACCATCAGTTCTTTCGCCTCTTTGCCGCGAGCATAGTTCGCAAACAGCTGATTCATAACGTTTTTATGGTCTTCTCTTGTTTTTCCCTCGCCGATCCCCTTGTCTTTTAAGCGGGAAAGCGATGGCAACACATCCACAGGCGGCAAAATGCCTTTACGGTAAAGATCACGGGACAAGATAATCTGCCCCTCGGTAATATAACCGGTCAGGTCTGGAATCGGGTGGGTTTTATCATCCTCTGGCATCGTCAAAATCGGAATCATTGTAATCGAACCATCACTGCCCATCTTACGGCCGGCCCGCTCATACAGAGTAGCCAGATTTGTATTCAAATAGCCAGGATAGCCCCTTCGTCCGGGCACCTCTTTACGGGCGGCCGAAACTTCTCTTAGCGCCTCGGCATAGTTTGTCAGGTCTGTCATAATGACAAGCACATGCATGCCCTTTTCAAAGGCCAAATATTCAGCGGCTGACAAGGCCATCAAAGGCGTAGAAATTCGCTCAATCGCCGGGTCAGATGCCAAATTGGTGAAAAGAACCGTCCGGTAAATCGCGCCTGTTTTCTTAAAATCAGAAACAAAGAAATCTGCCTCTTCAAATGTAATGCCGATAGCAGCAAACACAACTGCAAATTTTGCGTCCGAGCCACGCACCTTTGCCTGTCTTGCAATTTGGGCGGCCAAGTCCGCATGCGGCAAACCCGACATCGAGAAAATCGGCAGTTTCTGTCCCCGCACCAGTGTATTCAGGCCATCAATCGTCGAAATACCCGTCTGAATAAATTCCGAAGGATAAATGCGCGCGGCTGGATTCATCGGCGTTCCGTTCACATCGACATATTTTTCGGCAATCAGCTTCGGACCATTGTCAATGGGCTCGCCCATACCGTTAAACACACGGCCTAACATATCCTCGCTCACCCCAAGCTGTGTGCCATGGCCCTTAAAGCGCACCTTACTTTCGGCTACATTCAGTCCGGCAGCCGATTCAAAAAGCTGAACCAGCACATTGGAACCATCAATCTCAAGCACACGGCATTTGCGGATTTCGCCGGTGGGCAATTCGATTTCGCCCAGCTCATCATATTTGACATTTTCAACATTTTTAACCAGCATCAGAGGTCCGGCGACTTCTTCAATGGTTTTATATTCACGAACCACGCTTATCCCTCCTTTGCTTCCTTGATTAAGTCATTCAGTTCGGCATCAACCCGTTCTTTAATACGCGCAAATTCTTGTTTATAAACGTCGGGCGACGTCACCTTGGCACGGCCAATCAGTTCTCTTGCCGGCATCACGGCAATTTTATCAATTTCCGCTCCGTCTTCAATCGCAGAAGCAGCTTGCTTATAAAAATACAAAATCAGTCCCAGCAAGGCATTCTGCTTATCAAGCGATGTATAAGAATCATCTATATCCATCGCATCCTGCTGCAAAAAGTCCTCCCGCACGCTTCGCGCCACTTCCAGTGTGAGCCGGTCGTTCGGCGAAAGAGAATCCTCACCGACGAGTTTGACAATCTCATCTAACTCGGCCTCTTTTTGCAAAATTCTCATGGCCTCTGCCGTGTATTCGCCCCATGTGGTCGACACATTGTCCCGATACCACGGCGCTAACCGGTCTTTATAAAGCGAATAAGAATTCAGCCAGTTAATCGCCGGGAAATGTCTTTTGTAAGCCAAATTGGCGTCTAATCCCCAGAATACTTTAACAATCCGCAGGGTCGCCTGAGTCACCGGTTCAGATAAGTCACCGCCAGGGGGCGACACGGCGCCAATCGCCGACAAGGCGCCTTCTCTTCCGTCACTGCCCAAACAGATGACGCTGCCGGCACGTTCATAAAACTGTGCTAAACGAGAGGTCAGATAGGCAGGATAGCCCTCTTCGCCCGGCATTTCCTCCAATCGTCCGGACATTTCACGCAGTGCCTCGGCCCATCTCGAAGAAGAATCGGCAATTACCGCCACCGAATAGCCCATATCGCGAAAATACTCGGCAATGGTAATGCCTGTATAGATCGAAGCTTCCCTAGCTGCGACCGGCATATCTGATGTATTCGCAATCAAAACCGTCCGCTTCATTAATGAATAGCCGGTTCTGGGATCCTGCAATTCAGGAAATTCTCTTAGTACATCGGTCATTTCATTGCCGCGCTCGCCGCAGCCGACATACACAACAATATCTACATCACTCCATTTGGCGAGCTGATGCTGCACCACCGTCTTACCGCTGCCAAACGGGCCAGGAACGCAGGCGGTTCCCCCTTTCGCAATGGGAAACATCGAATCGATATTCCGCTGTCCTGTAATCATAGGCACAATGGGCGCTAATTTTTCCGCATACGGGCGGGCGCGGCGCACAGGCCATTTCTGGCTTAGCATCAGCGAAACGCTTTTGCCATCCTCAGTTTTCACCGCACCGACCGGCTCGGTGATCTTATAATCGCCGCTTTCGATCGTTTCAATCGTGCCGCAAACACCCACCGGAACCATAATCTTGTGAACCACTGACTCGGTCTCCTGCACGGTTCCGCAAATGTCACCGCCAGTTACCTTATCGCCCGGCTTCACAAGCGCTTCAAAATGCCACACCTTTTCTCGGTCTAACGCAGGCACATCGATTCCTTTGATCAAATTGGATCCCGCAATTTCAACGATTTTTTCAAGAGGACGCTGAATGCCGTCATAAATATTACCAATCAAACCGGGGCCTAACTCTACCGAAAGAGGGGCGCCCGACGATATCACCTTATCGCCTTTTCCAAGTCCGGCCGTTTCCTCATAAACCTGAATCGACGCACGGCTGCCGTGCATCTCGATAATTTCACCAATCAGTTTGGCATCGCCCACATGCACCACGTCAAACATATTGGCCTCTCGCATACCCTCTGCAATGACCAAGGGGCCAGATACTTTTACGATCTTTCCTTCTATCACTTAAATGACCATTCCTTTCTTACTTGCGTAGGTCTTCTATATCCGCTAACAAGCATTTATTCCTTAAACAGAATATCGGCGCCGACAGCACGCTCAACTGATTTTTTCAAATTCATCATGCCAAAGCCCGTACTGCCCTCTTTGCCGGGAATCACAATGACAGCCGGAACTGTTTTTTCTTTATACCGATCAATCTCTTCCTGCAAATCGACTGCCAAATTTTCTGTTATATAAATAATGGCATAATTTTCACTGGCCAGCTGCTTTAAAAGGACGGCTGCCTGCTTTGCGTCCTCTGCGGCATACACCGTAAAGCCCACCGCAATAAAACCCAAAACACTGTCTCTGTCGCCAATCACACCAATTTTATACATAACTGAACCGAAGCCTTTCCTTAATTTCTGCCGGCGAAATTCCGTTTCTTACAGAAGCAATCAATATTCTGAAATTCTTCGCCTCTGTCTCTCTCGCCGCTAAATAAGCACACAAAACCGGCCCGCCAAAGGCAATATATTTTGTATGATCGCGTATATAGCACATGTATTCGTCATCAGCCGCCCGTTCAAAAGCAGCGAGCGACGTCTCTTGGCCGAGCTTGGCGAGAATCGGATAGCCGCCCAAAGCAAGAAAGCCAAACAAGGCCTCTTCTCCGCCGTCGAAAAGCTTGGTGAGCTGTTCAAGCGGCAGCATGCCTCCGTCAATCAGATGCTCTTTGACAAAAGCATTATTGCTTTGCGAATTTTGCGCACTGTTCATACGCAGCAGACGAAGCACGGTCAATAAATTAGTCAGATCGATTTTCATCCTTATCGCATCCAGCAAAAAAGGCAGTTCCGCCTGTTCCGCGCCGGCAAGCATGTCCTGATAACAGGCTTTATCTAAAATCGTATCGATTTTTTGCGGATCCTTTGTTTTTGCATAGGCTTCTATCGCCGAACCGACGGCATTGGCCATATGAAAAGGAAATGGCGTAAAATCACGGTTCTGCCAAAGGCCCTGCAAACGATCAATCGGCACCGTACCAAACTGAAGCAGCAAACCTTCCGGCGCCATATCCCGAATATCGGCTTTGATCATGCTTTTTAGGTTATGCGCATCATATGGAAAACGAAGCACATCAAATGCATCGCTGCCGGCAAGCTCGCTCACCAAAGCATAAGCCGCTTGCAGTCTTTTATCGACCGCTTCAAAAAGAGAATCTCCCTCAAGGCCTGCTTCACCAAGCAACCGTCTTAATTCGCCCTCTCCCCTGGCTTCGGACAACAGCGCAAATTGTTCATTTGAACAGATTTCATTTTCAAGAGCGCGAATACGCGCCGTGCTGTATAAAAAATCCTGATCGCTGCTTTTTTTATGCTTCACTTTGCCCTCTCCTGCCTGCATGTATTCCAAACAAGACAGCAAAAACCTCTGCCTCTGTTTGGCTTCTGACCAACTGCACCGATTGTTCAACGGAACAATCAATGGAAACATCGCCATATTGTACCAGCATACCGCCTGCTATGTCGGCCGGCTGCTGTGCTATTTGCATCGAAACCGAAGAATTTTTTTCTGTCAAATCACGCTGCAAGCGCTGCGCGTATTTTTCTTTATCTTTGGCGTTCAGCGACACTACGAAAGCTGCCGGCTTTGTATATTCACTTTGCTCATCGGCCAAAAGGGCTTGATCAGCCTGTTCTGATTCAGCCACTGCTTTTGTTAACATATTGGATAAAAGCGTATAGTATACATTTTCATCCATGCGCGCGATAAAGCGAACCGCATTATCATATGCTGCATCCACCATAGCGCTTTTAGCTTCCAACAAAGCATTGCGCCGCCACATCGCCGCGCCCGCTTGACCACTTTCTAAAATCGCGTCCACCTCTTTTTGCACAGACTCCTGTGCTTCGTGAAGTATTTTCTCGGCCGTGGCGCTGTATTTAGACTTTATCCGGTTCACATCCTCTTTTGCCGCAGACAGCTGCGCGTCACACGCGGCTCTTGCATCCTGCAGAATACGCTCGGTTATTTTTTCAAGTCCTTCCATGGATTAACCCTTATAGAAAATGATTAACAAAAGTGATACTAACAGAGCAAAAATAGCATAGGTCTCTACCAAAGCGGAAGAGGTGATCGCCTTACCTACCTCATTTTTTTGCTTGGCAATCAGCGACACACCCGCAGCCGACACCTTCGCCTGGTGTTTAGCAGAAACAAAGCCCACAATGCCGACCGGCAAAGAAGCCATCAGAAAATAGCCGCCCTGCGCAATTGTCAGCTCAGCACCGGTCCCGCTCATAATACCCGAGGTGATCATGATCATAAAAGCGGTAATCAGGCCATAGATGCCCTGTGTTGCCGGAAGCGCCTGAAGAAGCAGCGCTTTACCAAACATATTCGGCTGCTCGGTCAAAAGACCGGCGCCCGCTTGCCCCACAATTCCTACACCGATTGCCGAACCGGCACCGGCCAGACCGGCGGCCAAAAAAGCACCCAAAAGCGCTAAATTCTGTCCGCTGAATACCATCGATAAAAATTCTGCTATTGTCATTGTTGTTTCCATCCTTTCTGTTGACGTGCTTTTATTTGATCACACGTCTTTCGCATCTATATGCAATTAAAATTTATTACTGTTATATTTTACCACGGGTTATATGGTTATAACGGTTCATCGGCATCAGCAATTCTTGTATACGTTGTCTCGGGGGCGGCTGGTTTAAACTCCCGTCCGCCGTCGACATAGAATTTGCCGAAAAATTCAATATACTGCAATCGGCTGGTATGCACGAAAGTGCCCAGTAAATTAATCACTAAGTTCACTGTGTGACCGAACAGCACAATCACCGTCATCAAAATCCAGCCAATCACGCTGCCGCCATTGAGTGTTGCCAGTGTATTCACCACGCTCGCGATAATGGCGGAAGCAAGCCCCAGCGCCATGATCCGGGAATAAGAGAGCAAATCGGCCACATAATTGACAATGTCATACAAGCTCATAATCCCTTTTAACAGGCGCATAATCGGATTTTTTGCGTCCCGTCCCTGGGTTAAAATCAGCATCAGCACACCGGCACCGGCTACAAGACCGCCCACCATCGGATTGACAAACAAAAGGCCGATACCAACGAACAAGACATACCACGATCCAATATCAAAGACAGCGGCAAAAACATTGCCTTCCTTTATATAAAGCCACGCCTGTATGCCCATGCCAAATGCAAGATGAAGCGCGCCGGCCCCAAGCGAGAGACCCAAAAACAGAATCGGTCCGTTTCCGGTGGCGGGATCAAACAAAACCGCCAGATTCGTTACCGAATTTACACCCAGCATGTTCTGCATCACCTTCACCGGCAAATCGCCAAGATAACCGCCGAAAAGCACACCGAACAACACACAGGAAAGTCCGCAATAAGCAAACACCAAGGCCAAATTCTTAACGCCTTTGCCGACATCCAAGCATTTATAAATCACAAACCCGACCGCCAGTAAAAGCAGTCCGTACACCACATCCGCCAACATCATGCCAAAAATGAGGAAATAAAACAGACTCATCACAAAGGTTGGATCAAAGGTTCCGTACTTAGGCAGTGAATATAAATTAACAATAAATGTAAAGGGCTTGGCCCATTTATTATTTTGAAGCAGCACCGGCGGTTCGTCCTCTGGCTCAGGTACGGTTAATTCATAAGCACAGCAGTGCTTGTCTAACGCCCGCTTCACCTTTTCCTCGGCTTGTTCAGGTACCCAGCCGGTGATACATACCGTCTGCTTTGTGTAAAGCAGCTTCTCCTTGGCCTCTGCTTTGGTAATTTCAACAGAAAGCAAATCGGCCGCACGCTGCAGTTCATCCTGATGCTCTACAAGATCAGATAAAGCCTTTTCGGCCTCTTGGATCATCCGTTCAGTTTCATTGACAATCTGGGCTGTCTGCTGCATCGCTTCGTAGGCGGTGCCGGCAACACCTGTAAAGTCTGCCCTTAAAAATCCATGACTGCCAAGGATTCGTGCCACCCCATCCACATCAGCCGCATGACAAATGACCGCATAATAAAGCGCTGTCGAATCGGCAGAGATTTTTTCAAAAACAACCCGGTCGGTTTGTTCAAGCACCGCCGCTTTCATCTCATCCAGATCAGCACTGATTGGCAGCGTGCCTAAAAGCACCCGGCCCTCTTTCGTGCCTGTATAACCAAGCGGCAAATCATAGCCTTGATAAGGGATAAGCGCAGCTTGTCTTGCCTTTGCTTTGTTTCGCTCTGCTTTGGCTGTCAGCAGCTGGTCTTTCGCATCCAGAATTTTTTCAGCTCTTATTTTGGCCGATGCAAGCGCTTCATCGATCTCTTCAAAGTCACTTTTATGCACAATAGCCCGCTTGGAAAAAAGTCCTTTTTTGACACGTTCATATGGTTTTAAAACGCCAAGAGCCTCTGTTATATAGGCGAGACGGCTTTTTAACAAAGAAAGCTGGCTGGGTTCCCCCGCCGTAAACCATTCATCCCCCTCTTCAGCCTTCGTAAATTCAATGCAGGAAAGCCAGGTCAGTTTATGAATCAACACATCAGCTTCTTCAGAAAGGGCGAATAGGGAGAGTTTTTTCATCTTGCTTACTGCCATAAATTCTTAACTCCCTCTACAATGACATCAATCGCCTGATCCATGTGCGCGTTTGCTTCTTTCATCAGCACATCTGATTCCACCCTTGCGCCCGAACGTTTTTGATCAGTCAGCCCTATGGCTTGTACCTCGGCCTGGCGAAGCGCCTCGGTACGCAGTATATTTGCTTTTTCAGCCGCTTCAGCCACCAGTTTTTCACCTTCTGCTTTTGCGGCCTGGGTTGCTGCTTTGATTTGTTCGGCCGTCTGCGATTTCATCTGCATCGCTTTTTCTTCCGCTTCCTTAATCTTTAGCACCGTTTCACTGGCCATATTGTGCGAATCTCCTTTTACACTCAGTTTCTTGATAATTTTACCACTTTTATTTGCTTTTTACAAGAGGATTTTTGTCACATTTTACAAAATCAATTCTTTTTTCCCGTCGCTCGCCATGGCCAAAAACACAATTTCAACTTATATATTGCTTTATAATAATTATATTATATAATTGCAATTTATACATTACTTTTATAGATTAAATAATAATTTATGCAAAATATATCTAACAAATATACAATATATATTGTATTGTAAAATCATATTAATCACTATATACAGCATACTTTTTGGGGATTCAAAAAGCAACAGACAGCTGCCCCAAAATGACTTAAAATAACACAACCCAAAAGCATTTGCCCAAAAACTAGACAGATGCTCTTCTCTGTCTAAACTCAAATCAAATATATAATTGCCGATTCTGCTATTTACAAATTGAAAAATTAAGAGTACAATAAAGGAGTATTATCTTAATTATCAAAAGAAAGGAAAAGTCACAGTTATGAAAAAGGCACAAATAGAATGTCTTACCAAAACAGCTGACAACATCAGAATGTCTGTGCTGCGCGGCACGTATCTCGCAGGCAGCGGACATCCAGGCGGCTCTCTTTCCATTGCCGACCTTTTAGCTTATCTTTATTTTACAGAAATGAAAATTAATCCGGAACAGCCGCGGGATCCCGAACGGGACAGGCTGGTTCTCTCCAAAGGCCACGCGGCGCCGGCTCTCTACGGTGCGTTAGCCGAACGGGGCTATTTCCCCAAAGAGGAAATTGATACCCTGCGCAAAACGGGCAGCCGTTTGCAGGGGCATCCGGATATGAAAAATACGCCCGGCGTCGATATGACAACAGGCAGTTTAGGACAAGGCATATCGGCCGCCTGCGGCATGGCCTTAGGCGCCAAGAAAAACGGCCAGGCTTATCGTGTATTCGCTATTTTGGGCGATGGTGAATTAAACGAAGGCCAAGTCTGGGAAGCCGCTATGTTTGCCACTCATTTTAAGTTAGATAATCTTTGCGCGTTCATCGATGTCAATGGACTGCAAATCGATGGCACCACAGCCGAAATTATGAACACAGCGCCAGTTGATCAAAAGTTCAAAGCCTTTGGCTGGAATACCCTTTGTATTGACGGACACGATTTTAATGCCATTGAAAGCGCGCTTCTTTCCTTTGCCGACTGTAACGGCAAGCCAACCGCTGTGATCATGAATACCATTAAAGGAAAAGGCGTTTCCTTTATGGAAGGAAAAGTCAACTGGCACGGCGCCAGCCCCAAAGAAGCTGACTATCAAACCGCCGTTCAGGAAATCACACAACGATTGGAGGGAAACTGCCATGAGTAATAAAATAGCTACCCGAGAAGCATATGGAGACGCATTGGTTGAATTAGGAAAAGACCACTCGTTCTTTGTGCTGGACGCGGATTTGGCCGAAGCAACGAAAACGGTTAAATTTAAGAAGGCATTCCCCGAGCGCCACATCGACTGCGGCATTGCAGAAGCGAACATGATTTCGGTTGCAGCCGGCCTCGCTGCCGCAGGCAATATTGCCTATGCCAGCACATTTGCTATGTTTGCAGCAGGACGTGCCTTTGAACAGATCCGAAACAGCGTGGCTTATCCCAAACTGAACGTAAAAATCGGCGCCACCCATGGCGGCATTACAGTTGGTGAAGACGGCGCCACCCACCAGTGTTTAGAGGATTTAGCCCTGATGAGAACCTTGCCTGGGATGACGGTGATCAATCCGGCTGACGCCACCGAAGCAAAAAAAGCCGTAGAAGCTGCCTATTCGACAGACGGACCGGTTTATATGCGTTTCGGCCGTTATCCGGTTCCCGTGTTATTTGACGAGCAATACTCCTTCACCGTTGGTAAAGGGGTCAAAATGACCGACGGCACCGACGTCACACTGATCGGCACGGGCATCATGGTTTCGATTGCACTGGAAGCAGCAGAATTGCTGAAAACCGACGGCATACAAGCAGAGGTCATCAACATCCACACCATTAAACCGTTGGACCGCGAATTGATCCTTGCTTCCGCACACAAAACCGGCGCAATTGTCACCGCCGAAGAACACAGCGTGATTGGCGGACTCGGCTCAGCTGTCACCGAATGCGTCTGCGAAGGACACCCCGTTCCTGTTTTGCGTGTGGGTATTGAAGATCAATTCGGCCAAAGCGGCAGTGTAGAGGAGCTTTTAGCCGCTTATAAGCTGACACCGGCCCAGATCGCCGCGAAGGCAAAGGCGGCCATCGCACAAAAATAAAGATTTTATCCTCTGCATGATATTTAGTAAGCTTGCATGCGGCAAGCATAACTCATTAAAAAAATCATATAAATAAAAGATGCAGAGAGCATTTGCTCTCTGCATCTTGTTAAACGGACAGCGATGTCCGCAAAGAAAGGAGCTCATATGTCTTTCCTACGTAAAATAAACCGTGGTTTTATTGTTTTCATAGCGCTTTTGCTGATTGTTATCGGATACGTCATCGTCCTTCACTTTGTAAGACTTGACGATCAACAAACACTGCAAAACACCGTCACCGAATATCTTTCTGTTTACCAAAAGGATCTCATTTTAGGTGACCAAACACCCGAGGACGCACTGGAAAAAGTGAAAAACAACGAACTTTCCTATTTTGTCTCGGAAGAGCATTTTGCCCCTGTGCAGTCGATTTTGAAAGATATGTTGGCGTCACAAGACAAGTTTGGCTCTATACAAAATTACGAGCTGCATATTCGTAGTTTTGAACCCATTGAGTTTAACGGCAATACAGCCAAGGTCGTTGTCAACACGCTTGTCTCTTATCAAGGGCCGGATCAAATTATGCCTGCCCTTTCGTCAAACAATACACAGAGCCAAGTCACCGCTGAATTGGTAGCCCAAAAAATTGATAACGAGTGGAAAATTTTCTATTTCAGCGGTTATGCAGTTGCTGAAAATTATGAGACTTCGGTCATTCAGCCTGCAATGATCGAATAACCTCTCGCCGTTTCTCTCTTATTTAACCGAAAAAAAATCAAGCAAACGTTGAAAGAAAGGAAATCCTTTACAGCAAAGGCTTAGCAATAACGATTATGGAAGAATTGCTTACAATTAATCATTTAATTAAAACATTTGGTAAACGCCGCGTCGTTGACGATGTCTCCTTTTCGGTGCAATCAGGCGAGGTGTTTGGTTTCTTAGGACCAAATGGCGCCGGCAAAACGACCACCATTAAAATGGTGATGGGCTTTTTGTTCCCCGATTCAGGTGATATCTCCATTTGCGGATACAGCTTAAAAAACAAATACGAAAAGGCGATGGCCCACATTGGCGGCATTGTTGAAAATCCCGAGATGTTCAAAGAGTTTTCCGGACGCAAAAATATCGAAATGTACGCCAGAATCCACGGCCATATCGAAAAAAAGCGCATTGATGAGGTCATTGACCTGGTCGGCATGTCAGCCAGAGCCAATGAAAAGGTCAAAAAATATTCACTGGGTATGAAACAGCGCATTTGTTTGGCACAGTCGTTGGTGCACAGTCCCAGGGTGCTCATTTTAGACGAGCCAACCAACGGACTCGACCCGGCCGGTATTAAAGAATTAAGAGAAATATTAAAAAAACTGGCTCACGAAAAAGGAATTGCCGTATTGGTTTCCAGCCATCAGCTCTCTGAAATGCAGTTAATGTGCGACCGTGTAGGCATTATCGACCACGGACAGCTCTTAGGGACAAAAAGCGTGCACGAGCTGACCCAGTCGTCACAAGGTGAGCGCTATCGATTCCGCGTAGGCGACACCGAAAAAGCAAAATCGCTCTTACAGGAATACCAAGACAAAATATGCGAGACAGCGGAACATATACTCATTATGCAAATAGCAGAAGAAGAGGTCCCTGCGATCACGGCTCTTCTTGCAGGCGCCGGTGTTCCCATTTACGGCATTGAGAAGATTGAACAATCCTTAGAAGATGCCTTTATGAATATTACAGGAGGTGGAAACATTGAGTAAAATTCTTTCATTATGGCGCAACGAGCTTACCCGTACTATGAAGCGCCCCTTTCTGCTTGTCGTGACCATTATCATGACCATTCTCTGCTTAGGATTCACGGGATTGTTCAAATTCGTCAGTTCCCTTGAGCAAGTGGACTACAATAGCTTATACAATGACGAAGCATTGTTAGACGATGAAATCGACCACGCAAAAAACGAAACGGCCGCATTAGAGCAAGCATTAGCGCAAAGCACAGCCGGAACGACCGAATATGAAAACATCCTGTCCGATCTCATTTCGGCTTATTATCAACAAACTTATTATCAGACGTTGAAAGACTATGCGTTGCCCTATTATTTTATGGAAAAAAGCTACTTAGATCAAACCGCACAAAGCTTAGCCGCTGCCGAAACGGATTTAAAATTTGCTAGTTACTATCAGTTAAATGAACAGGAAATTCAGCAGTTTCAAAATAACCTTACCGCTTATCAGTCAATTTTGAAGAACCAGAGTTACCAAGAATATATCGATTGGCAAAAAGATTTACTGAATAAGCAAAACTACAGCGAAGAAGAAAAAGCGATTTATGAAAAGGCACTCGATTATCAGTATCTGTGCAATCCAGACGGCAAGCTTTCCATGGTAAGCGAAGCCGAACAATGGAAAAATGACAAACTTTCGCTGCTGCACAATCAATATTATGAAGGCGGCGTATATCTGCCCCTGACCGAATCGCTCACAGAAAAGCTTGAAAACAACATCGCTGTTTATGAATATAAAATGGAAAAGGGGCTTGTGCAAAATAACGCCGCCGGTATATTCCCGGTTGAATTGGCATTAAGCGCTTCCAGCGGTATTTGTTCTTCATTCCTTTTATTTGTCTTAATTATTTTGGCCGGCGGCTGTATTTCAACAGACATTCAAACAGGGGCTGTCAAAGGACTCATTATAGCGCCGGTGAAAAGATCGAAAATCTTTATCGCCAAGATCTTGTCTTTGTTAACTGTTGCTGTCATCGGTACCTTGGTTTGTGTGCTTGTCAGCCTTGTATCCCAATGTCTTTTCTTTGGTTATGCCTCAATGCCGGCATACATCTTTGCTTCAGGCGGAGTCGCGCACGAATTGCCGCCGGTACTCTATTTGGTAGCACAAATGTTCGTTGGACTGCTGCCGGTGCTCTTGGTCATGGCCTTTGCGATTATGCTGTCGGCTGTGACCCGCAGCACGGCCATCTCTATCGGCGTTTCCATCGCGGCTTATTTTGTATGCGGCAGTCTTTCGTCGTTTATCAGCATGGGCATATTAAAAGGTGAATGGGTGAAATTCCTGCCATTCCAACACATGGATTTAACGACTGCGTTTTTCCCCTATTCTTCTGTATCCTCTCTGCTTGACGCAGCCGGCTTTACCACGGCCCCCTCGTTATGCTTCTCGCTTCTCTATCTCTTGGTATTAACCCTGTGCCTTGGTTACATCGCATTTGATTCGTTTACGCGCAGGGATATATGATAAAAAACGCTGATTATCAGCTAAAATACAACAATATGGCGGCACAGCCGAAAGACTGTGCCGCCTCTTTATGCAGTAAAGATATATCCGATTGGCTGTCAAGCGCAAGGCCGTTTTCATAGGCAATTCAAATTTTGCCACCAAATGGTTTACAGCAAATTTTTGTCAATCTTTCTATTTTTAAAATAATACTCCTTATCATGCTCACTCACTTCACGCAATATTTTGCAAGGATTACCGACAGCCACCACATTCGACGGCAAATCCTTTGTCACAACACTTCCGGCGCCTACTACAACATTATCTCCAATTGTAATACCGGGTAAAATAAGCGCCCCCGCCCCGATCCAACAGTTTTTACCGATATGAACAGACGCATTGTATTGATATGCCTTTTTTCTCAGCTCCGGAAGAATCGGGTGTCCTGCGGTAGCAACCGTAACATTTGGTCCGAACATTGTATAGTCGCCCACATAAATATGAGTATCATCCACGCAAGTCAAATTAAAGTTTGCGTATATATTTTTGCCAAAGTGAACATGACGACCACCAAAATTAGAATGAAACGGCGGCTCAATATAGCAATTCTCACCGATTTCAGCAAACATTTCTTTTAACATGGCTTGTCGTTTCTCCATCTCGGTAGGACGAGTCATATTAAATTCGTAAAGACGATCCAAACATTGGATCTGCTCCTTCATAATTTCATCATCAGCCGGTAAATAAAGAGCGCCTGTATGCATTCTTTCTTTCATTTCACTCATCGTGCATTCTCCTTATCAATCAATTGTTAATTTAATCATCACACTTATTTTGCTCTGTTCCTTGCTAAAACCGCGATCCCCTATCAACAACAAAATCGGACATGCAATCGGCACCATTATTCCGATATGTAATTATGATTAGGCCGGCTTGATTCAATATCTGTCAAGGCTGGACTCACGGACAATACGAAGTCGCATATTATATTTCATAATGCAATTTATAAATTGCAAAATAACTATTATAATATATATTTTGTAATGTTTATATTTTGATTTATATGATGAAAATCATTTCAATTATTCAAGCTGCAAGGCG
The DNA here is from genome assembly GCA_022791195.1 of Clostridiales bacterium. GTDB lineage: Bacteria > Bacillota > Clostridia > Oscillospirales > CAG-272 > CAKSEI01. The sequence continues at coordinate 48,610 of JAAVYP010000065.1, read as the reverse complement.
ATATGTTCCACCTGATCCGGAAAAACAGACTGTGGCGAACAAACCATCAGTATATAATCATCATAATGGCCAGAAATGGCATATTCATGAAAATGATGCGGTTCACAAAATGACTGAAAATGGAAACCTTCGCCTGTCATTTTTCCATAGCTTTCCCGCTTTGTCCACGCGCGAATAAGCTCCATCTTATCATCGGTATCAATGCCCAAAAAGCGAACGCCGATCTCTCTTTTGATAGGCCGAATCACTTCAATATCAAGACCGATTGCTTGATCAGATACAGCAAGCGCCACCAAACCGCCTGAATGTGATACATTAAAATGAAGTGGAAAGTCAGAAAAATATGGTTTTCCCTGGCCGCCATACAAAATTTCACGCTCGCGAATGCTCGTCCCATAATTTGTTTTCAAAACAAAGTCAAGCAGGGCTCTGCCTGCTTGACTTTGCTGTTTATAATGGGAATATTCGCTCAAAAACAAACGAATCATTCTCCTGTGCCTCGTGCATCTTCTGTCAGATGCTCCTTTTCAATAGTAACCGCTTTCACTTGTCTTTCGTCTGTCCAAATGATCTTTCTGGGGCAAGCCTCGGCACAGGCATCACAGCCCGTACATTTGTCATACTGAATCGAGGCCACAAAATCGTTGACCGTAATGGCGCCAAAAGCACATGCTTTCTCACAGCGCTTACAAGAAATACAGCCTACATCACAATAGCCTCTGGTTGTCTTTCCGTTATCAACCGACATACAGCCCACCCAATGCTTCGCATCAAAGGGAATCATTTTAATAATATGCTTAGGACAAGCCGTCGCGCAGCGGCCGCAGCCTGTACATTTGTGATAATCGACATAAGCGACGCCATCCCGCACGCTGATCGCACCAAACGGACAAATAGTAACGCAAGTGCCAAGACCTAAACAGCCATTCGGACAGGTTTTGTCTCCCCCGTCTAATTTGGACGCGGCTATACAATCATGGACACCCTCATATACATATTTATGTTTCGCGCATTCGGTCGTACCGCTGCACATGACCTGCGCGCGTACCCGATTCATTTTTCCGGGCGTTTCGCCCATAATTTCGCCAATCTTGGCAGCAGCCTCAGCTCCGCCGGCCGAACAGGCGGTTACCTTCGCCTCGCCTTTTACAATGGCCTCTGCCAAGGCGGCACAACCTGCATAACCGCAGCCGCCGCAGTTCGCGCCAGGCAGCGCTTCGATAATAGCAGGCACCCGTTCATCTGTTTTGACATGAAATATTTTCGACGCTATGGCCAAAAGCAAGCCCAACACACCGCCCAAAACGGCGAAGCTTACCACCGCCAATACGATTTGATTCATCTGAATGGACCATCCTTTCCTGTGCGTTTCATTTAAAAGCTAATGCCGGAAAATCCGGAAAAAGCAAGCGCCAGCAAACCGGCGGCCACTAAGACAAGCGGCATACCGCGGAATGCTTTAGGCGGTTCGCAAAAAGCCATACGCGCGCGAACACCGGCGAAAATAACAATCGCCATGGTAAAGCCAAGCGCCGCCGAAAAACCAAAGACAACCGATTCAATAAAGCCATAACCCGACTGAATGTTTAAAAGGCAAGCGCCCATCACCGCACAGTTTGTCGTGATCAATGGCAGATAGATACCCAGCGCGCTGTAAAGCGCCGGAATAAACTTTTTCATGAACATCTCAATAAACTGCACCAAGCTGGCAATGATGAGAATAAAAGCGATCGTTTGGAGATATTCCAAATGAAACGGCACCAAAAGCAGATAGTAAACCCCATATGTAACCGCACTGGCCAGCGTCATGACAAACATGACGGCAAAACCCATGCCTAAAGCGGTATCCGGCTTTTCAGAAACGCCAAGAAAGGGGCAGCAGCCATAAAAGCGATAGAAAATGAAATTTTCTAACAGCACGGCTGTGAACATGATCAATGCTAAATCTTTAATCAATTTTTTCTACCTCCTCAGAGCGTGCACGAAGCGGTTCTTCATCCTTGCCTGCTTTACTCTCAGCTACTTTCGCAGCGATAAACTGTACCAAAGCAACAAGACAACCGAGTGTTACAAACGCACCCGCAGAAGAAACCATAAACAGCACCGGATAATCATGGAGTCCCGGAATTTGAATCATAAACGGCGTGCCCGACAGAAGCGTACCCGAACCGAGGCTCTCGCGTATAGCGCCCAATATACTAAGCGCCATCGTAAAGCCAAGACCCATACTGAGACCGTCAACCAAAGAAGGAATAACCTTATTTTTAGAGGCAAACGCTTCGGCCCGCGCCAAAATAATACAGTTCACCACAATCAGCGGAATGAACAAGCCAAGCGTTTTTGAAAGCTCAACGAAATACGCTTTCATCAACAGATCGACCGCTGTCACAAAGCCAGAAATAATGACAATATATGAAGCGATACGCACTTCACCCGGAATCAGTTTGCGCAAAAGCGAAATCATCACATTGGAGCAGCACAAAACGGCCGTTGTAGCAAGACCCATACCAACCGAGTTAAACACTGTTGTCGTGACCGCTAAGGTAGGACACATACCAAGCAATTGGAAAAAAGTAGGATTTTTTGTGATCAGGCCTTCTTTCACAATCGAAGCAAGCTTATTCATCGCCCTCACCTCCCAGCATGGCATAACCTTTTATAGCATCATTCATTCCCTGCAACACGGCCTTTGAAGAAATGGTGGCTCCTGTCAGCACATCAATTTCTTCACTTGTTTTTGTTTGCGACATACCTGTATACTGCATAAGATAGGCATCATCATTGACACGGCTGCCAAGCCCTGCTGTCTCATGAATTTCTAAAATTTTTACGCCGCAGACTTCACCCTGCGTATCAAAGCCGACCATCAGGCCTATCACACCGCCGTAACCTATGGATTCAACGCGGAAACAATAGCCGGCCTCCTGTCCATCGGTAAATACATGATAAACCGTTTTGACTGCTTCGCCGCAATCAATCTCGACCGTATCTTTCTCGACCTGACCCTCATATAATGAGCCAATTAAATCATTAATCTCGTTTTGCTGATTCTCTTCGATTTTATCCTGCGTCAATAAATTAACGCCCGCTAAAAGTCCGGCAATAATGGCAGTAATCAGCAAAAGCACACCGCCTATACGAAGAAAAAAGACCGCTCCCTTACTGTTTTGCATGCTTCTTTCCTCCAAACCGAACAGGCTTTGTCAGCCGATCAATATAAAATACCAGCAAATTCATGACCAAAATGGAATAAGAGACTCCTTCTGCGCCTGAACCAAAATAGCGAATAAACACAGTAATCAGCCCACAGCCAACGCCGTAAAGCAGCTTGCCGTTTCCGGTTACCGGGCTTGTGGCATAATCATTGGCCATAAACATAGCGCCTAAAAACAAACCGCCCGAAAAGAGCTGATTCCACATAAACGGCACCGCCGCTGTTCCTTTCGGAAACACTAACGTCAGCAAAGCCACCGTACCGATAAACGCCACCGGAATATGCCATGTCGTGACCTTGCGAATTAACAGATAGATAAAACCAATCGTTAACAGCAGCGCTGATACTTCACCAATAACACCGGGGACATTACCAATAAATAAATCCAGGGTGGTATAGCCGTTCTCGGCATCAGCGGGAATGCGTCCCTCCTTCAGATAAGAAAGCGGTGTAGCCGCCGATACGGCATCCATTCCCTCTTCTGCCTTAGGGAGAAGAAAACCATGATAACGATCCTTCACCGGCGTTACAAAATGATTCATATCCGACGGCCAGGAAAACATGAACACCCGGGCCGCCAGCGCCGGATTCAGCACATTGCGTCCAATACCGCCAAAGAGCTGTTTCACAATGACGATAGCAAAAAACGAACCAGCCACCGGCATCCACATAGGAATTGTCACCGGCAGGTTAAAAGCCAGTAGTACACCCGTCACCGCCGCCGACAAATCGGTAATGGTAAACGGTTTTTTTAATATAAATTCATACAGCCATTCAAAACCAATGCAGGAGGCCACGCAAACGAGTGTAATATACAAAGACCGCATGCCAAACACATAGCAGGCCCAGATCAAGGCCGGCGTAAGGGCAATCAGCACATCACTCATGATCGTCGTGGTTGTCACCGGCGAATGGAGATGCGGCGAAGCAGAAACGGTCAGCAAGGATTGTTTGTTCGTCATTTTTTCGCCTCCTTCTGGGCCGCTTTTTCAGCCGCCTGTTTCTCTCTGATTTTTCCCTTGGCAATCTGAATTTGCTGCACAATCGGCACCTGTCCCGGACAGGTATAGGTACAGCAGCCGCACTCGACGCAGCTCATAATATCATATTCCATACATTGATCCAAATCATCTTTTCGGCCGAAAGAAGCCAAATACAACGGCATTAAATGCATGGGGCATGCCTCTACACATTTACCGCAGCGAATACATTGGTAATGCTCGCTTCTTGTTTTTGCAAATTTTGCCGAAAATGCCAAAATGCCAGCGGTCGTTTTGGTGACCGGCGCATTTAAATCATGCACCGCACGCCCCATCATCGGGCCGCCGTTCACGATTTTAGCCGGCTCTTTTTTAAAGCCGCCGCAAAACTCGATCACATCCGATAAGCGTGTACCAATCGGCACCAGCACGTTTTTGGGCATAGCCACTGCATCGCCGTCCACCGTAACTGTACGCTCAATAATGGGCATGCCATGCGCGAAAGCATTGTAAATGGCGGCGCAGGTCTCCACATTAAAGATGACGCAGCCGGCATCAGCCGGCAACTGGCCTGCTTGCAGCTGTTTACCCGTCAGCACATAAATAAGCTGGCGCTCATCCCCTTGCGGATATTTTGTTTTTAATACCCGCACCTTGATCATATCATCATCAACCAAAAGCTCTTCCAACTTATTGGCGGCATCAAGCTTATTATCTTCAACAGCAATCACCGCGTCGGTAATTGCAAGTGCCTTGAGCAAAATTTTAGCACCGTTAATGACCGCGGCCGGATTTTCTAACAGCAATCGGTGATCCGCGCTCAAAAACGGTTCACACTCGGCCCCGTTAATAATCAGCTTGTCCGCTTTGCCAATGGCGCCCTGCAGTTTCATATAGGATGGGAAGCCAGCTCCGCCCATGCCGCACAGTCCCGCTGCGCGAATTACCTCGACAATTTCCTCTGCGCTGGTCTCTGTCAGCGCTTTTTCAAACGGTTTTATATCCGGACAAAGGGTATTTAACCCGTCATTTTCAATGACAATGGTTTGCAAATCTCTTCCCTGCGCGTCATGCTTGACAAGAATTTCTTTGACAACGCCCGAAACGCTGGCATGCACCGGGCAGCCAAGACCTGCCTCCACCACGCCAATCACCTGACCGCGCGCTACTGTCTCTCCCACAGCGACCACCGGCTTGCAAGGCACACCGATATGCTGATTCATAGGAATAAAGACCTCGGCCGGCGCAGGCATTCTGCGAATCTGTGATTTTTTGGTATTCTTGTGCTCGTCCACATGAATACCGCCCCTAAATGTATATGGCAATCCTATCACCTCTGTTTTTCTTTTTTCTACGAAATCTGAACAATAAAAAACAAGTCAGACTTTAAATCCTGTCCTGGATTTAAAAATCCGGCTGTTTCTTTGACCGGTTTGAAGAGGCACTTTTCAAGAAATTCATCTCCCGAACCGTCAAACTCACCTCTTGCTTATTCAGATTTCACTTTATCCATATAACTGTTTTCTATCGATTTTACCGCCCCATTTCCAGTGATAAATGAATGTTTATCATCATGAAAACAAGCGTAAATCGGCTCGATAAAAAACGATTTTTCGATCACGATTTTATTATACTATATAGGAAACAAAAAATCAATGCATAAAAGTTCTTTATTTTCTAAAAAAAGACTTGACAAATCGTTTTCTTGTATGCTATTATATAGGGGCGTTATTTCGTGGTATGCGGCTGGCGCAGTTTATGGCGGAATAGCTCAGTTGGCGAGAGCGCCCGGTTCATACCCGGAAGGTCGTTGGTTCAAATCCAACTTCCGCTACCAGGCCCGATGGTCAAGCGGCTAAGACACCGCCCTTTCACGGCGGTAACGGGGGTTCGATTCCCCCTCGGGTCACCAAATATTTTAAACAAAGGGGCGATGACACAGTTCATCGCTCCTTTGTTTATCTTTTATTAGTCAAAAGAGAACACAAACCGCATAAAAATCTTATCAAAAAACGCTTTATGCCTGTGTTTTGTCAGCAATCCGGCGGCACAGCGCTCTTTGCCTTGTTAGCATTAGCAGGCAATATAGGCTGTATTGGAAGTCATGCTCTGACCAGGTACATTGGCAGGCAGCACGTCAAATCATTTAAAATACGGCTTATTTGCCGCTGTTATTTTCCCTGTTGTGCTGATGTGCATTCCTTATGTTAAACATAAAAACTATAGCGATTTGCGGAAGCAAAATAATTACTAAAAAGGATATAACGATGAAAACACAAGACTGTAAGCTTGAAGAATACACGCTTGAAAACCAATATATTAAAGCAGAATTTATCAATTATGGCGCTCGTATCAAACGTCTGTTTTTAAAAGAAAAGAGCATTGACGTTATTTACGGCTGTGAATCAAACGAAGATTTCCTGCTGGATCAAAATGCATATTTCGGCGCTGTGGTAGGACGATACGCCAACCGAATCGCAAACGGGCATTTCACCTTACATGGAACCACTTATCAGCTGCCGGATAATAACAACGGCAACTGCCTGCACGGCGGACCAGGCGGGTTCTCTTTCCGCTATTTTGAAGGAAAAGCAAATGGAAACACCCTTTGTTTTCAGTATTTCTCCGCCCATGGTGAAGAAGGTTTTCCCGGAAATCTGACATTCACGGTACGATATATTTTACAAGATGCTTCCCTTTTCATCGAATACCAAGCGCACACCGATGCAGACACCGTGTGTAATTTCACGAATCATTCGTATTTTAATTTAAACGGATCGGGAACAGCCATGGACCACCGACTGATGATTGATGCTGACTTTATAACACCGGTCAACAGTGCGCTGATTCCTCTTGCCGATCCCATGGACGTAAGTGATACTCCCTTTGATTTTCGCAAAGAAACGGCGATTGGCCAACGAATCAACCAGCCGCATCCACAGCTCGCCGCCGGCGGCGGTTATGACCATAACTATATATTAAACGGCGTTGGTTATCGAAAATGCGCCTCGCTTTTTTCGGAACAAAGTGGTGTGCGTATGGACGTTTTCACCGACAGGCCGGGCTTACAGCTGTACACAGCGAACGTAACCAACAACGAAAAGCCGTTTGTAAAAGGCGGGCGCAGACAAACGCCACGCGAAGCTGTCTGCTTAGAAACACAGCTCTTTCCCGATTCGCCCAACCGACCTGACTTTCCCTGCTGCCTACTCAAAGCGAATGAAACCTTGCTTAGCCGCACTTCTTATGTTTTTTCTTGGCAATAGTAAGCAGATAAAATTAAAATTTTCAATCATTTTTACGTGAATCGTCATAAAACGATCACATAGCCTGGCTATACTATAAGCGTAAACAAACCAAGACATGCTTCTTAGGAGGAATCAACGATGGATGAAAATGAACGCAGACAAGATGATCGTATAGAAACAAACGGCATGGTTCATGAAACAGCAAATGAACAGGCCCACGAAGAACCTGTTTCCCGTGTTTCTCAGACTAATGCTGCCGCTGAACAGCCTCTTTATCGTTCGGGTGAATACGCCGGCGCGGGCACCGGTGAAAAATTTACATTGGACAGCCAACCGCAGGCAAGCCAGCCTTTCTCGGCTTCATCAACCAGTCAGTCATCACCCAATATGCAAGCACAAACTGGGGCACAGGCAATCAACAATCAATATACGCCCCCTCAAAAGCAAAAAGAAAAGAAAAAATTCGGTACAGGCACGCTGGCTCTGCTTCTCGTTCTCTGCATTGCTATCGGCCTTGGTTCAGGCATTGGCGGCGCCTTTTTGGTCCACAACATCTGGCCAACGATCGCCCCTTCCCGTCAAGTGGTTGTCAAGCAAGTCGACGCTGGTCAGAAAACCGAAATTGACGAAGATAGCTTAGCCGGCGTCATCGCGCGTATTGCCAATACAGTTGTTGAAATCCGCACTGAAAAGGTGGTCACCGGCTCTTTCTTTCAAAACTATGTTTCTGAAGGCGCAGGCAGCGGCGTGATCATTTCTGCCGATGGCTATATCATCACCAACAATCATGTAATCAGCGGCGCCGATTCAATCGTTGTTCATCTCAAGGACGGAACCGAGTATACGGCCCAGTTGATCGCAACCGACTCACAAACCGACATTGCGGTTGTGAAAGTAGATGCCTCAGGCCTGGAGGCCGCCACTATTGGCTCAAGCGAGAATTTGGTCGTAGGCGAAACAGCTATCGCGCTCGGCAATCCGCTGGGTGAATTAGGCGGTTCTGTTTCAAAAGGAATTATCTCTGCACTCGATCGTGAAATCACGATCAGCGGTCAAACCATGCGGTTGCTGCAAACTGACGCCGCGATCAACCCAGGCAATTCGGGCGGCGGCCTGTTCAATGCCAGTGGAGAGCTGATTGGCATTGTCAACGCCAAATCAACTGGTGACGCGATTGAGGGATTAGGCTTTGCCATTCCCATCGACAATGCTTACGAAGTGGCCAAAGAACTGATTGAAAAGGGTCGCGTTACAGGACGGCCGGCACTTGGTATTTCGGCCATTGACATTCAGTCTGAATCCGACATGCTGCGCTATTCTTATTCGGAAATTGGCCGTTACCTCGATGGTTACGGCGTATATGTATATGACGACAGTCAAGATAATTTCCAGATGGGCGATAAAATCATGGCGATTGATGACACCACCGTCACCAACATGGCCAGCATCTCAGAGATTCTAAATGAACACGCCATTGGCGACACAGTTACGGTAACCTTCTCACGCGGACGCATGAAAATGACCGTCGAAGTCACCCTGATTGAAAAAGACGCTGCTTAATAGACGCAAACCGCAAGGGCCTTTTCGTTAGGCCCTTGCTTTATATCTCACAATACATGATCATAACAAGCACCAAGGAGGACAAAACGGCATGGCCTATTCCATTTTAATTGTAGACGATGAAGAAAACATTCGCACACTCATTCGCAAATATGCTGAATTTGAGGGACACAGCACGCACGAGGCCGCCAACGGAATGGAGGCTGTCGAGCTGTGCCGGAAAAATGCCTATGACATTATCATCATGGATATTATGATGCCCTTGTTAGATGGCTTTTCGGCCTGCCGCAAAATCAAAGAGTTTTCGGATATACCGGTGATCATGCTTTCTGCCAGAGGCGAAGAGTATGATAAAATCAGCGGATTTGAAATGGGTGTAGACGATTATGTCGTCAAGCCCTTCTCTCCCAAAGAACTGATGCTGCGCATCGAAGCGGTTATGAAACGAGTGGGCGGCGCCAAACAGAAAAATCAAATCATCGAAATTGAGGGACTGCATGCCGATCTCACAGCACGCGTCGTGACGATCGATGGGCAAAAAGCTTCTCTTTCGCCCAAGGAATACGATCTGTTTTTCTATCTGCTGCAAAACCGAAACATTGCGCTTTCCCGCGAAAAGCTGATTACCGAGGTATGGGGCTATGATTTTTACGGCGATGACCGAACCTTAGATACCCACATCAAGCTGCTTCGCAAATCGCTCGGGCCTTACAGCAAATTCATTGTCACGGTAAGAGGGGTAGGCTATCGCTTTGAACATGAATAAAACCAAAAGACGGCCCAGCATCCGTTTCACTCTTTTAGTCAGCCTGTGTCTTCTGTGCGCCGTCACCATCTCAATTTTATGGCTGTGTCAAAATCTTTTCTTAAATGATATTTACAAATCAATCAAAACCGCTGAATTAAAGGAAGCGAAAGAAAAAATAACCCGCCGCATTGCCGCCGGCGAATTAGAGAGCGCCGCACAGGCGCTTGCCAATGAATATGAGCTATGCGTCTTTATTTTATCTGAAAACAATCAATTCACCTCAGTTTCAGTACATACCACCGGCGAATGCGTGCTCCATCAAATTGACACGATGGGCTATATGATTTTGTATAACCAGGCAATCAAGACACAGGACGGTATTTTATACTATGTAAAAGACGAAAATGCCAACAGCTATGTGCAGTCTCAAAAACATGAAAAAGGCGAGCAAAGCATTGTGCTGGTCAGCACGGTTCCGTATCAGGACGGACAAGCCATCCTCTTTCTGAACATGGTGATTTCACCAGTCAGCGCGACTGTAAAAACCATGAATACCATTTTGCTTTATGTTACCATTTTGTTAGTGCTGCTTTCGGTTATTTTATCTTTTGTCATTTCCCAGATAATTGCAAAGCCCATTGTCTCCATTACAAAAAGCGCCGAACAATTAGCAAAAGGCCATTACGATATTGAATTTAGCGGCAGCGGCTATGCCGAAGCCGATCGGTTGGCCAATACCTTGAATTATGCAGAGACAGAGCTTTCTAAAGTCGATCAACTGCAAAAAGAATTGATCGCCAACATTTCGCACGACCTGAGAACGCCGCTCACCATGATTTCGGGGTACAGTCAAATTATGAAAGATCTGCCCGGTGAAAACACACCCGAAAATCTGCAAATTATTATTGACGAGACCGAACGGCTCACATCCCTTGTCAACGATGTATTAGATATTTCCAAGCTGCATTCGGGCACCCAACGCTTTGAAATGAAGCGCATTTGCCTGACCGAAATCACCGAAAAAGCAATGCAGCGATACGCCAAGCTGACCGCCGGCGGCTATCAAATCTCCTTTTCACATGGCGAAACTCTATGGATCATGGGCGATGAAACCCGCGTGCTGCAAGTTATTTATAATTTGGTCAATAATGCCGTCACCTATACCGGTGAAGACCGCAAAGTCACCTTGTCCGCAGAGCGTCGTGGGACATTTGCCCGACTTACGGTAGCAGACACAGGCGAAGGCATTGCGAACGACAAATTAAATGACATATGGGAACGGTACTATAAAGTTGACCAAACCCACAAACGATACGCGATTGGCTCTGGCCTCGGCCTTTCCATCGTCAGAGAAATTATGGAAGAACACGGCGGACGCTATGGCGTGAACAGCGCACCCGGCCAAGGCAGCGAGTTCTGGGTTGAATTTCAAATCGCACTAGACGACACTGCCCTTTCCTAAACAAAGCTAAATAAAAAACGGTGCTGAGGAAATCAGCACCGTTTTTTAGCAATAAATTTATCGCGATAAATTCATCGCGATAATTTTATCGTGTGTTCATTTTACCCCTTTGCACCCAATCGGCAAAGGGTGTATCCACCAACAAGGCCGCCACCTTTTTTTCCCGCAGCCGATAATATCCATAGGCTGCGCTTGTATACGCCGTGATATTTTCGGCCGCAAATCCCTGCGAGAGCAAATAATCATAAGCAGCCGAACCTTGGCAAGCGCCGATTTTTTGTCCGGCAAAATCAGAGAGATTTTGCTTGTCATTTGCCTGTGATGCTAAGGTCAACAAGGAAAATGAGGTTTTGAAATAATTTCTTGTAAGTGTTAATGTATCTCTTTTTTCCTCAGTCACAGCTAACCCGCCGAAAATCGTGTCAATTTGGCCGTCGGATAGCTTCGTTTCTTGGTTTTCGGCGCTCACCTTTTCATATGTCACCGTGAGTCCCAGCCGTCGGGCCGCTTCTTCCAGCAAATCCGCATCGAAGCCCTGTACATTGGCGTTAGCATCTTCAAACAACATAGGGTAATCATCCGATATATAGCCCACCGTTAACGTTCCCGTCTCCTGCACGGTTCTGAGCGAATCATCATCTGATGATGGCAGCGGCGCAGACGTTTCATAGACAATGAAATCTTCGCCAAACCAGTTTTCGCTGATTTGCTTGGCTGTGCCATCATCGATCATAGCGGCAATTTCCTCATCCACTGCTGCGGCCAGTGTCAGATCATCCTTGCGAAAAGCGCCAGCATAGTACACGTCAACCTCGATTTCAGCGCAAAGTGACACATATGCATCGGGTGTTTCCACCCCGTATTCGGTATTCGCACAAGCGGTCAGGCATATCGCCGCCAAAAGCAACCATGGAACTATTTTTCTCATTTTCATGCCGCTTTCTCTCCAATCATTTTTCTATTTTTATACGAAAATAAAACACAAGTTACATGAATTCAAAATCAATCTCACTCACGAAGCAAATCTTCGATTTGCTTCTGCATTATCATCGGCATTTAAACAAATCCAAAGTACGACATTCCAGCGAAACCGGAAGTTAGGCAGTGCCGGTTTAACCGGCAGGTCGTGCCATTTGCACGGCCAGTTAAATTTTCTAATATAAAGTCGTTAGGCTTTTTCTTATTGTATCACAAAGTTTTTGGATTGACAATATACTGTCAGACCCGGAAAAAAGTCAATTATAAAAAAATATCCCTCTTTCCCGCTAAAAAATGAAAATGCATATTGACTTTTTGTCAAAAATCTGTATAATTATATTATTATCATATTCTTATGCGAGAGTGGCGGAACTGGCAGACGCGCACGTTTGAGGGGCGTGTGAAGCAATTCGTACGGGTTCAAGTCCCGTCTCTCGCACCAACACGGAAACCGTCGTATTTTGTCGATGGTTTCTTTTTTATCATGGTGAAAGCTGCCAGATGATATTGCAACGGAAAAATGCTATGCACACATCCTAAAAAAACATACAAAGTGATAATGACGATGTTATCACATCAGCCGATGAATTTGTTTCACTGTGGTTTCAAGGGATGATGAAGTATATTCAAACAGTTGATAAAGGTCATGAAGGAACCCGTGCCGCCTATCATTTTCAGCGGCTTTTCTCTTTCGCTTATAAACGACAAAAAAAGAGCGCGGCTTTTTAACAAGCTGCGCTCTTTTCTATTACTCATCGGAATGATCTTTGTTTTGTTCCGCTGTAGGCTCTGACACCGGTTCTGCATGTTTCTTTTTCTTGCTTAAACGGCTGATGATATAATCAGCACCAGCTTCGCCGCTATGCCCCAAATGATAGAAATACTCATTTTTCAGCTTTTCGATTCCTGCGGCATACAGGCTCTGGTTATTCAGCAAATCATCCGCTACCGCGGCAATATTCTTTACCTCGTCCTTGTCTATCGAGCGGCCCACCTGCTCTCTGGCCGTGATATCAAAAGGCTCAATATCAATCTTCTTATAAGCTTTATTAACCACCTTCATCTTGGTATTGATAAACAAGGTGGGCTTATTGGTCGTAAAACTGAATTCAAAGGAAATAGCCGACCAGTCGGTAATCAAAAGATCAGCCGTATACACCGTCACATTAGACGAAAAATCAGTCTCGATGATGAAATCATCGCTGAAACGATCGGCATACTGATTCAAAATTTCTTTGATTTTCAGCGGGAAACGCCGCACATACTGGGGATGGGGGCGAATCACAATCCGATAACCTGAACCGGTGAGTCCCTCCACCAGATCATCCAAGCAGCTGTCCATGATGTTATCATACTGCCAGGAGGGCGCAATCAAAATGGTTTTCTTTTCGTTTTCAGCCGGCGGCAGCGCTTTGTATGCCTCGATCATATTATCGAGCAGCCCGTAGCCGCACTCTACAATTTTTTTCTCGGGTGTACCGCGCAGCTGTTCAATCGCGCGCACCTCTCTTGCCTGCTGATCGCTGACTGCAAAGATGGTGTCAAAATAATCAAACGCACCGGTACGATAAGTCAGGTTCAGGCTGGAACAGCCGTGATCTACATACACATACTCAACGTCCTTGCGAACGCGGGAGCGTTTAATGTGGTATTTTTCCAAATCAGGAGTGGTCATGACCACCATTTTCGCTTCTACCTTCATCATAAGCGAAATCAAGCGATTTTCATCCACATAGTAAGGAATAATCCGCTCTTCCTTGGTATTCAATATAGGATCCTGCGGGTCACTGGTCACATAATGAATTTTTAACTTTGTTGTTTTTTGCAGCAGCGCCTCGATGATATTCTGGAAATACTTATAATAGCCGCCGCCCTCTGCATAAAACATCAGCTTCATTTTTTCTATATTTTCAGGACGGCAAAAGGCCTTATAATATTTTTTGGCCATTTTTTTATTGCGCTTTGTCTTTTCCTTATCCAGCGCCGTTTGCTTTTTTAAATCGGCCAAGGCTGCATAGTCTATATATTTTTTAGGATTGTAAATGACATTGACCAAATACATAACGCCGATGGAGAACAGGTTGCCCCACATCCAGTAAAGACCAACACCAGCCGGCACGATAAAGGCAAAATAAGTCGAAAAAGCAATCATAAACAGGGTCATGCCCCATTGGGATAATTTGTTCTGCTCAATTTGCAGCACGTTGATCCGGTTTTGAATCACACACATAATCAGCGCGCTGAGTCCGGCCAGCACCGGCACCAGGAACAGAAGGTTGAGCACTGTCACGCTGGGCGTTGCGGCCAAATTAATACCCAAGAAGTTCATATTGACGCCGCGAATTGTTTCAATCGCTCCGTTTACGTCAACACCGTCAAGGGTACCTTGCAGTTCCATAAATTTCGGTATATTTTCATTCTGTGACAAAAGCTCAACCACGCGCAGCTGAGGCGAAGAGCCTAAATCGGTCACACCCAAAATTTCGCTGGCCTTTTGGGTAAAGGCGTTAATCACATCAGACGGCATATGCAGAAGATGCTTTAACGGTTTATAGACCACATCAATCAAGCCAAAAATAATTGGCAATTGAAGCAGCAGCGGCCACACACCCGCCATCGGGCTGTATTTTTCCCGCTTATATAAAGCAGTCTGCGCATCAATAAAGGCATCCTGATCATCCACATACTGATATTTCAGCGCATCAAGCTCAGGCTTCATTTTCACCATCTTAATTGAATTTTTCTGCACCAGCAGAGAGATGGGGAACATCACTACCTTGGTTAACAAGGTAAAAAAGATAATGGCGACGCCATAATCATGAAAAAGCTTGTAGCAAAGCCACATGAGATAACCCAAAGGGGTACCTACGATTGTATTTATAATTTCCATTTGACTCTCCAAAGAGTATTTTAAACAACTTTTTATCGAATTTTTCGAGGCAACGGCCACAAAATCCACTCCGCCTTGGCCTCAATCTCCTGCCGCTCTACAAAAGGCTGCTGCCAATAACGTGAATCGTGAGAAGCCGACCGATTATCGCCCAATACAATAAACTGATCGGCTGGAATCACAAGCGGGCCGAAATCATCCGTCATCTCGCCGACAGCATACGCTTCTTCAAACGGCGCTTTTTCGCCGTTGATATAGATGCAGCCCTCTCGTATTTCAAATGTTTCACCCGGCAGGCCTATAATGCGCTTTACAAGCAATGAACGGCCTAATTCCTCATGCCGAAAAAGCACAACATCACCCCGATCCGGCTCATGATTAACATAAGCAAGCCGAAAAGCAACAATCAGGGATCCCTCCCTGATTGTGCTTTCCATTGATTCTGAAGGAACAATCGCGCAAATCAGCACAAACAAATTCAGTATCACAGCGCAAGCAAACGCCCCGGCCGGAATCAGCAGCCAGCGAAAGGCAGCCTGTTTTTCTTGTTTATCCTTATCCATCTGTTTCATGAACATGAATACCGACAGCTGCGCCGAAGAGACAGGGTGCCTGCATTACACCTCGTCTTCGTCATCCTCATCATCGTAATCTTTTTCTTTATTTTTTCTGCCCCGGACAGCTCTTTTAATCCGCCGCCAATAAAAGCCTGCCGCAGCACCGGCCGCAATGACAACACCGGCGATGATCTGAATGATGTAGGTCATAGCCGAAGGATCAATATAAGCAAGTGCATAGGTCATGCACATCACCATTGAACATGCAAAAAAGAACAAAAACGATAATACCTTTTTCATAATCAATTCCTTTCTTCTTATACGTAAGCTTTCCATCATAATTTTAAAAGCAAGTAAACAAAGCGAATGTCATCAACCAATGCTCTGTCTTACGCATCATAATATGGATACAATATTTTTTCTTTCGATACAATCTTCCAATTGTTAAAATCTTTAATGTCGCCCCTGATTTCATAGGTCACTAAATGATAATCCCGTTTTGTCTGGAAGGGATCCGAGCCGCTCATCCAGAAATATCTGACGACATCGGCATCCTCCGCCACTTCGTCAATAGCAGGGCCATAGTCCTCATGATCAATACCTAAAGATTTTAAAACAGTGGCTTGAATATTTTTAACCGACAAAGGCGCAGAACTGTATTGAATCGGCACATCGGCGTTCGCCCCTCCCGGTTTGACCATCAGTGAAATGATTCTTTGATAGTCAAGCTCTTCCAGCGTACCAGTATCACCATGATCTGCTGTAATAATGATGGTTGTATCCTCGTACAAATCCATCTCTTTCAAATATTTGATATAATCCAAAATCATATTCAAATTGCCGGCTGTCTGGCGATACGGACGCCATTTTCCTTCACCGCCGGTGCCGCCTTCGGGCGTGCTGCCGTCCACATCCATCACATAGGGGTCGTGCGATCCCTGCATGTGATAGAAAATGAAAGAACCGTTGCTTTCCTCTTTTACGCTTAATTTTTGCGCCTTCAGGTTCGCCCAAAAAGCAGCGTCATCGGTAACATGCATATCAGCCGCTTCAGCATCCACTGTACTGATATTTGCTAACTCACCTGTGTACAGCCAGAAGAAGGGTTTCATCGCAAGAGGTGAATACCGATAGGCAGATAAGTCTAACATAGCGCTTACCATCTTTTTCTTATCCGTCTTTTTACCATACTCTTTAATATTGTCAATTTTGCCCGCTGCGTATTCCACATCCTTCATCACATAATTGACATCGGTATAAATTTTAGATTCAAATCCAGCGTCTTTAATTTTTTGTAAAAAGGTGCCCTCTGTCCACGCCTTTTGCATATAATCGGCAACAGGCATTGTATAGTCAGTCTGAACACCGGTTAACAAATATGTCACCGAGGGGAATGTACGGGAATAGGAACCGCACACGTTATCATAAAAAATGAAATCGTTGAGCGATTCCGGAATGTCCGGATACTGACGGAATACCTCTTTCGCGTATTTAAGATCAAAGCGGTCAAGCAAAAACATAACCACATTGTTTTTGGGCGATACTTCATATATTGTATCATTGGAAAGATAGCCGTCGCTGACTGTTTCAAGATAATCATTTCTCACAATCAGCGTGACCAGTGCAACTGACTGCATGCCAATCAATAAAACAGAAACAAAAACAAGCAGTATCCGCCACAGCTTCGGTTTTAAATAGGCAACCACATACGGGATAATAAAGATAACGGCCCACACCGCTACATTAATCAGCATGGAAATCGTCATACTTTCCCATGGAATGGAGCGGCCGTCCAACGTGCCCAAATCGGGGTTCAGCACATTTCCCTGCAGATAGGCACTAACCGTCACAGCGAAGAGCGCCGAACTAAGATAGTTAAACAGTTTCCCTTTGAAAAGCATCAGCACAACGGTCAAAAGCAGGGTCAGTCCAACACCGATTAAAACCATTGGCTGCACTAAATCTGTAAAAGAAAAAACATAATAATTCTTATTCGGCAGATAAAGCTCAAACGGGCCAAAGATGGTCAGTGTATAGGCAAAAGCAAAGGAAACCAAAAAGGCAATGAGCAACCGCATTCTAAACGAGCGTTTGTCTTTTACAAGTGCCCTTAGCTTGTCCTTCACCGTTTTTCTTTTTTTCTTGGATTTCGGCGCTGTCAATGCTTCTTCTGTCTCTTTGGCTGTCTGTACATGCTCGCCTTGCTGCGCTGCATGACTCAAATCAGCTTCTATATGTTCCGTTAACTTGTCTTTTTCTTTGTTTTGATTTTGTTGTTCTCTGTTATCCAAAATGAAATGATTCCTCCTTTTCTTCTCGATCGTTTTTTCCAACAGTAAAGTTTAACGACGCTGGTTTTACCAGCAGAGCGTGCACATACAACGTGTACATACAACATGTACATACATGGACAGTTAAACTTTTGTCGGCCGGCATCGTTCCGCAAGTCAAATAGCCACCGGCTATGCACGGCCATTAGTTTTTATTTTACCACACTTGTGATTCAATGTAAATAACAAATCAGTTTTGTTCGCTTGGCCCTGCGATAAAGAGGTCTTTTCTCCTAAAATGATTTTCAATTAAGAAAAAAAGCTTGACTTGTGTTCATTTTTGTTTTATAATAAAGCGAATTTGAACAACAAAACAAACACTCAATCTGATTTTATGATTGTTTGCGTTCAAAAGTCGGAACATTTACCAATCAACTAATGAAAGGAACTTGATGATGAAAAGAAACCTTCTGCGTATTGTAACGCTCGTTATGGCTGCCAGCCTCTTTGCTGCACTGCTGACATCCTGCAAAAGTAATGATAATGGAAGCAAAAAAGACGACCCGATTATTATTTATTCGTCCGCTGAAGATTATCGAAACGAATTTGTTCTCAACATGCTGAAAGAAAAATTCCCTGACTATGATATTCGCTTGGAATACTACACAACCGGTAACCTGGCTGCCAAACTGAAAGCAGAGGGAAAAGACACCGAATGTGATTTCATTTTAGAGTTGGAAGCCTCCTACTATGAAAAATTAGGTGACACGGTTTGCCAATTAGACGACATCGTTGATTTTTCAGTCTATACAGAAGATTTGGTACCCGAAAGCCACCGCTATGCACCGTGGATTCGTATGAGTGGCTGTATCATAATCAACCGCAAAGGTTTAGAAGATCGCAAGCTGCCTATCCCTGAATCCTATGATGATCTGTTAAAGCCTGAATACAAAGATATGATTTCGATGCCTAACCCGAAAGCATCCGGCACCGGCTATATCTTCTTACTCAATTTAGTCAACGAACGGGGCGAAGACGCTGCCTTTGAATATTTTGATAAATTAGCTGACAATGTACTGCAATTCACTGATTCGGGTTCAGGCCCTATGCAGGCGTTGATTTCGGGCGAAGCTATGATCGGCCTTGGCATGACTTTCCAGGCCGCACAGGAAATCACCAAAGGCGCTGAGATTGAAATTCACTTCTTTGAAGAGGGGGCACCGTATACCACGTATGCCAGCGGCATGATCGAGGGCAGACAGAACGACGAAAGAGTAAAAGAGGTCTTTGATTATTTCGTAAAAGAAGTGACACCGCTTGACAAACAGCTCTATGCACCAGAACCAATCTATAAAGACAGAACCTTCGAAATGGAAAACTTCCCGGCTGACATTCCCTACGGCAACATGACCGGTGTTTTCGATTTAGACTTAAAGGAGAAACTGCAGGATAAATGGAATCATTAAAAGTTATTGATATATCAAAAAAATTCGGAGAAAAAAGTGCATTACAGAACGTGTCATTTGATGTAAAGTCTGGTGAATTTCTCTCCATTTTAGGCCCATCCGGCTGTGGCAAAACGACTTTGCTTCGTATTCTGATCGGTCTTTTGCCGCCTTCTTCCGGTGAGATTTATATGGATAATCAAAACATCACCCATGCCCCGCCTGATCGGCGAGGCATGGGTATCGTCTTTCAGAATTATGCGCTGTTTGAAAACATGACCGTATTACGCAATGTAGAATATGCGCTGAAACTGAAAAAAGATAAAAAAGCAGCGGCAAGAGAAACGGCTCTGCACATGATTGACCTTGTGGGATTAGCAGAACATGCTTCAAAAAAGCCCTCTCAGCTCTCGGGCGGACAAATGCAGCGGGTCGCCATCGCGCGCACGCTGGCGCTTTCGCCCGATATTATCTTATTTGACGAGCCCATGAGCGCCTTGGATGTAGCCACCCGGTTAACCCTGCGCAAAGAACTGAAAAAAATTCAGGCAACCACAGGCACCACCATGATCTATATCACCCATGATCAAGAGGAAGCTTTTGCCATGTCTGACCGCATTATGGTCATGAATGAATCAGTCATTCACCAAATCGACACACCGGAAAAGATTATACAAAATCCTGCTGATGCTTTCGTGCGTGATTTTGTCATTCATAACTTAGCGGAAAAAGCAGAAAGTCTTGCTAAATTTCATTTAGCTTGATCTCTTATCTAAAAAGAAGGAAAGGATTTTATCCTGTGAAAAAGCGTACATTTTCGATTACTCAAATTTTCTTGGCCTGTTTTTTCCTGATAACCGTTGTGCTGCCTATGTTGGCCATGCTCGCCAACCTGCGCTCAGCGGATATTGGAAAAATAGTCACAGATAAATATTTCGGTATAGCCGCGCTCAATTCCCTCAAAGTGTCAGCTACCGCTACACTGATTTCCATCACGCTGGCGTTTTTGTTAGCCTGGTGCATGACCCGTACACGCGTCAAAGGCAAAGGAATTTTTGGTGCCATCATTGTGCTGCCTATGCTGATTCCCTCTATGTCGCATGGTATGGGACTGGTCATTCTCTTTGGAAAAAATGGCCAAATTACCAATCTGCTTGGTCTTACTCATTCCATTTATGGTTTTTGGGGCATTGTGATCGGCAGCATTATGTATTCCCTGCCGGTTGCTTATCTGATGATTGCCGATATTCTGCGGTATGAGGACAGCACCCCCTATGAAGCCGCCTCGGTTTTAGGCATTCCTAAAATCAATCAGTTTTTCTCGATTACCCTGCCCTACATACGCAAACCAATGATCAGTGTTTTGTTTGCCACCTTTACACTCATTATCACTGACTATGGCGTGCCGGTCATGGTCGGCGGGAAATACAACACCCTGCCGCTCATGATGTACAATGAAGTCATTGGCCGATTGAACTTTTCCCAAGGCTCGGTCATCGGCATTGTATTGCTGATTCCCGCGCTTATCGCCTTTTTGTTTGATCTTTTCAGCAAAGATACGCGCTCATCCAATTTTGTGCCAAAACCGTTTGCTCTTAAAAAATCACTGATCAGAGATATTTTTTCTTATTTATTATTAATTGTCACGTCCATTTCGTTTCTGTATCCCATCATCACCTTTGCCGGACTGACCTTTAATAAAAAATATCCCTCCGATCTTTCCTTTTCCATGGACAACATTATGAACACCCTGAACAAAGGCGCCGGCAACTTTTTGGTCAATTCGATTATCATTGCATTGGCTGTTTCAATGATCGGCGTTGCCGTTGCCTTTATTTGTGCCTACTTAACAGCACGAACAAAGGGATGGCCGGCACGGGTTCTGCACCTGATGTCCATTCTATCACTCGCAATTCCCGGTCTTGTTCTGGGTCTGTCATATGTGTTGTTCTTTAAAGGAAGCTTTATTTATGGAACGCTGACAATTCTCATTTTAGTCAACACCGTTCACTTTTTCGCCTCTCCCTATCTGATGATCTATAATTCGCTGGGTAAGCTCAATATGAACTTAGAGGATGTTGGTCTCACACTTGGTATTAAGCGCTTTCACGTGATTTGCGATGTGATTATTCCACAGTCCCGTGTCACGCTGATCGAAATGTTCACCTATTTCTTTGTCAATTCCATGATCACGATTTCGGCTGTCTCATTCCTGTCTACCGCCATGACAAAACCCTTGTCATTAATGATTACACAATTCCAGCAGCAAATGCTGTTAGAGGCATCCGCCTTTGTTTCGGTACTCATTTTGGCGGTCAACCTGCTCATGAAAGCGATTGCCTATTTGGTGCGTTATTTTATTCATAGAAAAGAGAATAATTATCATGTTAACAAAAAAACAGTTTGATCTTTTAACTACGATTGAAAAATCCAATACGTTCAGCACACAGCGCGAATTGGCAGAGGCCACCGGCATGTCGCTCGGCATTGTCAATAAAACACTGTCTTCCCTGACCGAAAACGGCTTGGTCTGCAACAAAGGCATCACACAAAAAGGACTGGCCGCTTTAGAGCCTTATCGGGTAAAACGCGCTATTTTTATTGCGGCAGGCTTTGGCTCCCGCATGGTACCTATCACGCTGAACACCCCTAAACCATTAGTACGTGTCAAGGGACGCCGGATCATCGATACCCTGCTTGACGCTGTCACCCACGCCGGTATTGAAGAGATTTATATTGTCAGGGGCTATTTAGCTGAACAGTTTGACCAGCTCTTATATAAATATCCCAACATCAAATTTATCGAAAATTCGGCCTTTAATGAAGCAAACAACATTTCTTCACTCATGTGCGTGCGGTTTTTGCTGCAAAACGCATATGTCTTGGAAGGTGATCTTCTGCTATATAACGAAGCGCTGATCACAAAATATCAATACAGCTCCAATTATCTGGGCGTTCCGGTAAAAGTAACTGACGACTGGTGCTTTGAAACCAAAAATGATGTGATCACCAAAGTGATGGTAGGGGGAACAAACTGCCACCACATGATTGGCATTTCCTATTGGTCTGAAAGCGACGGCGCCAAGCTGGCCTCTCACATCGCAGAAATTTACAATGCGCCCGGCGGCAAAGAACGCTATTGGGACAACATTCCGCTTGAATATTTTGCAGATGATTACAAAGTGTCAGTTCGCAAATGCTCGTTCGACGATATTATTGAAATTGATACCTTCCGCGAATTAAAGGCGTTAGATCCAACCTACGAGCTTTCATAAACATTCGTCAATATCTTACATAACAAAACCCCAACGACTGTACAGCCGTTGGGGTTTTTCGTTGACGTTATTCATACTAATCAAAATATAACATTACTGTCCGCAGCATTTCTTGTATTTCTTGCCACTGCCGCAAGGACAGGGATCATTGCGCCCTACCTTTTGCTCGGCTTTCACAGGCGTTTGTTTTTTCTTTTCGCCGCCTGCCCCTTCAAAGCCCTCAGAGGTCACTTTCGCCACTGCTTTACGCTCTACAGGCGCCTTTTTAGGCATGACTGCCCAAATGGCCCGAACGGTGTCTTCGCGAATCTCATTGACCATCGCTTCAAACATATCAGCGCCGGCAATGCGGTACTCGGTGATCGGATTGCGCTGCGCATAGGCATTGAGCCCTACGCCGCCCTTCAGTGCGTCCATATTGTCTAAATGGGCCATCCAATGCATATCAACTGCCTGCAATAGAATCACGCGCTCAATTTCGCGCATATCCATGCCCTCTTCAGCGAACATTGCTTCCTTTTGGGCATATAAATCCAACGCGCGCTTGTTTAACAGCTCTTTAATCGATTCAGCCGTAAGCGTGTTGAAATCATCATTGGTGTACTGAAAATCATCCGGCGTGCACAAAGGGCGAAGGTCCTGTTTAATCTGCTCAAAATTCCATTCTTCGGGCAGTTCAGATGCAGTGCTGATGTTAACCAGCTCTTCCACCGTACTCTTCATCATGGTCAAAATTTTATCATGCAGATCGGCGCCGTCCAATACCTCTTTACGCTGTGCATAGATGATATTGCGCTGCTGATTCATCACATCATCATATTCAAGCACATGCTTACGGCGGGTAAAGTTCTGATCCTCTAACCGTTTTTGCGCCGATTCAATTGAATTGGACAAAATTTTAGCGTCAATGGGCTGATCATCCGGCAGGCCAAGACGGTTGACCATCGATAAAATTCGTTCACTGCCGAACAGCCGCATTAAATCATCCTCTAACGAAAGATAAAACCGCGTTTCACCGGGGTCGCCCTGCCGGCCTGAACGTCCTCTTAACTGGTTGTCAATTCGCCTGGATTCATGCCGCTCGGTACCGATGATGAATAAACCGCCCGCTTGAACCACCTTTTCGTATTCAGGTTCAATCTCTTTTTTATACCGGTCATACAGTTCTTTGAACACCGCACGAGCCGCCAAAATCTCTTCATCGTCGGTGTCAGCCGTACCCATAGCAGCGCCGATAATATCCTCTTCATAATCCAAACGGCGCATTTCCTGCTTGGCTAAAAATTCAGGATTGCCGCCCAGCATGATATCGGTACCGCGCCCCGCCATATTCGTAGCAATCGTAACCGTGCCAAGTTTACCAGCCATGGCCACAATTTCGGCCTCTTTTTCGTGATGTTTGGCATTCAAAACGGTATGTTTAATGCCGTTTTTCGCTAACTTTTTCGACAGTTCTTCTGATTTTTCAACCGAAACCGTACCCACCAGCACCGGCTGCCCCTTTTCGTGGCAGGCTTTTACCTGTTCAACAATCGCATCATACTTAGCCGCCACCGATTTATAGACCACATCGTTATGATCCTTCCGAATCATAGGCATATTGGTCGGCACCTCGACCACATCCAGCTGATAGATTTCTCTGAATTCGGTTTCCTCGGTCAGTGCCGTACCGGTCATACCCGACAATTTATGATACAATCTGAAAAAGTTCTGAAAAGTAATCGAAGCCAGCGTGCGTGACTCTTTCTGCACCTTTACGCCCTCTTTGGCTTCAATGGCCTGATGCAGTCCCTCGTTGTACCGGCGGCCCGGCATAATACGGCCGGTAAAAGAGTCAACAATCAAAATCTGGCCGTCTTTCAGCACATAGTCAACATCACGCTTCATCACGCCGCGGGCCTTGATCGCCTGTGTTACATGGTGATACAAGGTAGAATTTTCATCATCTGTGAAGTTTTCCACATTATAATAGTTTTCCGCCTTGGCGATGCCGTTTGCTGTCAAAACCGCTGTTCTGGCTTTTTCATCCACGATATAATCGGCGTCACCTGTGTCAACTACATCTTCTGTATATTCTTTATTCTCTAATTCCTTAATCCGAAATTCTTTAAGCTTTGAAACAAAATGGGCGGCTCTGTCATACTCGGCGGTCGACTTTTCGCCCTCTCCCGAAATGATCAGCGGTGTTCTGGCTTCATCAATCAAAATCGAGTCCACCTCATCCACAATAGCAAAAGCGTGACCCCGCTGCACCATTCGTTCTTTATAAATGACCATATTGTCTCTTAAATAATCAAAGCCATATTCATTATTCGTGCCATAGGTTATATCCGCACCATAAGCCGCCTGTTTTTCAGCCGGCGTTTGCCCATGACAGATAAGTCCGCAGCTAAGGCCAAGAAAATTGTACACCCGTCCCATTTCTTCAGAGCCAACACGCGCCAGATATTCATTGACCGTCACAATATGTACGCCCTGCCCGGTCAGCGCATTTAAATAAGCCGGCAGCGTCGCAACCAAGGTTTTTCCCTCACCGGTTTTCATTTCGGCAATGCGGCCCTGATGCAGCACAATGCCGCCGATCAGCTGAACGCGGAAAGGACGCTTGCCAAGAACCCGATCATCCGCTTCTCGCACGACAGCGAAAGCATCCGGCAAAATATCATCTAAGCTTTCCCCCTGCGACAATCGCTGGCGCAAAACATCAGTTTGCTCTCTTAACTCTGTATCGCTCATAGAAGCATATTGATCCGAAAGGGCTTCGATTGCATTGACAATCGGCAGAAGCTTTTTGACTTGTCTTGCCGAATAAGTACCAAATAATGTGTTGATTAATCCCATATGTCCTTCTCCGTTCTTTGTTTATCATGAATCGCCGCCTCACCGGCGGCTGTTGTTGCATTTTATATATAACTAACGTTTGTTTTGATCGACAAAAACCACCTTACGCATTCAAACAGCGAAAAGCGAAGCAAATCAAAGATTTGCTTCTATTATACCACAAAAGCAGTATCAATAAAATATTTTTTGTAAACTTCTTGAAAAACGCAGTCAATTGTTCTATAATTGTTAAGATAGGCATGACATTTTTTGACAAGGAGTACCCATTTAGATGATTCATATTGTACTCGTCGAACCAGAAATTCCGCAAAACACTGGCAATATTGCACGCACATGTGCCGCTACAGGCGCCGTCCTCCATTTAGTAAAGCCGCTTGGCTTTTCCATTGATGATAAAAAACTCAAACGCGCGGGGTTAGATTACTGGCATCAGCTTCAGATTGAATATCACGATTCGCTGCAGGCATTTTTATCCAAATATCAAGACAAAGCCCTTTATTTTTTCACAACAAAAGCAACCCACACCTACGCAGATCCCGTCTATCCGGAGGAGGTTTTTCTCGTATTCGGGAAAGAGACGAAAGGCCTGCCCGAGGAACTGCTTTATGAGCACCCGGAACAATGTGTGCGCATTCCGATGCTCGACCAGCGACGGTCGCTGAATCTTTCTAATTCAGTCGCAATCGGTGTTTATGAGGTGCTTCGTCAGCAAGCATTTTGTAACATGAAAAATACGGGAGAATTGACCCGCTATAAATGGCCTGAGCCATCAAAATAAAATACATGCCGTTTATATGTATCATTGATAATGGCATTGGCTCATTGGTGAAACCGAAATGATGCATGGCAGAAACGGAGATTATGATGAAATATATAGGGAATGGCAAAATGATTGCCGCTATTGATGGCCCGAACATTATGAGCATTCACGCACCGTCCATCAGCGGGCCTGCTTTTTGCTCATTGCTGTGCAAGGAAATTGTCAAAACAAAGGTTCAGCATGCCGATGATGCTGATGTTTTTATGCAAATGAATCACAATGATCATCTGCAGTTCCGTTGTACTGATCTAATTGATCCGGAAGAGTGCATTTTTGTACGAAAAATTGATACTTATGATCGGACGACGTTTAAAATATGCGTGCCGCCAGGCGCTTCTTTTACCGTTTACAAGCACACAAGCAAAATGCAAAGGGCGATCATTGCCCTGCCGAAAGGATATGCATTTTCGACTGGTCTTTCCACCAAAGAAGAAAGCCTTCTGCTTATTGCCGCCCGCGGTAATTGCACAATCAGAGAAAACGGCTTGATTGATATACAAACAGGCAACAGCTTTCTTTACTTTATCAGCGGCGATCCATCTGAATTTTATAAATTAGATAATGAGATTCCCTCTTATAACACCATTTATCAACGTATTGCTGAAAAATCAGACCGTTTGTTAAACCATAAAAACATACAGGAGATTATCAATAAGCAAAGCAAAAACGGCGGTGTAATTGCTTCTACCTATTTTTGTGAATGCATTATCAGCAAACAAAGAGAATATTTGCAAACCCTGCTTGCCGCCAAACAAATTGATCGGGCAAAAAGCATTATTGACTACCTGCTGACCCTGTATCAGGTCAATGGATTTATGCCTTACAGCGCATCAGCCGATTACGAACCCATTAAAAAAGGCGCCCTGCCTAATACGGTAACACCCGCTTTTGCTGCACTATGCGCCAAAGATTATTACGATGCAACCGGCGATAAAAAATTTCTGAAAAGCCGCATTAAATTAATCGCGCAAATTACAAATTTGCAAATGATTGATATTAAAACATCTCACTTGTCATTTAACGGCGGCGAAGCGTTATTTGACGGCACCAGACCCTCCTCTATGCTTTTTGAAGGTTCTTTGCTTTCCGATCAGCTCTTTGTAGAAAGTGCGGACGCTCTTTTATTTTTAATTGATGAGCTGCACTGTTCGGTGAAACGAACCGCCGCCCTGATTCGCGCAAGAGACAAGGTGAAGGCTGCCCTTTCGGATTATGATAGTAGCGGGCAGCGTCTTATAAACTACTATAATCGCTATTCAATCGCCAGAAAGCCAAAAACACTTTATTTCCATTGTGAATATTGTTACGCAACCAAGCTGCAAACCTATGAGCGGCTCTGTATACGAAACAAATTCGGCCATTATGTATGCCCGGAATGTTTGCAGGAAAAACCGCCTGAATACTTGCCGTATTCCTCCGATCTTGCCTTTGATGCCGCCATGGAAATGGAAAACAATATCCTATAAACAAATGTCATACAACAAATTCGTTCCAAACGTAAATTGTTTTGATATGATTAAGCTAAATTTCATATGCAGAACAAATCAAAAAAGAACAAGCTTTTTCGGCTTGTTCTTTTTTCAGGCACTTATTTTTTTAAGGTGTTTATTCTTCGCGAAGCATTTATTCTTCATGAAGTATTTATTCTTCATGTTCTTTATTTGTTTTCTTCACCTCTAAAAAATTCTTCCAAAGGCGAGGAAAAGCCTTCTTAATTCGTCTGGAACCAGCCGACGGCATTTGTTTTAGTTCCGCCAGCTTTTCTTTCAGTTTCTCTATTTTTTCCTGCTGCTCCTGCGTATAATTTTTAATCTTGTCTATGCCCTCATTACTTATCTTTTTTACTTTTTCAGCGCCTTTTTCGCCGATCATAACACCGTCATATAAACCAGTGCCTATCTTATCGGAA
This sequence comes from Clostridiales bacterium, assembly GCA_022791195.1. Lineage (GTDB taxonomy): Bacteria > Bacillota > Clostridia > Oscillospirales > CAG-272 > CAKSEI01. The sequence continues at coordinate 20,413 of JAAVYP010000065.1, read as the reverse complement.
AGCTTTTTCAATTCGCCCGAAACCTGTTCAATCAATTTCAGCCGTTGCTTCATCTGCAAAATCACAGACAGCGTAAAAATAAAATCCGCCAACATAATAAGGCCAAAGACGATCAATAAGCCAAGCAGCACTTTTTGCGGAATCCGGCTGACAAGATAAGCCAACGAAGGATGAATAATCTTCATGACAAACGTGCAGGCAAGCCCCCACAAAATAGTAAATTTCAGGCACACATATCCTTTTATATTGAAATGTTCCTCAGAATAGTCCCACCATTTTTCATGAAAAAAACGCTCCAGCAAATAGCCTGTTGCAAATTCAATAGCGCTTGTCAGCAAACAGGAACACACAAATAAGGTAAAGGTAAAATCTGCTATCGGCCGCAGTGCAAGCACGACCGCTACCATGCCAAAACCATATACAGGACACACAGGACCTGCCAAAAAACCGCGGTTTACAAACTTTCCCGTTGTGAGTGCTGCAAAAACAACCTCGGTACACCAACCAAAAAATGCATATATAAAAAAGTAAAAATAAATTTCAAACACGTCTGCTGCCGCCTCCTGCCAAAACAAAAACAACTTTTTTAGTAAACTCATTTTACCACATTGATTCTATATTTGACAAGATGCAGCAGCCAATGATTTATTTTTTATATGACATACAAAAATATAGAGAAAAAATGGAGAATAGCGCCGATTAAAACAAAAACATGAAAGATCGAATGAAAAAACTTTCTTTTGGAGCCAAGCGCATAAAGGACAGCGCCGACTGTATAACATAGTCCGCCTATAAAAAGCAAGCTCAGTCCTAAGCCCGGCAGTACACGCGCCAATGGTACTACTGCCAATAAAATCCCCCAGCCGGTAATTAAATTAATAACAGCAGACACAGTGCTGTATCGGTCCACATCAATCGCATTAAATACAATGCCTAAAATCGTAAATCCCCATATAATGCCAAAGATTGTCCAACCAAGCGGTCCACGAAGGCTCACCAACGTATACGGCGTATAGCTGCCGGCCACCACCAAAAAAACGCCGCAATGGTCGAGCACCCGGAAAACCCGCTTTGCTTTATTGATTTTCAAGGCATGATAAATAGTAGACAGCGTAAACATTAACACAAGTGTAGCCCCATAGATCGCGCTGGAAACAATCGCCCATGGATCAGCGTGCAGCGCACTTTTCACAACACAAAGCACCAAGGCGCCGATAGCGAACAAAGCACCAACGCCGTGCGATATGGCATTCATCAATTCCTCGTGCAGTGAATAGGTCGGTATTCTAATGGGAGACTTTTCTTGTTTCATTTTTACGATCATGGCTTTTGCAAAGCAAAAGCTTCCTTTCTTTGTGGAGTTGTTGCTGGTTGCGGTGGCAACACCACCGGAATTGCCGCAGTACGTGCGGCAAAAGCCACAAAACACTGTCTGAAAAATTTATTTTTCAGACTTCCTTCTTTTATTTCATCATTTTTTTCATCAAAGCCGTGTTTTTATGCTGATATGGCTGATAGCGAACAGGCAGATCCAACCATGTTTTTTTATCAACAATGCTGGCATAATGAGTAAACGTATCAAACCCGGTTTTACCATGATAGGCCCCCATGCCGCTCTCTCCGACTCCGCCAAAACCCATTTCAGACGTAGCCAGGTGGATAACCGTATCGTTCACACAGCCGCCGCCAAAGCGGCATTGTTTCAAAACAGAATCGATCCGTTCGCGATTTTCCGAAAAAATATACAACGCCAGCGGCGAAGGCAGCGCGTTTATTTTCGCCGGTACCTCTTCAAAGGTGCGATAGGTCACAATCGGCAGCAGCGGGCCGAAAATTTCTTCCTGCATAATTTCATCATCCCACCCGATATTACCAAGCACAGTAGGTTCAATTTTTAAACGCGCCTTATCTGCATGGCCACCAAACACGACTTTAGACATATCAATTAATTGAACAAGCCGGTCAAAATGCTTTTGATTCACAATTTTTCCAAATTGGTCATTGTCTAAGGGACAATGGCCAAACTGCTGTTTTATTTCCTTCACCAAGGCTTCAATCAACGCTTCTTTGATACGTTCATCACACAAAACATAGTCGGGCGCCACACAAGTCTGTCCGGCGTTCAGAAACTTGCCGAAAACAATCCTTCTTGCAGCCAGCGTAAGCTTGGCGCTTGTATCGACAATGCATGGACTTTTGCCGCCAAGCTCCAACGTCACCGGCGTTAAATGCTCAGCGGCGTGTTTCATTACTTCCCGCCCGACCGATTTGCTGCCGGTGAAAAAGATAGCGTCAAACCGGATCTTCAGCAGAGCGGCGTTTGCCTCCCGTCCTCCTAAAACAACCTGCACATAGGCCGCATCAAAGCATTCACTGATGATTTTCTGTATCACCAGCCCTGTATGTGGTGCATAAGCGCTCGGCTTTAAAACGACTGTATTGCCGGCCGCTAAAGCATCCACCAAAGGCGTCAAAGACAACAAAAAAGGATAATTCCACGGGCTCATAATTAACACAGCACCTAATGGAGACGGTCTTACAAAGCTGCGTGCCGCCATATGAACAAGCGGTGTTTTCACTCGTTTATCTTTAGCCAATCGTCTCACATGCTTCAGCATAAACGAAATTTCACCAAGAACGAGGGCAACCTCGCACATATAGACTTCATAATCACTTTTACCGAGATCTGCATACAAAGCATCGAATATCTCTTGCTCATATGTTTTAATAACTTCACGAAGTTTTTTTAGATTGTCTATTCGATTATTGACAGCCAGTGTTGTGCCGCCTTCAAAAAAATGACGCTGCGCCAACACAACACGCGCAAGTTCCCTTTCTTCCATACTACTCCTCTTATTTTTCGACGTACTCTTTTATTATAAAGATGTATACCATAACATGCAAGAGAATTTTGATGAAGAGAGCAATAAAAATCATAAAATATAACTTTCGCATATCTTCATAATACGACCACACCATATAACATACGAGAATCTTTAGCCTGGTTGTATTAAAAAAATCGAGAGACAATCGTCTCTCGATTTTTTATATGCGGCAATAGCGCATGTTTTTATTTCATTCACAACACCCTGTATGTGCTGCCTGTCATTCAAATGTGATGCCAGACCAGCCCTGCACATATCTTGTCAACAAGGTAAGATCCACTTGCGTCAGCTTAGCGTCTTTGTTCACATCCAGTGCATTGAGATTATACTTGGTTAAATCCCATGTGCCTTCTGTGGCTCCTTGCGCCAAATATCGTCTCAAAATAATAAGATCAGCCACATTGATAAATCCGTCGCCATTCGCATCGCCGAGTTTCATTGGATCGATCGCAACCGTTATTTCATAACCACACCGCGAACAAACACCCTTTTTCTCACCGGCGGTTGTTTCGGTTGCGGGTTTGATAATTTCCCAGCTCATATCATGCGCCTGGGCAGAAAATTGTGCTTCAAAGACTGTATCCGCCGCCACCGCTGTGGTCAGCGCCGGGTGCCAACCGGTAAAGATGTAATGGCAGATTTCTGCTTTGTCGGCCGGGGCAACGGTTTTGCCCGGCGTTTGCCCTGCATACGACACCTGCTGTCCGCTTTGCACCGATTGAACGTCCAGTGTATGCCCATTGCCGTCCTTAAAAGCAACGGCAAACAGCGATCTGTCAGACGGTGTATCACAAACAAAACCCTCTGCCTTTGCAAAGGCTTCTGCCTCGCTGCCTGCGTAGCAATAGAGTACTGTGACATCAGACAGTCCGCCTAAGCTGTTTTCTGCAAATGTTTGCACGGTGCTTGGAATATAGAGCTTTTTGAGGGCTTGGTTGGATCGAAATGCATTTTCGCTGATACCAACCACATCATAATATTTTCCGTCCGCTATGACATAAGCCGGTATGATGTATGTATCCGCCTTGTTGCCAAAGAACCCTGCATTATTCGCCCAGACGCTTCCATTGCCGACAAACGCAGTTTGTGTTTCTTCATCTAAGGTATAAACAACCCCGAACTGATCTTTGCCATCGGTCAAAGAAGCTGTGTATGCATTTAAGCCTGATTTCGCTAAATTCACTTGATAATAGGCAGAAAGGTTCATGGTGCCAACTGCAATTTGATCAGCAAGAATCAACCCTGCTTCATAGTTTTCTTTTGTTGTCCAGCCCTTGAAATCATAAGCAATATCATGATCTGTATAGGAGACAGGAGTCTCGCCTGTATACAGCGCCAACACAGAATCAGCTTTGCGAAGCTGTACATTTTCTGTAACACGCTTATCTGTATTTTTAAACGAATACGTGCCTTGGTAACGAGAAGCATTTTCGCCGTTAAATGTAATATCATATGCCGTCACGGCCCCTTCGATGATACCGAGCGGGGTGATCGTGGCCGCATTGCCATTTAACGAGGTTGGCGTATTTTTATCTTCACGCTGAGTAGAGGTATCATTAATTTTAAACGATGATACATTCGTTTTGCCTGCCTCAGACGCGCCACCATAAGGACCGACCGAATAAAACGGACAATACAGCAGATAATAACCGTTTTCTTTAATCGTCAGTCCATAACCATAGGCAGTATTGTTTTTAAAGAAATAGTTAAATGAATGAGTTTGCCAAGCTGAAACGGTCGTACCGTTTGTACTCCAGCGCGTCAAATTAATTTCACTGCCCGGCGCAATGCCATCTACCTTAAACATAATGGTAAAACCATATAAGCCAGAAGTCTTGAAAACATAATTGCGGTCAATAAACTGCAAATTTTCAGCGTCCGCCGCATAGGCAGTCGGCTGATCATAATACATGCCGGCCGGTCTAACATCCGCAAATCCGCCCTGTTCAGCAATTGGCGCATCCACGGTGATGGAACCAATCAAATTGCCGCCAAGTGTGCTGTCAAACATGCCCTGGTTCGCAAAAATCGAACCGCATTTTGTATCATCATCCGCTGATTCATTATAAGGTGTTATGCGCATATACACCTGCCATGTACCGCCCGTGATATGTTCCGGTAGGGTGATGGATTTCTGCACCTGTGCCGTTTGGCCGGCAAGCCACTCTCTGGGATCAATATCGTCAGCCTCAATAGCGAAAGTCAGATTGCCGTTCACCAATAAAAACTCAACCTGTTTTTCTTTAATAATATTAGAAAAGCCGGTGTTTTCAATGGTAAGATACAAAGAAATATTTTCGCCCGGCTGAACCGCTCCGCCGGTCATTTTGCTGTCCCGAACGACAAGCCGATAGCCGATATGATCACGTATAAACGTAAAACAATCCTGTCCGTAATAAGCAGAAAGATCTGCATTTTCTCCAATTTTTTGATTGGCCGCCTGTGCTAATTCCTCGGTAAAGGTATAATAATCATAACCGATAAACTGATAAGAAAGCACATATTCGTCACCCTGCTGCACAATCTGCGCCGCAGCGTCAGAGGCAGGGAAACCGCCCTTGGTATACCAGCCCTCGACTTCGGTCTTTTTAGTCTGTGCCTCCTCCATAGTGCTGAATGTCTCTGTCTTCGTATGGGTTTTATACACGTTGCGGTTAATATTCCATACATGTGAATAATACATTTCGGGAATTGCGTTGATGGGCTGCCAAGTAGGATATTGAAGCGTGAAACCGTAATTGCCCGAATATTCACCGCCATAAGCCGCTCTATGATTGCCAAACAGCCAGCGTAACCCTTCAACTCGGTTCGCATCTGTCGTTGCCTCGCCTAAGCCAAGAAAGGTACCAAGGTCACTGTCCGAACCCATATAACCATCATTATACAAACCGATGCGGTCTGCCCTTGCCTGCTGCTCGGCTGTTAACATAACCTGACCGTCATTATATAATTTTAATTTGCTTATATTCTGACCGGTAGCAAGCCGCAGCCATGCCAGAAAATAAGCTGGTTTTCTAACCGAAACCTGAATAGAATCAGGTACAATATCAAGATAAGCGTCTGTCAACCGTGCGACATACTCATTCGTTGTATAGCGCCCGCTGTGCTGTTCACCCCAAGCGCCTACGGTACCCGTCTCAACATATGATAGGACATCCTTGTATTTTTCCAGCAAACCTGAATCGTGAATCTGCTGCAAATGACCCATGAGCTGCTCCCAGGTAGCCGGCTCCGGATTTTTATTTCCGACGTCATCATACCGAAAACGCAGGCCAACCATCACACCGTTTTGCTTTGCATTTTGCAGCGTCTTTTCCAGACCTTCAAAAAAAGCATCATCCAACGGCAGTGTTTCGTCGCTCAGTCCCACTTGTGAACGATATCCGTCTGAATAAAAGCCCATCATCACAAAAAGAACCGAGAATGTAGTGGGATTATACACCGATACCTGGCCGGGCTTCATCTGCATCCAAACCCCGCTGGAATAACCCGCATCCGGTTGATTGATTGTTTCAGTCGATTCCTCATAACTTTCAATCACCCCTGCGTTTACTTGGTCTACCAACGTATCAGTTGCCCCTAAGCCCCATACGAAATTGGTCATTGTCAAAAGCATAGCCACGCTCAGTAAAGCACAAATTCGTTTTCTCATCTCTTACCCTCCTGACTTTCCTTGATTTGCGCCTTTGCATTTCGCTCTTGTTTATATAAAAGCATAACGAAATAACACTCATTATGCTCATTTTATGTTACATCGTGCATTCAATAAATTTTAATTTAACCTTCTGTACACAAAACCGGATTTTTTCATATCTTTTCTATTATTTTTATTTTATCATTGATCAATCATAAATGCAAGCATAGATTTTCGACAAAAGTGGCTGCCGTGCACTGTTGCCAAGCAGCCATCGAAATTCACGATTATTGTGTATTTTATTGAAAACGACATCGAATTATGGTAGAATAGAAATAAATCAAAGATTTGCTTCAAAAGTTTATTTTTTGCTTTTGCAAGCATAATCCCGGCTTTATCAGAACTCGGTTGTCTGGTTTATTTTAGTCAAGCAAGAACACTTGCTTAATTCTATTAATTCATGATTCATTTTGAATCAAATGAGGTATTTTTAATGAAAAAATTTTTCACCAGTGAATCGGTCACAGAAGGACATCCTGACAAAATCTGCGACATCATTTCTGACGCTATTTTGGACGAGCTGCTGCGATTAGATCCCGAATCACGCGTGGCCTGCGAAACAACAGCCACCACCGGCATCATCACCATCATGGGCGAAATTACAACCAACGCTTATGTGGACATCCCCAGTATAGCGAGAGAGGCCGTCCGTGAAATCGGTTACGACGATGCTTCCTACGGCTTTGATGCCAAAAGCTGTGCTGTTATGAGTTCTATCCACGAACAATCGCCCGATATTGCATTAGGTGTAAACCAATCATTAGAAGCCAAAGAAGGAAAAATCAGCGATGGACTTGAGACAGGCGCAGGCGACCAGGGAATGATGTTCGGCTACGCTTGTGATGAAACACCCGAATACATGCCTTTGCCTATTTCTTTAGCACATGCTTTAGCCAAAAAGCTCACTGAAGTCAGAAAAAGCAAACTTCTTTCATACTTGCGTCCGGACGGAAAAAGCCAAGTCACGGTAGAATATCAGGACGGTAAGCCGGCACGGGTTGATACAGTCGTTATTTCCACACAGCATGACAGCAGCATCGACTTACATACGCTGCGAAAAGATATCATAGAACATGTCATCAAAACGGTCGTCCCGGCCTCGCTGTTAGATGAAGAGACCAAATATTTCGTCAATCCAACCGGACGTTTTGTCGTCGGCGGACCCGCCGGTGACACCGGCCTTACCGGCCGAAAAATTATTGTTGACACCTATGGCGGCTATGCCAGACACGGCGGCGGCGCTTTTTCGGGCAAAGACCCAACGAAAGTTGACCGTTCAGGCGCCTACGCCGCCCGCTATATTGCGAAAAACATCGTAGCAGCCGGTCTTGCTAAACAATGTGAGGTGCAGTTGGCCTATGCCATCGGCGTCGCAAAACCAGTCTCGGTATTAATTGATACGTTCGGCACCGGACGTATTTCTGATGAAAAAATTGCAGAAAAAATAACCGAATTAGTGGATTTGCGTCCGGCCGCCGTCATTCAGCGTTTTGGCCTGCGCCGACCGCTTTATAAAGCGATAGCTTCTTATGGCCATATGGGACGGGAAGATTTAAACGTGCCGTGGGAAACAACAGATCTTGTGCCCGCCTTAGCCTCCCTTCTTTCAACACAATAAACATTTAGGCATAAAATGCTAACAAGACAGGCAAACTGTTTGCAAACAGCTTGTTTGCCTGCAAAGTGCCTTTCTGTGTCTTCGCTGCAAAAAGGCACGGAAAGGCGTTGTTATTTTATGTTTAGAACTTTGTGTGAAATCGTGATATCCATATTAGCCGTATATGGGGGCTACACCGTGCTGCGCGATCTGAAAAAAACTGTATTTGAGGTACTTGAGAAACGAAGAAAAGATGATTGAAGAATCCACAAAAGAACTGCTCACTATAGAAGGAATTGTCGAAAATATTGTGTATCAAAACAGCCAGAACGGGTACAGCGTGCTTGATTTAGCCATCTCAGAGGCTGAGTTTATTACCTTAACCGGCATCATGCCCTACATACGCGAGGGAGAAACGCTCAAAGCCATGGGAACGTGGGAAATTCACCCTACTTTTGGCCGGCAGTTCAAGGTAGAATATTTTGAAAAAAGTCTGCCCGCTTCGGCATCAACCATATTCAAATATCTTTCTTCTCGTTCCATTAAAGGCATTGGCCCCGTCACAGCCAGACGCATTGTAGACCGCTTCGGCACCGATTCATTTGAGATTATTGAAAAACATCCCGAATGGCTGGCCGAGCTACCCGGCATTTCTGAAGCGAAAGCAAGGGAAATTTCAGAAGACTTCAAAAGACAGTTCGGCATGCGCAATGTCATGGCCTTTTGTTCAGACTTCATGGGGCCGGCATCCGCTGTTAAAATCTATAAAAAATACGGCTCAGCGGCCATTGATATTATTAAGCAAAATCCATATATTCTGTGTGATTCTATTGCCGGCATCGGCTTTGAAAAAGCCGATCAAATCGCGAGCGCCCTTGGACTGGCGCATGACAGCGAAGAACGTATCAAAGCCGGTCTTACCCATATCTTAAAGCAAAACGCCCTCTCAGGCGGACACGTATATCTGCCGCGTGAAACGCTGCTTCAGGCAGCCTGCTCTTTATTAGACCTTGGCGAAGAGCGAATCAGCCAAGCTTGCGACGCACAGGAAAAAGACAATCTGCTCAAAGAAGTACGCATCAACAAAACAGCCTGCATCTATACAAGACAGCTTTATGATGCCGAAATGTTCATCGCTGAAAAGCTTTGCCGGCTGCAAAGAAATTGCCCCGCTTACGACATGGGCAACATTGAGCACTTTATCGCACGAATTGAAGCAGAAAACGGCATTGCCTATGCGCCCATGCAAAAAAAGGCCATCACCTCCATGCTCAAAAACGGCGTCATGATTTTAACCGGTGGCCCGGGTACAGGTAAAACCACAATCATTCGGGCGCTGATTCGCGTTTTTGATTCTATCGGCATGAACATTGCTTTAGCGGCGCCGACCGGCCGCGCTGCGAAGCGCATGTCGGAGGCCACGCAAATGGAAGCTAAAACTATTCACCGCATGCTGGAAATCGATTTTTCTTCCGAAAGCACCCCCTCTTTTCGGCGCAACGAAAATAATTTTTTAGACGAAAATGTGTTCATCATCGACGAAACCTCGATGATTGACACTGAAATTATGTGCGCGCTTCTCAAAGCTATCAAGCCGGGCGCAAGGCTGCTTTTAATCGGAGACTGCGACCAGCTGCCCTCGGTCGGCCCCGGCCAAGTGCTAAATGACATCATAAATGCCGACCTATTTGAAACAATCAGGCTCACGGAAGTATTCAGACAAGCTTCGGAAAGCATGATCGTCACCAATGCCCACTTGATCAACAGCGGTGAGTTGCCCGAATTAGAATGCAAAAACAGTGATTTTTTCTTTCTTACCCGGCCAAACGACAATGATATTGCCAAAACCATTGCTTCTCTTTGCGCAAACCGACTGCCAAAATCTTATGGAGCCGGCATTGTCAAGGGACTGCAAGTGATCTCTCCTTCAAAAAAAGGACCGGCCGGTACAGCCATGCTCAATCAACTGCTGCAAAGCGCGTTAAACCCGGGCAGCCCCAAAAAACGCGAGAAAAAAGCGGCCGGCATCACCCTGCGGGAAGGCGACAAGGTGATGCAGATACGCAACAACTATGATATTCAATGGAAAAAAGGAAGCGCCGAAGGCGTTGGCATCTACAACGGTGATATTGGCGTTCTGCAAACCATCAACAGCAATGCAGAACAAGTCACTGTCGATTTTGACGGCCGCGTTGCCATTTATGATTTTACCCAGTTGGACGAATTGGAACACGCTTATGCCATCACGGTGCACAAAAGCCAAGGCAGCGAATATCCCACCGTGATTATTCCGATTTTTGATTACACACCTCGCCTTCTGACCCGAAACCTGCTGTATACTGCGGTCACCCGCGCCCAGCAAATGGTCATTTTAGTGGGACGGCCTGACGTCATCGCAGGCATGGTCAATAACAACCTTAAAGCCAATCGATACACCGGTTTACGGTATATTCTCAAAAAATACGGTGAACTGTTATGAATATCATCAAACATTTTACGGTTTACACCTGCACCGGCTGCGGCGAGACACTCAGCCATGAAGGCGCTTTATGCGAGAGCTGTCTACTTCAATTCAAGAGCGAAACAGAACGGCTGTGTCTGGTATGCGGCAAGCCCCATCATCATTGTTCCTGCTCGGCCGACTGCCGGTTGTTCGCGCATTCACTGCATATAGCGCCCTATCAGGATGATGGCGTAACCCGAAAGCTGGTCTTAGGCTGCAAAAAGATAAAAAACGCCGCTCTTTTGGATTTTATTGCCCATACAGTCGAACAAGAAATAAAGGACAAGCTTTCGCTCAGCCCGCATACCCTGCTGATCAACGTGCCAAGATCCGGCCATGCAAAACGCAATTACGGTTTTGACCAAACAGAACAAACGGTCAAACGCATGGCCGCTGATTTAAACATCAATTATATACCTGCGTTGCGGCATAAAGGCCGCACCTTGCAAAAAACGCTGAATCAAGAGCAAAGAGCCGCCAATGCGAAAGAATCTTTTCAGATTCGTTCGCCATGCATAGAAGCCATACACGGAAAACAAATTATACTATATGACGATCTGATTGCATCGGGCGCGACGGCCTGTGCCTGCGCAAGCCTCCTTTATGAAGCTGGCGCAGTCTGTGTCGATTTTGTCTCGTTCGCCAAAAGAGAATATAAAAAATAAACAGTACAACCAACAAAAAAGGCTGGCGGATATAATCCGCCAGCCTTTTTTGTTCGATTCAATCTCATTCTTTTTCTTCGTCAAAAGCATCCACCGCGTTCACGCGATTCACATGCCGGCCGCCTTCAAAATCAGTATCCAAGAAAAGATCAACCATGTCAAGCGCTAATCCTGCGCCCACAACTCTTGCCCCCATGCAAAGCACATTCGCGTCATTATGCTGACGTGTCAGCTTCGCCGAATAAGTATCCGAACAGCAGGCAGCGCGAATGCCCTTATGCTTATTGGCGGCCATGCTCATGCCGATGCCCGTTCCACAGCACAAAATTCCCCGGCTGCACTCGCCGGTCTGTATTTTTTGACATAATTTGTGCGCAAATTCAGGATAATCTACCGATTTGGTGCTCGTGGTTCCTACATCAATAAATTTCAACCCGCGTTCAATTAAATGCGCTTTAATAACCTCTTTTAAATCAAATCCGCCATGATCAGAACCGATCGCAATGATTGTACTCATTTTTCTTTCCCTTTCTTCTATTGATTCTCTTTATTCTGCCCAAGCTGTTCTTTTGCGGCCAGCCGTTCCCGTTCAGCCTGTGACGGACGTAAATATTCGGGACGCAGATTTTCTTCATCCCAGCTGCCGTTTTCGCCGCCGCATTTCTGGTAGCGCTCCCATGCGATCATCGCCACACTATAACCAGAAATATAGCTCGCTGGCACCAGCAGCGGCTCTGTGTGCAATGTCCAGGCTTCTTTCGCAATCGCAGCACCATCGCCCACCAGATATATGGGTATATCTTTCTCTTTTTGTCTGCGGTCAGCCAGTTCTTTCTCTAACGCCGGCAAATCGATAAAACGATCATCAGTGATCCGTTTTCCCTGCTGAAACAGGGCGTTATACATGTTGCCCCGGCGGGCGTCCATCATGGCGCACACAAGGCCGTTCTTACTCGCATACGGATAGGCAAGCGCCGCCAGACTGGAAACCCCTACACAAGGCTTTCCGCTGCCAAAGGCCAAGCCTTTGACCAAAGAAACTGCCATGCGCACACCGGTAAAAGAACCGGGCCCCACTGAACAGGCAAACAAATCAACCTCTTCAATCGTCGTTTGCCCTTCGCTCAGCACCTGCTGGATCAGCGGCAGCAGCGTCTCACTATGATTTTTTTTTCCTTCTGTCGTATATTCAGCTAACAAGGTCTGATCTTCACAAATCGCAACAGCACCGTGATCGGTGCTGGCATCAACAGCCAGTATCTTCATTGTTTTGTTATGATAATCCTTCGTTTGGCTCTATCCTCTTCTTTTTCACTGTCTATTTTTTGCAGACACACCTCGTACCGATGTGCAGGCAATGCATAAGGTATGCGCTCGCTCCACTCAATAGCCAGCACAGATCCTTCATAATCATAAAAACCGATTGAATACAAATCATCTTCATCAGTGATACGATACATATCAAAATGACATAAACGCAAGGGGCCGCCATATTCATTCACAATCGCATAGCTGGGACTGCAAACAGCACTGTCCGGCGCAAGGCACGCGGCAAGGCCCCGCACAAAAGCCGTCTTGCCCACCCCGAGCGCCCCATACAAGGCAATGCATTCACCGCCCTGCAAGGTTTTTGCAAATTGATAGGCTATATTCTCGGTTTCCCTCTCACTTGCCGAAATAACATTTAAAATAACCATTTAAAATAATCCGGTAATACGACCGTCGTCATCAATGTCAATTTTTTGCGCAGCCGGCTCTTTGGAAAGTCCCGGCATGGTCATAATGTCCCCCGTCAGGGCCACTACAAAATGCGCCCCTGCCGAGAGCCGAACCTCCCGCACCGTCAAAGTGAAATCCTTTGGACGGCCTAATAACGCCGGGTTGTCAGACAAGGAATACTGCGTTTTCGCAATACAAACCGGATAACGCTCATAGCCCTTGTCAAGTGACTCAATCGCAGCAAGCTGGCGGTCCGCCTCGGCCGTAAACACGACATCAGCCGCCCCATAGATTTTGGTTGCCACCGCTCTGATTTTATCCGCAATCGAGGCTGTATCCAGATAGGTTAACATTAATTCGGATGGTTTCTCACAGGCCTTGATAACCTGCTCGGCCAGTTCTACGCCGCCTTCGCCCCCTTTTGCAAATACATCAGAAAGCGCAAACGCAACCCCTTTCTGTTCGCAAAGAGAACGCACCACGGCAATTTCAGCCTCGGTATCGGTATCAAAGCGATTCAGCGCCACAACAACAGGCAAGCCAAAGGCCATCATGTTTTCTATATGTTTTTCCAGATTGCCGATTCCCTTGTGTAACGCATCTATATTTTCTTCTTTAACATTTTCTTTTTTCACACCGCCGTTATATTTTAACGCACGAAGTGTAGCCACCAGAACAACGCAGTCAGGTTTTAACCCTGCTGTCCTGCATTTAATATCCAAGAATTTTTCTGCGCCAAGATCAGCGCCAAAGCCGGCTTCTGTAATCGCATAATCGGCCAGTTTCATAGCAAGCTTGGTGGCCCGCACCGAATTACAGCCATGTGCTATATTGGCAAACGGACCGCCATGAATCAGCGCCGGTGTATTTTCCAGCGTCTGCACCAAGTTAGGCTTGAGCGCATCCTTTAACAAGGCAGCCATCGCACCGTGTACCTGCAAATCACGGCAATAGACAGGCGCACCTTGCCTTGTGTAAGCAACCAGCATCTCGCCCAAGCGTTCTTTCAGATCTTTTAAATCAGCGGCCAGGCACAAAATAGCCATAACCTCACTCGCAACCGTAATGGAAAAATGATCCTCTCTCGGCACGCCGTTCAAGCGTCCGCCCAATCCTGCCACAATATTGCGAAGCGCCCGGTCGTTCATATCCATCACACGATTGATGAGGATGCGTCTTTGATCAATATCCAGCTCATTGCCCTGCTGTATGTGGTTATCCAGCACAGCGCAAAGCAAATTATTGGCCGCTGTAATCGCATGAAAATCACCGGTAAAATGCAGGTTGATATCCTCCATTGGAACCACCTGAGACCAGCCTCCGCCCGCAGCGCCGCCCTTAATGCCAAAGACAGGACCAAGCGAGGGTTCCCGCAAAGCAATAATCGCGTTTTTACCGATTTTAGCCATAGCCTGGCCAAGGCCCACCGTGGTCGTGGTTTTGCCTTCGCCGGATGGCGTCGGATTAATTGCTGTCACTAAAATCAGTTTTCCGTTTTTCCGTTCTTCCAGTCTATTTGCTAACGTATCATTTAGTTTCGCCTTAAAGCGTCCATACGGCTCAAGCTCCTCTTCTTTGATACCAAGCGCAGCCGCAATCTGCACAATCGGCTTCATTTGTGCCTGATTGGCAATTTCAATATCAGTCAACTGTTTCATAAAAACACCTCAACGCTATTTTCTACCAACAATATTTACATTGATCAAAGCTTTCTATTTATCAATAACAATCGGAAATTTGTTTCGCATGATCAATGCAAGGTTTTCTTTTATTTTAACACATCCCACCATCTTTTGCAATTCCTCTTCACGAACTTACACACTGAAAACACGACACAAACCAAAAAGCCGATTCTTATACAAGAATCGGCTTTTTGGTTTGGCCTGTCCGAGCGGATTCGAACCGCTGACCTTCAGAGTCGGAGTCTGACGCGCTATCCAGCTGTGCCACGGACAGATGTAATCCGAAATTATTATACCACATATTTTACCATCTGTAAAGAACAAGCCGCAAAAATCACACTTCTCTAAGCCAACATTTTGACTCATGAAAGAGAAAAACACAATATAAATACATTCCGCCAAGCAAAATTCTATGCTTATGCAATAACTGTCTTGCTTTATTGTATATATGAAGCTACTATACGCTCTTTTTCATTCTCGATGCTAAACTCGCCCTGTACGGTGACCAGGGTACCTGCCTCAGGCAGTGCTTCTGCCGAGTCGATTTGCATAAACCAAGTTTGATTTAAATAGGGATGCTGAATCGTCGTCTGATTGAATACGCGGCCATAAAGCCTGATGCTCCATCCATTATATCGGTCTGCCGCCGTCTTGATATGTAAAAGCTGTACATTGGCTAACGTACTGCTCATCGTGGTCAAATCAAGATCGGCATCATAGGCAGGTATGTAATTTTGCACCAGATCAATCACTGCGTTTTCGATCCAATACTGATCCAGCGCTTTCTCAGGATTAAAGCGAAATACGCCGCTCACCTTCACGCGCGAACCATTGCTCGGTATCTCAGACAAATTGGCTGAATCAATTTCCCACTGCCAATCGCTGCTTTTCATACTATCGGCATATCCCCAGATATAATACCGGTCAATTTGATGATCATTATCCTGTAATGTTGTAAAAATGCCTTCTTTCGTCACCTCTTTGTCTACAAAATCATCTGCCTTTTGGTGATAAAAAACATCCTGATAGACAACATATTCACGCTGGTCTGTGATTTCGGCCATTCGGGATGATTCCGGAATTTCATTTTTCTTTGAAGTCAATCCAACCGAACAGGCGCACAACAGCATACTACAACACAAAAGAAGGAGCCATCTCATTTTTTTCATCGTCTGCACACACCTCCTGCCAGTTTGCAAAGAACAAAGGCAGAAAGATCTGCTGCAACAATGGTAGAACCAACGGGCGTACCGCACAAAATGGAAATGAGAATACCGGCTGCCGCACAAATAACGCTCATCACAGCGGCGAAAATCATCACCGCGCGAAAGCTTTTAAACAGCGCCATCGCTGACAACGCGGGAAATATAATTAATGCGGAAATTAACAGAGCACCCACAAGACGCATGGCCAAGACAATCACAATCGCCGTCACAATCGCGATAGCGAGATTATAAATCTCAGTATGCATGCCGGTAGCCTTCGCAAAGTTTTCATCAAATGTAATGGCAAAGATGCGATGATAAAAGACAACAAACAGACAGAGAACCAGCGCAGACAGAACAATACATAAATAAACATCCCGCTGGTTTAAGGTCAAAATAGAGGTTGAGCCGAACAAGCTCGTGCAAACATCGCCGCTGATATTCGCAGAAGGCGAAAAAACATGCAACAGCAAATAGCCAAGAGAGAGTGCCGAAACAGACAATATAGCGATAGCCGCATCGCCCCTCAGTTTTTTTGAACGCAAAATAAATACAGCTGCGCAAGCAGTAACCGGCAGTGTCACCACTAAATCGCTGTTGACAGAGATAACCGTACCAATGGCCATCGCACCAAACGCAACATGCGAAAGGCCATCACCAATCATAGAAAAGCGCTTTAATACTAACGAAACACCGAGCACAGCGGCACAAAGAGCAACAAGCACACCAACAATCATGGCATAGCGAACAAAAGGATATGAAAAATATTCGATTAACTTTTGAATAGCACTCATTTTTCCTCCCTATGTTCTGCTTAAACAAATTCTTTATTATCGATAAATTTTTTATATCTTGCAAAGGCGTTACAGCGAAACAGCAAAATTACACATCCATTTATATTATCTTTTTATTTATGATAAATATCGGTTCGCAAATAGTCCTGCACTGTTCCCCAAAAAAGCGGCTCACGATCGATATGCAGGATATGAGTGGCCTCTTTCACAACCGAGGGCAAATCGTGCGATATCATAATCACAGCTAAGCCATTCTGATGCAGATCCTGAATCACCTCATATAATTCCGCCGTCACTTTAGAATCAAGCCCCGCTGTCGGTTCATCCAGAAACAACACCTTTTTCGCCGAACAAAGCGCTCTTGCCAGCAAAACGCGCTGCTGTTGTCCGCCTGAAAGCTCTCTAAAACATCGTTTGGCCAAATCGACAATCTCCATACGCTCCATATTTTGAAGCGCCTGGCGGCGATCCTCTTTCGTATAAAAAAGTCTTTTTCGGTTTAAACACCCGGAAAGAACAACCTCACTGACCGAAGCCGGGAAATCAGCCTGATGCGCCGATCGCTGCGGCAAATAACCAATTTCACTTCTCTTAAGACCTTCACCTAAACAAATTTTCCCTTGAAGCGGCTTTTGCAGACCTAACATCGCACGCATGAGCGTGGATTTGCCCGATCCGTTTTCGCCAACAATGCACAAATAGTCACCTTGTCCAACGGCAAAATGAATATTAGAAACAACCGTCTTGCCCTCATAACCAAGCGAGACATTTTCGCATGTAATCAACGCTGCCATAATTATGCCCCACCTTCTCGATCCGTTTGCTTATTTTTACAGCCTTCACAGCGACCAAACAGCACAGTCTCTTCTTCATCAATGGCAAAGGAGCTTTTTTCATTTACTAACCCAATAAGCTGATCTGAAAGTGCTTCGGGCATATGCAAAAGCTTGCCGCAGCGCATGCACTTCATATGCAAATGCGCGTCACAATGGAAGCCAACCACCGCTTGATAAACTGATTTTCGATTGTTCTCTGCGGTAAAACGCTTTACCGCCCCCTCTTTCACCAAAAACGGAATTTGGCGATATACCGTGCTTTTGCCCACACAACCGGAAAGAGCTTCTGCAATTTCATCAATTGTATACTGGGCCTGGCTGTTTGTTTGCAAAAAACCAAGTATCTGTTTTTTCTGTTCTGTATTATATAACATAGCAGGAACATGCCTTTCTATATCACATTTTTAATAAAAACTTAGAATTATTCTCAATTTATTATACACCGAAATATGCATTTGTCAATATTAACAGAAGAAAAAAGGAAAATAAGAAATTCTTACTTTCCTTTTTTTCTGCGCATTTTTCGATAGATGCATGCAAGTGCCAGCATAAAAACCACCGCAGCGGCAATCACCGCTACAATCATCGTATAACTCACATCTGGAAAGGCATAAGCCAAAAAATAATAGAAAAAGGTCATGACGACACCGGCTGTCAAAACGCCTAACGCAATGGCGGGAAAAGCTTTTTTCAGGCGCAGATCCAACATAGCCGCCATCAAAGAACCTGTCCAGGCGCCTGTTCCCGGCAAGGGTACCGCTACAAATAAGAACAAGCCCCAGCTTGCGTATTTCAAAACCTGCCCCTTTTTACGGTCAGCCTTCGCCTCTAAACGCTCTACCAGCCCCCCTAATATCTTATTTTTCTTCATAAAAGAAAATATTTGTCGAATAAATAATATGATAAAGGGAACGGGGATCAAATTGCCAATGACAGCCGTTAAATACGTCAGCAGCCACGGCATCTGGTGCAGCGGTCCAAAAGCAATGGCCGCCCTAAGCTCCAATACCGGAACCATTGAGGTAAAGAAAACCTTTAAAATTTCTTTCCATCCATACCCATCGGCATATAGAATCGAATCAAATATAAATGTGCGAATTGCTTCCAGCATTCTATTCTCCGTTCCGCCACAACACGGCACTCATGATACTCGAATTTATCAGCTGTGCGATGGACTCAAGCGGCAAAGGCGCATTTATAATAAATTCTTGACAAAATAAATGGTTAAAGCCTGCTAATTGTATCCGCTGTTTTGACCCATACAAAAATTTACGATTCGTTGACACAGCCCGCGCCATATACGGCACAAGGCACATGACTAATCAAATTTATTTTACTATATTTCATTCGCTTTGTCAATTTTTCATGGTTTTGCCTGCAATTAGTCCAGCTGCAATAAATGCTTGAGTTTTTTATAGACAAGAAAGGTCACTAAACTGCACACAAGTCCCTTGACGATTGTAAACGGAACATTAAACACCCAAATCGACATTTCGATGCTTTCAATCCAAGGTAAAATCTGCTGACAAATCGAAAGAATTGTTTCTTTGGACATCATATTATAATAAAAAGGATAAATAATGAAATAATTAGTCAAATAGCCGGCAAGTCCCATCAAGACAGATGCGAAAAGCATGGCCATCAAAGCGCCTGCCCGCGTCTTTTTTAATTGATAAATCAAACCTGCGCTCACACAAAAAACAACACCAAGCAAAAAGTTAGATAATTCACCGACTCCCGCCGTGTGCGTTACCGTCAAATGAAGCACACATTTAATCAGGCAAACAACAATACCCGATATGGGCCCATACATAAAGGTAATTAAAAGCTCCGGCAAGTCTGAAATATCAAATTTCAAAAATGAAGGAACAATCGGTACCGAAAAATCCAAAAACATTAATATAAATGCAATAGCCGAAAACGCCGCTATGACCGTTAATTTTTTTACTTTATTGTTCATTTTTATCACCTGAACACAGATTTGTTATCTGTGACACCTTTCTCATAAAATCGTTACTGTTTCATCAAGCCAAATGGCTTATCATCATTGATTATCAGAGAAAAAAATCCCCCTGCACAAAAGGTGCAAGGGGAAAACGACAAACGCGCCAAAAGACCCTATCGATGAATCTTTTCGTTTTTTTGCCTTTTCTTCTCTCATCCGGACTTTATCAAAATTGAAAACAGCTTGCATTTTTGGCCGCTGTTTTCAATTCTGTAAGTTTCGCAAAACGAAACTTACCCGTCGGTTCAGGAATCACGCCTGATCAGCCTCTTATAAAGAGGGTTGCGGACTATACCGCCGGTGTGGAATTGCACCAACCCTTGAAGAATTTATTTTATTGTATGTAAATGGTGATTGTTTGTTACAACAATCACCATTTCGTTACATTTGATTAGTCGTTGATATCGATAACAACGCCTGATCCAACAGTACGGCCACCTTCACGAATAGCAAAACGAAGTCCTTTTTCGATTGCAATCGGAGTGATCAGTTCAACGTTCATGTCAACGTTATCGCCAGGACGGCACATGTCAACATTCTCAGGCAAGCCGATTACGCCGGTAACGTCAGTTGTTCCGAAATAGAACTGCGGACGATAGCCTGCGAAGAAGGGTTTCTGACGGCCACCCTCTTTTTCAGTCAAAACGTAAACTTGGCCGGTGAATTTAGTGTGAGGATGAATGGAGCCGGGTTTGCACAAAACCTGACCTCTTTCAATCTCATTCTTCTGAATACCACGAAGCAATGCACCGATGTTATCGCCTGCTTCAGCCTCGTCCATCAGTTTGTGGAACATTTCAATACCGGTAATAACAGTATTTCTCTTCT
>JAAVYP010000004.1 GCA_022791195.1 Clostridiales bacterium | reverse complement strand
CAACGAGCAGTACTTTGAAGCAAGACTGTTGTTTGAAGAGGGCGAGACAGGCTGTGCTGAATTAGAAGTCACCGTTTGCACCCGTCAAGGCGACATGGGGCAAATCAAAACATCCCCCGCGTTCAAAGCCTTGTTAGAGGGAATACGCAAAGCATAAAAAAAAGAAAACCCCGCCGCCTGTCAGCCAAGCTGCCCGCGGCGGTTTTTATCCTTTTGCTGCGCCCCCTCTCTCTTCATGTGCGCCGTTTTTATACTACTTTATGCTACTTGACACGATTTGTCAATGTTTTGCAAGCAAAAGACGTATAATACAACCAAAGATGTATTTATACCACGAATGCTTGATAAGGACGCATAAAAATGAAACCACTAAAAGAGAAAGTCAGCATCACGTTAGATTCTGATTTAGTGATAAAAGTGAAAGAATTAGCCGAGCAGGATGACCGCTCTTTCTCGCAATATATTAATCTTGTTTTAAAAACGCATGTAGAAAGCGTGGAGAAAGACAATCGATAAACAAAGTTTATGTTGAGGTCTATAAGAGAGTGCACCGAACAAAAAGGGCAAGGCAAACCATAACGGTTTGTCTTGCCCTGCTTCTTTGCGGCGGTTCTTTTGCTTGGTGAGCACTGCTGCAAAAAAAAGAACTCCCCCGCCTTACACGGGGGATTCACATTTTAAAACACATTGTTAGGAGTCGTTTTATCAGCATAAGCAATTGCTTCTTCTAACGAATCAAAGCTTTCTTCCTGATCATAATCTCCCTCAACATCTTTGTGAAGAATATCATAGCTGGCAACTTTCCAATCATCGCCCTCTTTGACAAGCTTCACCTCAACCTTGTCTCTGTTCACCGGGAACAGCACACGATACGCGCCGTTTTCGCGCTGTACAATATATTTCTGCCAGGTGAGCAGCGTTGCTTCGACAACCGCCGTTTGCTCCTCTATCTTTTTCGACTGAATCGAGACATCAAAAACGCCGTTGTCAATCACAGCGGAAAACCGTTCGGCCTCCCCTTGTACAATCTCGTTTTCCAGCTTTTTCTTTTCATTTTGCACAATCGACGCCTCAGCCGAATAGACCTTTTCTAAATCCGCGATATACTGACCGGCCGCTTCTTTTTGCTCTTCGCCGGTCGGCGCCGCTTTGCGCATGGTTCCGTTTGTCATTTTATACTGGTTGGCGCTTCTCTCTAAAATAGAAGCCTCTGTAAGAATCTCTTTGATCACGCCTTCCTCTTTTTTCTCAGCATTGGCGTCACGTGTCACAAAGGACTGGGCGGCCAACGCAGACCCAAGAGCCACGATCAAGCAGGCTGCCAAAAGAAAAATCTTTTTTACGCGAAAATTCTTTGATTTTTTCATAATTAACACACCTTTCTCAATATTTGTTTCGGTCTAACCGGAAGCCGTATATGGCGGTTGTATCACGGCTGGTATTATAATCGTCTAAGTGCCACACAGTATGCTGACGATTGGTTGTGTGCTGGTTAATTAAATCGCCATAGCCTGTACCGTCATAGGCCGTATTGGTACCCACAACAAAGCTGGCATGGTCAATATGGCCGTCATCCTGCCAGTCATAGAAAATCACCTCAGCATGATAACCCAAAATATTGGCGCTGTTATCTCTATACGCATAGCACAACCGTTTGCCGTTGCTATCAAAAGCTTCCCGTTTTTTCCACTGGCCCACCATACGCTCGGCTTTTAAATCGTTTTTCATATAGTTTTTCAGATCATCGGCTACCGACCATGCATGTGAATGGGTATCAAAAAGTGTGCCAACAACACCCTTTTTGTACCACCAGTTGTCAGTTTGCGCCAGTCCGCCGGCCGCTAAACACTGTGAAACAAAGTTTGTGCAATCAGCGGAATATGACTTATACGAACTATTATATTTTGTCACATATTTGTCAGCATATACCTGTGCGGCGCTGTCGTCAAACGCTGTCGGCTGCAACGTCAAAACCATAAAAGAACTTAATACAGCCAATAGACCGCAAATTTGTTTTTTCATTTTAATCTTCATTCTGCCGCACAAAACAGTAATGAAATTCGACTGTGTTTCCTGCGGAAACAAAAATGGGTTGGGGCCCATTTTTAAGTCGAATTTGCGCGTGAAATTACCTCACAAAAAGTCTGATTTCATGTAATTTTCACGCCAACTACTTCCTTTATAACAAATTCAACTCGAGTCTACTTATATTTTATTCTTTGGCATATAACTTCGTCAAGAAAAAAATGTCGAAATGTGTAGCCAGCTTGCAATCGAAAATGAAAAATATTATCTTACAATCTTCCGTTTGGCATGCTGTGCCGTTGGCAAAAGAGCTTTCCTTTCTCTTTCACCCTATGTGCAGAACACCGAAATAGTCCGGCTGATGGAAAGAGGGGGTCTCGGTTTTCACTTCGTTCCACATGCCGTAGTGCTTGTGCTCGCACTCGTCGCCGCACTTATAGAAGTTGCCGTAGAACTGCGCGCCCCGCGCCAGCTCTTTGCCGGTAATGTCCTTCACCATTTTGTGCGAAAGTGCAAAAGTAATTTCCCAGCGATCATTAAGCTGTTCAGCCTTGATCACCGGCCGCTCGGTAAACTGGTCAATCGGCCCTCGCGCGCCCGGTGCGCCAACCGATGTATGCTGGGTGCCCAGCGCGTTAAACTCGAAATTCGTATACGACACCCGGTCGGCTGAGAAGAAAAATTCCAAGCAGGAATCGTTGCATACCGAGTCCATAAACTCGGTCTTGGTCGCTCTTGGATTTTGCTCAAAGGCGGTCAGCTTAATCACCATGCCGGCGTCGTCGGTATACACCCCTTGTGCATAGCAAAGCGGCTTATAGTCGGTATAGCCCCAGCCGAATTTGTCGATCATGGCCTTGTCAACCTGATTCCAGTCAACGTCAGCTAAGTATTCATAGCGTTTGAATGTGTATTCCATCATGGTCTCCTTTTTTTGTTTGGGATTCATTTTAATCGGTTTGGCTTTCAGCAGTGAAAACAGCCGGCACACGGTATACATCACCGCGCTGCACTGGGCCAGCGCCAGCACGGTCTCGGCAGAGGGCGCGCCCTTAGTAAAATCGGTTATCGCCTTGGGCACACTGTACGCAAAGCCAAACAGGATAAACAAATAGGCGAAAGTTTCGTATTGATGTATGCGGGGATAAGCAAGAAAATACCGTACCTCGCCCGTCACATACAACAGCATGGACAAGGCCGCCATCATGTTGAGCAGGCGCACCGGGCTTGCCAGCGCATACGACATGTCAAAATACAGCCCAACGGCGGTGAACATGCACCACAGCATCGCGCCAAGGCCCAGCCAGCCGGCCGCCGCATGGTGAGGCCTGCGCGCGAACGAAACATACACAAAATAAGCGGCGCCGAGCAGCGCGCAGACGGCCGTGCCCACCGACACCACCTTGCCCGACAAATTCTGTGCGGCAGACGAAGCTCCGGCTGAACCATAAATCAGATTCAGCACAAAAGCGGCCAGTATAAAGAGGCCGGTTAGCGCGCCGAAAAGGAAAATGCCTCCCTTAGGTTTCGGCAGACGGCGCAGCGGCACGCCCTTTAACGCGAAAAGTCCGCTCAAACAAAACACCGCGCCGATCGTCAGCAAAACAGCCAGAACCGTGACAAGCGGCGTGTCTGCAAACAATTTTTTCTCGGCGTCATAATGGCCGATCCAGAGCAGCGAACTGACGATCATCGCCGCGAGCGACAAAAGCAGTGTTATCAGAAAATAGAGTCTTTCTCTCATTCTCATCATCAGACAAATTCCTTTCTTGTTCTGTTTACAAATCTCCGCTGTCCGTTTCAAGCGGTGCTTCGGCCAGTTCTCTGACCAAGCCAAGGTACGCTTCGTATCCATACAGCAGGTTCAGCGCCTCTAACAGGGCGCCGGCCGATAGATTCGCCGGCAGATCCAGCCGCCGGCACAGCGCCAGCCGTTTCCCGGCGCTGCCCGGGCCGCCCGAAAAGCCGTCCCGGTAAAAATCCGCCTTGGTGATCGGCTTCGCCTGTTGCTTCTCTTCGCACGCCCCCTCGGCAAACGGGGCGAAAATGGAACGGATCAAGTCAGCGTCGAGTCCCTCCACCCCGAGCAGCCCCTCGGCCGAGGGCGCGCTCTTGCGCTTTTCCTTGCCCGGCCGGGGCGGAATGTAGAGATGGACCACCCGTTCTTTGGGCAAAAGGGAGGTCAAAAAGTTCCGAATGACAAGCCCCGCCCCGTCCGCGTCGGTCAGCACAAGCACCTTGGTTTTCGCCGCCAGATTTTTAAACAACCGTTGTTTGGCTTCATCCTTAAAGAGGCCGAAGCCATCGGTGATGAAAATAGTCGCATCAATAAGGCCCGACAGCTTGATTTTATCATACTTTCCCTCGACAATGACCGGATAGGGAATTTTCAGCTTTTCGCTCATGAGACAATCAGCGAGGCCAAAAGGCCGAATTTGGGCAGCGGCGTGCTTTTGATTTTCAAATCAGCCTGATAGCAGGCCTCCATGCGCCGGGTAACGTCGGCCGCCTGCCGGCCCCTAAGGGCGTCAAGATACAGCCCCACCCGGTATTCATGCATGCGCAGCGCCTGGGAAATTTCTTTTTTGCTCCGGCCGCTCCCGGCTAAAAGCTTAATGCGGTAAAGGTCGCCATACACCGCCGCGATGTTGGCTAACACGGTCTGGGGTTTTTGTTTTTTACTCTCTAAATCACAAAGAATGGTGTAGGCTCTTGCCTTATTGCCCTGCAAAATCGCGTTGGCAAAATCAAACGCCGCAATTTCTTCCACCCGGCAGCACACGTTATGCACATCTTCTTTGGTCAGCCGCCCGCCCCCCTGCTGCTTTTTGTATTCAATCAGCTTTTTGATCTCATGGGTAAGCATGTCCATGTGTCCCGAGCAATAGCTCACCAAATAAAAACAAAGTTCAGGTTCGGCCTCGATTTCGGCCTTGTCAAAGTGCTTTTTGATCCATGCCGCCAATTTGGCCGGTGTCTGGAGCGCAAATTCAACCGGCTTGGCGACAGCAAAGAGCGCTTTGCTCACTGCGTCCGGCCTTTTGGGTTGCACGGTCAGCTCTTCTTTGCTCGCATACAGGACAACCACATTCTGGCCGGCGTCCGCTTCGCCAAGAACCCGGCACAGGTTTTTCAGTTCTTCGGCCTTGAGGGCGCTATAGACAACATCCCGCACCTCGACCAGCTTTTGCTCAGCCATCACCGGCAGCGTGCTTAAGGCACCCTCAAGTCCGTCAAGCGCCCCGGCACCCGCGAGCTTGACATGATTAAAAACCGCAAGGCCCTCATCCGGCACCGCGGCCTGCCGCACCTGTTGGGTATAATAGCGTTTGAGATATTCTTCTTCGCCGTAAAAAAGATAGACGCCGCCAAGGCCTTTCAGCTCTTTTTTAAATTCGGTAACGGTCATAGCCAACCCTTCCTATTTATTATATATACCGGTTCTCCCGCACCGGCGGCCGCATGATCTGTACATTTTGGATGCAAACCGGTCATTTTATAAGACCTTGACCGAAAGATCAAGAATCGTGCGCTCAACATTCATATTATTGATTTCGATTTTGTAGTCCAGATGGATGGTGCCGCCGTCGGCCGTGAGCGAATTGCTCAGTTTTTTGGTCACAATGGCCAGCATAAAGGGCGCTATCTCGGTTTGATATACGCAGGTCTGCCGCCCACGCTCCACGTTGAAAACAAGGTCGCTTTTCACCGCGCCCGTGCGGTATAAATTCACCGTTTGCGGGTCCGAGCGCTTAAAAAAAAGGGTTGTCTCGGTGTCGCCCATGCCCTCTGTCTCGGGTTCCTTATAGCTCACGCTGATCTGGTCTTCCTCGACCGTCAAAACCCCGCGGCAGGACATTTCAAAAGCCGTGCTGATCTCATCCTCCGCATAAGAGGGATGGGATTCGATATATTTTTCAAGATGATCGCTCGCCTGCAAATCATAAATGCGGGAAAGCAGCTTAATTTTTACCTCTTTTTTCATGATGAATATTTTATCACACAAGCAGGGCAAAGTCAACGCAAACGGTCCGAATTGAAGAAAAAGACTTGGCAAAAACAGTTGACAAGCGTCTTTAAATATGCTAAAATAAAGAACGATAAGAAATGGACACGGTTTTGAGCGTTCATTGTTATAAGCGGATGTGGCGGAATTGGCAGACGCGCTAGATTCAGGTTCTAGTGGGGGCGACTTCGTGAAGGTTCAAGTCCTTTCATCCGCACCAAAAGCCGGCAAGCTCGGAAAACAGCTTGCCGGCTTTATTTTTTACCTCCCCGCTATTCGCTAACAAACATGGTCAACGCACAAAGACCTGCGCCATGCCACCGGCCATATCTTTTTGAAGCACCGAGACAGCTTAAGCATCCTGAACGGATTTCGTCAGGATGCTTTTTTGCACAAACCCGAATCTTAACTTTTTGATAACGCTTGTTTCCCGCCTGATTCCATGCTACAATAGCACCATAAACATACCGTATAAAATCAGCTTTTTAAGGAGAAGAAGCCATGTATGACGTTTTTTCGCTGAAAGACTTTTCTTTCCCAGAGGGCTTCCTTTGGGGGTCGGGCTATGCCGGCCACCAGGTCGAGGGAAATAATATCCACAGCCAGTGGTGGGCCATGGAACAAAAAGGATACTTTGAACACAAATCAGGCCTTGCCTGCAACAGCTATGACATGTACCGTGAGGATGTCGATCTCGTCGCAGGACTGGGCCACCAGGCCTTTCGCACCTCGGTCGAGTGGAGCCGGATCGAGCCGCAGGAGGGCGAATTCGACCCCGCGGCGCTGGACCACTACGTCAAACTGTTTGCCGCCCTCAAAGAGCGGGGCGTCAAGGTCTTTGCGACGATGGTGCATATTGCGTGGCCCGAGTGGTTTCAGCAAAAAGGCCAGTTTTCCAAAATTGAGAATTTGCCGTATTTTGAACGCTATCTTGAATATGTTGTTCCGAAAATTGCGCCCTATGTCGATTTTTGGAACGTGCTGAACGAGTTTAATTTGGGCACAAGCGAGACGCGCATCACCGAAAAGTTTAATACCATCAAATTCCATGCGCGCGGCTATCATATCATCAAGCAATATTCGAGCGCGCCGGTAAGCACGGCCCACGCGCTGGTGCAGTATATGCCGTATCGCCCGTGGGACCGGTGGGATCTTGCCATGACCGAATTGCAGGATCTAAGAAATCACGAATTCTTTTTCCACGCCATGCGCACCGGCGAAATCCTCTTTCCCGAGAGGGACGGCGTGTACGACGCCGAGGTAAAGGACACGGTCGATTACTGGTCGGTAAACTGCTATGTGCGCTCAATGATCGATGCACGCCGTCAATATCTGAACGGGGACCGCTATCAGCACAAGGAACTCAAGATGACCAATATGGAAAGCTTTTATTTAGAGGAGATGCACCCGGAGGGCCTGCTTTCCATTTTGGGCAGACTGCGTGACAAGCCCATCTATATCACCGAAAACGGATGCAGCTGTGACGACGACCGCTTCCGCATTGTCTATTTATCGCTATACTTGTCGGCCCTTGCCGACGCCATTCGTCTTGGCGCGGATGTGCGCGGCTATCTGCAATGGTCGTTATTAGACAATTACGAGTGGGGCAGTTTCGCTCCGCACTTCGGCCTTTGCTCGGTAGACCCCAAAACCTTCGCGCGCACGCCCAAGCCCAGCGCCTATTTTTATCGGGATTTGATTGCCAACAACGGTTTCACCGGCGAAATCCTGCGCCGGTATTTAACCGAGCTTCCGTCGCTCGGCCTTGGACAAGGCCGGTAACAAAAACAGCGATCATAACACCGGTAAATAGATCGATTGTTTTGCCTCTTTGGCATGCCGTTTCCCTGATGAGCACGGCGATTTGTATCGTGACATCATACCCGAGCGCACCGGCCGGATGCTCGTTTTTAGTTCTATGTTTGGCGGGGAGCTCTTCTTATCCCAATCACAAAAAACAGGCAGACAACGCTTTGCACGTTGTCTGCCTGAACCATTATTTCTTGGTGTGGCACCGGCCGCCTAAGGCGCAGTTCTCGCAGCCGCAGCCGCAAGAGGACTTTCCTTTTTTCTTGTTCCGTACCATACCGGCGATAATGCCGGCCACGGCGGCCGCCAGCACCGCGCCAATGATGATGGTCGCTATATTTTCTAAAATCCATGTCATGGCTTTCTTCTCCCACAGGCGTTGTGTTTATCTTGACGCTTTGATTCTTTTTGTCAGTTTGGTTGCCTCTTTATACGGTCTGAAGATCATATAAATCATGAACACGAGAATCAGCACAGCGGCAATAAGACCGATCATATTCAGGTTTCCGGTGAATGCCGAGCCGAACTGATAGACCATCAGGGCAATCGCATAGGCAAACAGGCACTGATAGCCGATGGCAAACCAAGTCCACTTCGGGCTGTTCATCTCCCGCTTGATCGCGCCGATGGCCGCAAAGCAGGGCGCGCAGAGCAGGTTGAACACAAGGAACGAATAACCGGCAATCGCGCTGAAGTTGGCCGCAATCTCCGGCCAGCCGTCCGGGTACAGAATGCCCATCGTACCGACGATGTTTTCCTTGGCCACAAGGCCGGTAATCGAAGCCACAGCTGCCTGCCAGTTGCCCCAGCCGAGCGGAGCGAAGATCCATGCAATGCCGCCGCCGAGAGCCGCGAGCAGGGATTTGTCCATTTCATCCTCAGCCAGCATGCGGAAGCCGTCCTCGGCAAAGCCGAAGTAAGTCGCAAACCAGATCACAATCGTGGAAAGCAGGATAATCGTGCCGGCCTTTTTAATAAACGACCAGCCGCGTTCCCACATGGAACGAAGCACATTTTTTACCGTCGGCAGGTGATACGCCGGCAGCTCCATAACGAAAGGCGCGGGATCGCCCGAGAACATTTTTGTTTTCTTGAGCATAATGCCCGAAAGGATAATGGCCGCCATGCCGATAAAGTAAGCCGAAGTGGCCACCCAGGCCGAGCCGCCGAAGATCGCACCCGCGATCATGGAAATAAACGGAACTTTCGCGCCGCAGGGAATAAAGGTTGTCGTCATAATTGTCATGCGGCGGTCCCTCTCATTTTCAATGGTTCTGGACGCCATAATCCCCGGAATGCCGCAGCCTGTGCCAACCAGCATGGGAATAAAGGATTTACCCGACAAACCAAATTTGCGGAAAATACGGTCCAGCACGAAGGCGATCCGCGCCATGTAGCCGCAGGCCTCCAAAAAGGCAAGCATTAAGAACAGAACGAGCATCTGGGGCACAAAGCCGAGAACCGCGCCAACGCCGGCGACAATACCGTCATTGATCAGTCCGGCCAGCCAATCAGCCGCGCCGGCGGCTTCCAGCCCATCCCCCACAAGAACCGGAATACCCGGCACCCATACGCCGTAGTCGGCGGGGTCAGGTTCTTCGCCATAGGTTTCAATGGTGGCAAGCGCCGCTGTGTAATCGTCCAAAGAAGCGGTTTCTTCCGTCACCGCAAGGGTTTCGTCATCGGTGATTTCATAGGGGAAATCGCCTGTCGGCGCCGTGCCGTTTTCTTCTATGTAGGCTTCATAGCCCTCGATAATCAGGGAAGCATCGCCGTATTCTTCGGCCGCTTCGTTATAGGAAGCAGAGCCGATGCCGAGCAGGTGCCAGCCGTCCCCGAACAGGCCGTCGTTGGCCCAGTCAGTCGCGGCTGTGCCGACGGTGACCATGGCAATATAGTAAACAAGGAACATAATCGCCGCAAAAATCGGAAGACCCAGCCAGCGGTTGGTGACCACTCGGTCGATTTTATCCGAGGAGGATAGCTTGCCGGCTGATTTTTTCTTATAGCAGCCTTTGATCACCCCGCCGATATAAATATATCTTTCGTTGGTGATGATGGATTCCGCGTCATCATCCATCTCGGTCTCAACCGCCTTGATATCCTCTTCAATATGATCAAGCACCGATTGCTCCAGTTTTACCTGTTCTGCCACCTTCTCGTCCCGTTCAAACAGCTTGATGGCATACCACCGCTGCTGTTCTTCGGGCAGGCTGTGCACAGCCGCCTCTTCGATGTGAGCGAGGGCATGCTCCACCGTGCCCGAGAAGGTGTGCATGGGCACGGTCTTTCCGTTTTTGGCCGCCGCGATCGCCGCTTCGGCCGCTTCCATAACACCGGTACCTTTCAGCGCGGAAATTTCAACCACCGGGCAGCCAAGCGCGTCGGAAAGGGCCGATGTGTTGATCTTATCCCCGTTTTTGCGGACGATATCCATCATGTTAATAGCAACCACAACAGGAATGCCCAGCTCGGTGAGCTGTGTGGTCAGGTACAAGTTTCTTTCTAAGTTTGTTCCGTCGATGATGTTGAGTATCGCGTCGGGACGTTCGCCGATCAGATAATTTCGTGCCACCACTTCCTCTAACGTATACGGAGAGAGAGAATAAATGCCGGGCAGGTCGGTAATCACAACGCCGGCATGCTTTTTCAGCTTGCCTTCCTTTTTTTCAACCGTAACGCCCGGCCAGTTGCCGACAAACTGGTTGGATCCGGTCAGTGCATTGAACAGGGTTGTTTTACCGCTGTTCGGGTTGCCCGCAAGGGCAATTCGCAAATCCATGTTCATTTCCTCACTTTCATAGTTATCATAGGCTAACTGCAGTCTTAAATAATAAGGGGCGCGCCTTGGCCCCTGCACACAAACACGGTTATTCGATCTCGATCAGCTCGGCGTCGGCCTTGCGAATGGATAGCTCATAACCGCGCACGGTGATTTCAATCGGATCTCCCAAGGGTGCCACCTTGCGGACATAGACGGTGACGCCCTTGGTGATTCCCATGTCCATAATGCGCCGTTTCAGCGCGCCTTCGCCGTGAATTTTGACCACGCTGCCGGTATCGCCGACTTTGGCTTGCTTTAGTGTTTTCATCCTCGTCTCCTCCTAATATATATGTTTTGCCGAAAAGCAAAATCAGATCATAATCTTTTGTGCCAGCTCCCGGCTGATGGCAATGCGGGATTCTTTCACGTTGACAATCACATTGCCGGCCATGGCGGCCACCACCGTCACGGTACCGCCCCGGGAAAATCCCAGATTTTCAAGATGCGTTTTGACCTCTTGTTTTCCACCGATTTTTTGAATCACATTTTCTTCGCCGATTTGGGCTAATGTAAGCGGCATCATGTTGTAACCACACCTTTCCTTGATTTTTGCCGGCCTCACCGGCGGCAGCATGCGTCCCGCATGCTTTATTTTCCATTGATTGCTGGTAACGGCCGCACAATTAGCGTTCGCTAACCGTTTTGTCAAAATAACGATTAGCCTTCGCTAACCACGTATTATTATAGGCAGCGCGGCATGATTTGTCAACCCTGTTTTTGGCATTTCGCGCTTAATCGAGACATTTCGGCAGATTCAACAAGCAGTTAGCATGTTCTAACTCGTCCGCATGGTGAATTTGTCTATACGCCGCCACAGCCGGCAAGGCTTGATTTGCGAGGGGGAATATGGTAAAATAAGAGAAACCCGAACGGCTTTATCTTAAAAAGTTCAGCTTTGTGCTTTTACAAGCACAATTTCGGCTCTGCTGGAATGGTGTACATTTAGATAGATAAAATTTTGCGGTGCAACACCGATCAAACGAAAGGAGCGTGTCGCTATGCATCTTCAGGAATCCGGCGAAATGTATCTGGAAACCATTTATATACTGTCCAAAAAGAGCAGCAGTGTGCGCTCGATCGACGTTTGCGAATATATGAATTATTCCAAACCGAGCGTCAGCCGCGCCGTCGGCATCTTGAAACAGGGCGGCTTTCTGGAAATGGATCGTGACGGTTCTCTTTCCCTCACCCCGGCCGGCCTTGCCATCGCCAGCAAAATGTATGATCGGCACACAACCCTGACCGAGCTGTTAGTCCGTCTTGGAGTGAACGAGCAAACCGCTGCCGAGGACGCCTGCAAAATGGAGCACGACATCAGCGATGAAACCTTTGAGGCCATCAAGCGTCATATGGAGCAGCACACCAAAAAATAAAAAGAATCCGAAACAACCGCGCCGAAATGGAAGGTGCCCCCAAAGTTAGCCAACATGCTATCATGTCGAACAGGGGCCTTTCAGAACGACGCGGTTTTTCTTTTGAAAAATTATTTATGTAAATCTGCTATTTTTCCAAAAGCAGAGCATTTCTTATTATGAGGAGTTCGATAAATTAACTTTTAACAATGGAGGTTAAGATGAAAAAGAAAATCATAGCGGCGGTCCTCATTCTGGCCGTGCTGGCCACTGTCGGCATAGCCGTCTATGCCATTAGCAGAGACAAGGACAACAACAGCTCGGTCGGCGGCGAAAAGTCAACGGAAGGCGAGACAACATCAACAAATTCTTCTCAGCCAGACTCTTTCATTCCGGATCAAAGCTATGTAGGTGAATGGTATACGGATGAAAACCCACCGGATGATCTTACCATTTATGAAATATCATCGGAGTTTATAAAGTTTGAAACAGGGCTTTATAGATTATTTGGTTTTGAAGCGATTGCTATACAGGAGGATGGCGAATGGAAATTTGGAGATGGAATTTCGCCCGATTATGAAGGCCCATCCATGCTAAAAGGACGTCTGCAATTTGACGAAAACAGTGTTACGGTCATATACGATGACTTTGGAGACTTTGCACAGAATAACATTCAACCGAATATATATCGGTTTACCATCAAAAATAACGATGCCAAAGATACCGAACCTATCGATGATCAAAATCGAATTATCGGAAAATACACCTGTGTTTCTGACTACTGCAATAACAATTTAAAAGATTACCCCGAATATCTGCCGTATATCACATTCAATGATGATGGTACCTGTGAAATGCTTGTCTATTATATTGGGGGCAGTACCCTGCTGCCAGGAACCTATATGATTGAAGACAATAAAATTTTTGTAGAGGTAGATCCTTCAGGCACCCCGGTTGACGGTATCGATGAGTCTGGTATACCCTATATGGACGACAAGTATGTTTTTACGATTACCGACTATGATCACATCACAATCGGTTCGGTCGAAGGCGCTTATTTTAATGGCTGTTACGTTGCACACAACGGCGACCCGTTTGTACGGCAGTAAGCAGAACCGGCAAGATCCCCTGCACACAAATAGCAGGGAACCTTGCTGCTGTGTTTGCCGGCTCTTTGTGCGCTTCACTTGCGATAAGATAGAGAAGCAGACGGCCTTTTGTGCACAGCGCCCCTTCATCTGAGCGCTCTTTTGCCATCTGTCAGGTCAGAAAAAGCTTTTTTATCATTATATAAATCTGCCGCTGGCGGCCCATACCGCCGGCGGTATTTTTTTATTTTCTCTTGACAAATGTCCGATTTCGGACTATAATATCAACTGTCCGATTTCGGACAATGCGGAGGAGCTTTACCATGAATGAGCAAACATATGGCCGGTTGTTAGCGTATAATTCTCTTTTAAAGGAACTGGACGATATTTATCGCCATGCGGCTAAAAACACGGGGCTTTCTGAATGCACCCTGTGGATTCTTTATACCCTGCGGGTCGAACCAACCCCGTCGACCCAAAGCGAAATCGGCCGGTTTTTGTGTCAGCCAAAGCAGACGGTCAACTCGGCCCTCAAAAAAATGGAAAAAGAGGGGCTCATCGAATTTTTTTATGCCAATGACCGCAAAAATAAACGAATCCGGCTGACCGACGCGGGCAAGGCACTGGCGGCCCAAACCGCCGACAAGGTCATCCGGGCCGAATATGCCGCCCTGTGCGGATTATCTGAACAAGAGCAGGCGGCCTTTATCCGCTTGTTCCAGCAGTACATTCGTCTTTTGCATGACAATATGCAGCCGTCCGGCCGCTAAGTCCCCCTCCGCCTTGCTACAGAAAGGAAGCACTATGCCAATTCAATTATCCGATCACTTTACCTATAAAAAACTGCTGCGCTTTACCCTGCCTTCGATCATCACCATGCTGTTTAGCTCTATCTACGGCATTGTCGACGGCTTGTTTGTCTCCAATTTCGTGGGCAAGACCCCGTTTGCCGCCGTCAACTTCGTCATTCCGGTCATGATGATTGTAGCCGCCGTCGGCTTTATGTTCGGCACCGGCGGCAGCGCCCTGATTGCCAAAACCATGGGCGAAGGGGACAAAGAAAAAGCAAACCGTCTTTTTTCGCTGTTTGTCTATCTTTCTTTTGGCATCGGCGTGCTCATTGCCGTCGCGGCCTTTATCTTTTTGCGGCCGATTGTGTCTTTGATCGGCGCGAAAGACGACATGCTAGACTATTGCGTCACCTACGGCCGCATTATTCTGTTGTCTCTGCCTGCGTACATTCTGCAAATGGAGTTTCAGAGCTTTTTTGTCACGGCCGAAAAGCCCAAGCTTGGCTTGTATGTAACCATTTTGTGCGGTGTGACCAACATGCTTTTAGACGGACTGTTCATGGCCGTTTTCCATTGGGGGGTGGCCGGCGCTGCGGCGGCCACGGCCATCAGCCAGACGATTGGCGGGGTGGTGCCCCTGTTTTATTTCGGCAGAGAAAACCAAAGTCCCCTGCGGCTGGGCAAAACACACTTTGACGGCAAAGCAACCCTGAAAGCCTGCACCAACGGCTCTTCTGAATTTATGAGCAGCATTTCCGGCTCGCTTGTCGGCATGCTTTACAACATGCAGCTCATGAAATACGCGGGCGAAAACGGGGTGGCAGCTTACGGCGTTTTGATGTATGTCAGCATGATCTTCTGCGCTGTGTTTATCGGTTATTCGGTGGGCACGGCGCCGGTTATTGGCTATCATTACGGCGCGGCCCATCACGACGAGCTGAAAAGTCTGTTAAAAAAGAGCCTGCTCGTCCTCCTTGTTACCTCGGCGGCCATGTTTGCGGCCTCTGAAGGGCTCGGCCGGCCGCTTGCCACGCTGTTTGTCGGCTACGACGCTGAATTATTAAGCTTAACCGCGAGGGGCTTTATGATCTTTTCGATTGCCTTTTTGTTCATCGGCTTCAATATTTTCAGCTCCTCCTTTTTCACAGCGCTCAACAACGGACTGGTGTCTGCGCTCATCTCCTTTTTGCGCACGCTCGTTTTTCAGATTGCGGCGGTTCTGCTGCTTCCGCTAATATGGGGCATTGATGGTATTTGGCTCTCCATCATTGCGGCCGAGCTGCTCTCGCTGTTCGTGTCCGTGCTGTTCCTGTTCGGCCTGCGCCGGAAATATCACTATCTGTAATCCAAAAAGGCTGCATTCGATGCGGTACAAAACGCCCCCTCGCTTTTGCTTCTAAGGCGAGGGGGCGTTTATTCAGTCCTTTTGCAAAGATATGTCGAAAAAAATTCACGGTATTTGATTCATTCGCGCCATAAAATGTTCAAACATCTTGCTTTTCACCTTGTTTTTCGCTATAATAAGGGCGAATGAATGTTGCAGCAGGAACGATTACCTTTGTTAAATGAGGTCGTTTCACGCCGCGCACCCCAGAAAAAGTGCCGCGGATGCAGAGAAAGGAAGGTCATGATGATGAATGAACAGAACGAAGTAAAATTAAATGGCGAAACGGTATCGCCCGATTTGAAAACACCCGAGAGCGCCAAGCCACCTAAAAAGAACA
The DNA here is from genome assembly GCA_022791195.1 of Clostridiales bacterium. Lineage (GTDB taxonomy): Bacteria > Bacillota > Clostridia > Oscillospirales > CAG-272 > CAKSEI01. The sequence continues at coordinate 65,620 of JAAVYP010000004.1, read as the reverse complement.
AGGCTGACGCAGGGCCCGAAAATGTGATTGTCGGTATTGTCGGTGCGTTTTTATTTTCGCTGGTTGGCGGCGTGCTTTATTTCGCCATCTATCAAACCGGCTTTATCGCAGGCATTAGCGGACTCATTATCGCTGCCCTGTCCATTTTTGGCTATCAACTCTTTTCCGGCCGGAAAAACTCAATGGTTGGCGCGATTGTCTCTATCTTTATGGTGCTGATTGTGATTTTTATTGCTGAATATTTCTGTCTTTCTTATGAAATTTATCAACAGTTTCACGATGACTACGGCATCACCCTGACCGAGGCCATTCGCTCGACAAACGTATTTTTAGAGGAAAAAGAAATACTGGGCGCCGTCCTGCAGGATCTGCTCGTCGCCTATGCGCTTGGCTTTGTTGCGGCCGCCTCGGCGATCCGCAATGCATTTAAAGCCGGCTCTCGCAAGAAACAGCAGGCAGAAGCCGTTCCCGCTGGGGAAGCTGCCGCAGCACCGGAAAAGCCGGAAGAGAGCGCCGCGCCTGAAGAAGCCTCGCCCGAAACCATCGAAACAAAATAACAAAGCGCCGGCACAACCGGTAATTTGTACGCGCAAACAAAAATCATCCGCTGAAAAGCATTCGCTTTTCGGCGGATTTTTTGCAGGATAACATGCGTTTGGTGTTTGCCGCCCCCTTTGTTTCATAGGATAATCAAACGGTGTTTTCACACGTCTATGCAGGACAGGCACGGTAAATCCGTTTCATTTTTGCCCATTTTTGTATAAAAATTCATATTCAGGCTTTTCTTACAGCCTATTTTAACAGATACCGTCTGTTATATAATCACAGATTGATTGATTTTTTACAAAATCCATAGTATAATAGAAGTAAACTGAAGTAAATCGGAGATTTACTTTAAAAATTTAACTGATCGTGCATTTGCACGCTCTGCCGGTAAACCGGCACCGTCCGACTTCCGGCCTTGCTGGAATGTCGCACTTCCAGCAAAGCTGGAACGTCGTAATTTCAAGATGGCAATCCTTTTATCGTATACCGAAGTAAATCGGAGATTTACTTCCATTGACTTCAAAAGTTTACCTTTGCGCTTTCCCAAGCGCAATTCCGGCTTTGCCAGAACCGTCCGACTTCCAGCTTTGCTGGAATGTCGCACTTCCAGCAAAGCTGGAACGTCGTAATTTCAAGATGGCGGTTCTTTCATAATATAAATAGAAACAAATCGATTGGCGCTTTGCGCCGGCATATGAATCACCGTAAAATTTTTACATAACCGAGGTTTTTATGAAGCATTATACTATGACCGTAGCGGGCGTTACCCGTTCTTTACCCTTGTGTCCCATCAGCGACGCCCTTTCCATCGGCGCTTTCGTCATTTTCGGCGATCAGGAGCTAACCGTTGCCTGTGCCAAGGCACTTTTAGAAAAGGCCCCTGCCTATGACTATCTCATCACCGCCGAAGCCAAGGGCATTCCTTTAGCGCATGAAATGGCCCGCCAGCACGGGGACGCCAAATACATGCTGGCCAGAAAAGCGCCCAAGCTGTACATGACCGGCGTTTTTGAGGCCGAAGTAAAATCCATTACCACCCAAAACACCCAGCGGCTTTATTTAGACCAAGCCGACGCGGCCCTCATGCAGGGCAAGCGCATCCTCTTGGTGGATGATGTCATCTCCACCGGCGAATCGCTCAAAGCGCTGGAGACGCTCGTCGAAAAGGCCGGCGGACACATTTGCGGCAAAATGGCCATTTTGGCCGAAGGCGATGCCATAAATCGAGATGACATTATTTATTTAGAACCGCTGCCTCTGTTCCGGGCAGACGGCACCCCGCAATAGGGCGCCTTTTGATACGCCCACCGGGACGCCCGGCGACTAAGCAAACGATCCCACCAATAGGTACTATTGGTGGTACGGTCGGCTAATGGTCGTACCAATGACAGTCCCCTTGGCACGGCCTGTGGTACGCACATCAAATAACCAGAGCACCCGCGTTTAACCCCCTGTCTTTAAAGCGATATTCCCAAAATTCATCACTTGCTGATAGAAGGCGAAGGCTTTTTCTATGGTTTTTTCCTCTCTTGAATTTCTGTATTTGTACATACCCGTTTGCCTGCTGGTCTATTTTCTCATTCCGCCGGCCTTTTTAAAGGGGCGGAATTTAGCTTTGCTGGTAGTCAGCCTGCTTTTTTACGGCTGGAGCGAGCCGGTGTATGTCTTTATTATGATTTTTTCGATTATCGTGGATTATGTATGCGGTTATTTTGTCGACCGCTTTTTGCCCGTGAATCGAAAAAAGGCGAGACGGTTTGTCATTGCCAGCGCCATCATCAATCTTGGCATGCTGGGCTTTTTCAAATACGCCGATTTTTTGATTGCCAACCTTTCGGCGGCTATTCCGGCTCTGCGTTTTTTAAAGCCGCTTGGCGTACCGCTGCCGGTCGGCATTTCTTTTTACACGTTTCAAACCATGTCCTATACGCTGGATGTTTACAGAGGCCACGCCAAGCGGCAAACAAACATCGTCTCGTTCGGCGCGTATGTCACCATGTTTCCCCAACTGATCGCCGGCCCTATTGTGCGCTATCAGGAGGTGGCCGAGGCCCTTGTCGGCCGTTCCCACACCCTCTCGCAAAGCGCGGCCGGCATCCGGCGCTTCACCTGCGGCCTTTGCAAAAAGGTTCTTCTGGCCAACCCGTCCGGCCAGTTGTATGAAGCCTTTGCAGCCGGGGCGGCCGAGAGCAGCACCCTGCTTGGCTCCTGGCTGGGCATTCTGTTCTATGCGTTTCAAATCTATTTTGATTTCTCAGGCTATTCGGACATGGCTATCGGCCTTGGCCTGATTCTCGGCTTCCATTTCCCTGAAAACTTTAACTATCCCTATGTGTCAAGGAGCATCACCGAATTTTGGCGGCGGTGGCACATCACCCTTTCCACCTGGTTCCGTGAATATGTCTACATTCCGCTGGGCGGCAACCGCAAGGGGCCGGGGCGGACGTATGTCAACCTCTTTGTCGTTTGGTTCCTCACCGGTCTTTGGCACGGCGCCAGCTGGAATTTTATCGGCTGGGGACTCTACTTCTGTTTCTTGCTGATTTTAGAAAAAGCGTTCTTGTTAAAGCTTCTTGACCGGATTCCGCGGGTATTTTCTCACCTCTATGCTTTGTTTTTCATTTTAATTGGCTGGTGGATTTTCATCGCCTGCGATCTGGCAAATCCGCTTGCGTACGCCAAGGGACTGTTCGTCGGCCCGCTCTGGTCGGGCGCTGTGGTGTATGAGCTTGTCCGCTCCCTCGTCTTTCTGGCGATCCTCTGCTTCGCTTCCACCCCGTATCCCAAACGGCTCTGGGACCGGCTTGAACAAAAGCTCGGCCCGCATGTGCCCAGCACGATCCTTTGTCCGCTGGCCCTGCTTCTCTGCACGGCGTATTTAGTTGATTCCTCATACAATCCTTTTCTTTATTTTAGGTTCTGATGAAACGTAGAATTGATTTTATTTTAACACTGACCACATGCATCCTCATAGGCGCGTTCAGCGTCGGCTTCTTTCTGCTGCCCGACAAAGCGCTGTCTGAAAAAGAAAATCGAACCCTGGCCGGCCGGCCGACCTTCACTCGTTCGGCACTGCTTTCGGGTGAATACACACAAAAATTAGGGGATTACTATGCCGATCAGTTCCCCCTGCGCGATGCGTTCGTCTGCGTCAAAGCCTATGCCGAGCTGGCCATGGGCAAAGGCGAAAACAACGGGGTGATTCATACGGCCGATCAATATTTGATTCCCAAGGCAGAGGAAACCAACAGCGAAGCGCTGCAAAAAAACATAACGGCGCTGGCCGCGTTTGCCGGGGCCTCACCCGCGCCTGTGTATATCGCGCCGCTGCCCCGTCCGGTCGATGTATTCACCGACAAGCTGCCGGCATGGTACCCTGCCGATGATGCGGCAAGCCTTTATAGCCGTCTTACACAGCTTTGCGGGCAGGAAAACCTGATCACCCTTCCGCTTTTCCCTGCTCTGTGCGAAAGCGGCGCCTACTACCGCACCGACCATCACTACACAACCGACGGCGCTTACCAAACCTACTGCCTGCTGGCACAGACCCTTGGCTTTACGCCCTATGAGAAAAGCGATTTTGACATCCAAGAGGTGTCCGCTTCATTTTGCGGCACGTCGATGCGTACCTCGGGCTTTTATTTAGCCCCCAAAGACACCATCACTCTGTATCGCTACGAAAACGACACCGCCTATCAGGTGTTGGCAGGGGAAGAATCGACCCCCCTCACCGGATTTTATGATTTTGAAAAGCTTGCCGCCACCGATCAATACGCCGTCTTTCTCGGCGGAAACCACGCTCGGGTGGACATCACGCTGCCCGGCGCAGCACCAAGGCCCAGGCTGCTTTTAATCCGGGACAGCTTTGCCGACTGCATCGCTCCCTTTTTGGCCCGCCACTATGATTTGACACTGATCGACTTGCGCTATTATAAGGAAAATGTGCAGCAGCTCGTCAGCCAAGAGCCGTTTGACGCGGTCATTATCTACCAGTGCATCACCGAATTTGACAAACCAAATCATTTCAGCTACCTTACCATTCCATTTACAAAGGAGAACGAACATGAATAAGGTGTCCGCATTCTTTCGGGGTCTGCTCGAAAAAGTATCTGCACTCAAAAGGTTATCAAAAAAGCAAAAAATCATCCTCGGCTGTCTTGCCGGGGCGGTTGTGCTCATGCTCACAGCCGGCGTTCTCTTTCTTGTTCACATCAGTAATCAGATAAACGCCTCGTCCGACGGCAGCTCGTACACCGAGCCTGTGACCAATACCGGCGATGAACCAACCGATCCTGCGCCCGAGCAAACAGACCCTTCCCAAACAGATACCGACGCGGCCGACCGGCCGGGCCTTGCGTTTGACAAGCTGAAAGTAACCCTGAAGCCCGGCGAGGAAACCACCCTCACCGTTACGTCAACGCTGTCTGAAACGCCAAAGGACCTTGTCTGGTCCTCGACCAACGAGGCCGTGGCTAAGGTGGATCAAAAGGGCGTGGTCAAGGCCATCGCCGCCGGCACAGCGCACATCATCGCCGCCACCAAGGATAAGACCTATCAGGCGGCTTGCCTTGTCACCGTAGAGGGAACGAGCAGCGGGTCGTTGTCCGGGCCGTCCGGCTCGTCTGATCTTCCGTCAGCCACTGCGCCGAGCGAGCCTTCCTCCGGTGGAACCTTCACGCAGCTGCCCGGCGTCGTTTACCCGGCCCCGGGCGAAAACCTGTCGACCCAGCCAACCGTGACCATTACCGCCCAAGTGGCCGCCGGCATTTACATTGTGGGCGGCACCTGCACGGCCGACACCGAATATATCAAGGTCAGCGGCGATCATGCCGCCACCGTCTACATCTATCCCGACTATGGAACAAACAGCCATTTCTTTATCGGCCAGGTCAAGATAAGCGATTCAACCAGTCTTTCTATTCAGGGCAAGGAAGCGTACAAGGAGCTTTCCAAGGCCGTGATCCGCAGCGCGCCCAACCATAACATGCCCAACAAAATGACGTCGGGCGAGTATATGCCGGTGTTCGGAAAAAACAGCCGCATGTATTTTTACAGCTCTCTGCTTTCTTATTCCCTTTCCCATGTTGTTGCCGGCGACCTGCGCACCAAAGCAGCGGAAAATCTAAAGCGCCATCACGAAATGGTGAGAGTGTCTAATCTCGATGCCGAGCTGATTTATCTGGTCGTGCCCTCTTCGGCGGCGGTCTATCCCGAAAGCCTGCCGGATGGGTACGAAAAAGCCTCGGGCGAGACGCTGTACCAAGCCTTCGCAGATATGGCGTCCCAAGCAGGGTCAACGGTGATCTACCCCCTTTCCACCTTTAACGCACACAAAAACGACGGCAAAGGGTATAAAATCTATCACAACACCGATTCGCATTGGTCCACCTACGGCGCTTACTGGGGCGTCGCCGAGCTGATGAACCACATCAGCCAAAAATATCCCGCCGCGGCGCCACGCACGGTTGCCGACATGGGCTTTTACACAAAGGAGCTGTGGGGCGGCGATTCGCTTTTCTCGTTTGGCGACAACGGCGGCTTTGAGAATTTCTCCCGCACCGGACGCACCGGCCAAACGGCCGTCACCAAAATCAGCGAGCTGACCACCCTGTACACACGCTCTATGCCCACGGCCACCATCGAGTCAGTCTATCGGGGCAACAAAAGTGTATATGTCAACGGCGATTCCAACTCGGGCCGTGCGGTGGTTTCAAACCCCAACGGAGCGGGGCTTCCCAGCGCGCTGATCCTGCGGGATTCTTTCAGCGTACCGGCTTATGATATGATCAACGACCGGTTCTCTACCGTCTATTGGCAACCCAGCCACGATTACACCTTCCCGAGCGAAGCCATCTGGGATTTAAGACCGGATTATGTGATTTACATTGTCTCCGAGCAAAATCTGCTGAAAGTCATGCTGGAAAATCCCAACATCAACCTGACGCAATATGCCAAATGAAGCAAATCGGAGATTTGCTTCTAAAGTTTCTCTTTTCGCTTTTCCAAGCGAAATTTTGGCTCTGCCAAAAACGATAAACTTTAAGTTTGTTTATATTTTTTGCGATAAAAAAAGCAAATCGGGGATTTGCTTCGGTTATCCCAAGCATATCGTTAGTTTGTTTGGGAAAAGCCATTTGATACTGTGAAAATTATATATATATAAATGAGGAAAAGGAACAACAACCATGATGAAAAAACGCATTTTCTGTCTTTTGCTGGCCATGGCCGCCATGCTGGCCGGCTTATCGTTGGCCGCCTGTCAAAAGCAATCCGAGCCGGCGGCTGTGAACGGCCCCGAAAACACAGATGAAGCCACAGCAGACACCAATCTGCCGGCCGCACCCGAAATCACCATCTGCACGCCGGTCGCGACCGGCATCTGCATTGTCGGCGGCATCAGCTCTGCCAACTGCGACGCAATCGAGGTATCGGGCGACGGCATCGAAACCACCAAAATCATCCCCGATTATCTGCCCGAGAGCAGCTACTTCATCGGCCAGATTGCCCTTAGCGAAACCTGTGAAATCAGCGTCAAGGAGCTTTATGAGGACGGCGCCTCCTCGGCCGCCTCGACAGCCACAGCCACCTATACCCAGATGGAAAACAAGATGACAGCCGACGAATACATGCCCGTGTTCGTCGAAAACAGCCGCATGCATTTCTACAGCGCGCTGCTTTCCTACACCCTGTCGGATGTTGTCACCCCCTCGATACAAGAGCGGGCAGAAAAGAACATCGCCGCGAACAAGCAAACCCTGCAAGAGGTCAATCCCGATGCCGAGTTAATTTATCTGGTCGTGCCCTCTTCGGCGGCGGTTTATCCCGAAAGCCTGCCCGAAGCTTACAAAACGCCGGCTGAAAACAGTGTGTTCAGCGCATTCAAAGAAATCGCCGAGCAAGAAGGCGCCACGGTGATCTATCCGTTAGATTCTTTTATCGAGCATAAAAACGATGGCTTCGGCTACAAAATTTATCACAACACCGACTCGCACTGGTCAACCTACGGCGCCTACTGGGGTATTGCCGCGCTGATGGAGCATGTGGCAGAGAAGCATCCGGCGGCCGCGCCCCGCAGCGTCAGCGACATGGGCTTTTATACCGAAACCCTTTGGGGCGGCGACGCGCTTTTCTCGTTTGGCGACAACGGCGGCTTTGAAAATTATTCAAAAACCGGCAGCGCCGGCAAGCCCGAGCGCACCAAAATCAGCGAGCTGACCACCCTGTATTCATTAAAAATGCCGACCGATACCCTGTCCAGTGTCTACCGGGGCGGCAAAAGCATTTACGTCAACGGCACAAACTCGTCGGCGGCTACCATCAAAAACCAAGCGGCAAGCGATCTGCCCACCGCGGTGATCTGCCGGGATTCCTTTGGCTGCACGGCATATGATATGGTCAACGATCGGTTCTCCACCGTATACTGGCAAAACAGCCACAGTTATAAATTAGATAAAGAGACCCTGAGAAAGGCCAATCCCGATTATGTGATTTACATCGTATCCGAGCGCAATTTGCTGAAAGTCATGCTGGAAAACGCGAACATCAGCATTTGCAATTACGCGAAGTAAAAGAGAATCCATAAACACCATTTTATTAACCGATTTAGGAGAGTAGATGATTATGAAAAAGAAACTGATTTTATTGCTTTGCCTGATCGCCCTGCTGGCGATGACCGCCGCCTGCGGCAGCCAGTCGAAAACCTTTCCGTCCGGCGTCACCAGCGACGATATTGTACAAGCCGTGCTCGACGCAGACGAAAACACCCCCCAGGCCGAACACCGCTATGCAAACGACAGCGAACAAAGACAGGAAATTGACACCTTCACCCTCTCGCTGATTGAGGACGGCCTGTTTGAAGAGTGTCCTGAATTTGCACTTATCAAAGAATATGCGCTCTACATCTGCAACAGCAAAGAGACTTTCGAGGTACAGGTGCTCAAAGCCGCCAATGAGGAAAACGCCGAGCAGCTAAAAGCCCTGTTAGACCGCCGGCTCGAAACCTTGTCGGGCGGTGACAAATCCATGTACGATCCCTCCTTTGCCGGCATGATGCAAAATGCAAAAACCTACACCGACGGTCCTTTTGCGATTTTGCTGATCACCCCCGACAACACCCGCGCACAAGAAGCCATTGAGAAGTTAAAGTAAGCAGAAAAAACCCACTATGATGTCTTTCGTCCTCGAAAGAAGCATGGTGGGTTTTATGCTTGTGGCGTACCCGCTAAGACAGCCGGCGCTGAAATTCAAAATATGTTTGCTTGCGAAGTCGGAATTTTATGGTATAATAGAAGCAAACCTACGGTTGGCTTCTAAAGTTTAACTGATCGTGCATTTGCACGCTCTGCCGGTGATACCGGCATCGTTAAACTTTAAGACAGTGAAAGCTTTGTGGTATCATGAAGCAAACCTACGGTTAGCTTCCAAAGTTTAGCTTTTCGCTTAACCAAGCGAAATTTTGGCAGAGCCAAAACCTCTAAACTTTAAGGCAGCGGAAGCTTTGTAGTATTACGAAGCAAACCTTTGATTTACTTCTATTATATTTTGCGATAAAGGAGGGGATGTGCTTTGGAGCAAACAGACAATGCGATCATCGACCGGTTTGCGCTGGAATGCGCCCGGTTTGCCAAAGAATCCGAGGCGCTCGGGTATGTTTTTCTGCCCGTTGCAAGCCGAAAGACAAAAGGCGTGCAGGGCGCGGCCGCTGTTTTTTCATTCACCGGATTTCAAGCATCCTTGATTTATAATACTTATTTAGGCAAGGCGCGCAGTGTGTTGGAATGCCGCATTGCAATCGGCAGCGAGACAGGCATGACGGCCGCAGGCACTGCCCGAGACACGGTTGACCCGGCCGAAAAGATTGATTTTTCGCTGTACGATTTGCTTTATCTGCTGAACGAAAACGACTTTAACTGTTATATCTTTCCCTATATTGAAAGTCCTCAGCGGCTGTCCGCCTGTGTACAGGTGCTTTTTGACGCTCTTGCGGGCTATAAGGAGCGTATAAGCGGCCTTGCCTGTGACCCCGCGCTGACCAACCGGGCGAAAAATCAAAAAAGGCGGGAACTGCAGCGCTTCTTTAAAATGGATATTTTTGAGGACACCGCCCAGGGTTCCGCTCTGCTGCTTGACTGGCAGTTAGCCGCTTATCGAGAGTGGTATGTAGCCCGCTTTTGCAGTAAATGGTATGCCGACTTTGCCGCCGGACGTTACGACGCGGCCGTCAAGCGCTTCGCCAAATATGACAACAAAAGCTTTTATGAACAGCGGCTGTTTCGCTTTATGAAAACGTTGAGCGCCGGGGCCAGCTATCAGGCGGCAAGCCAAGCGTGCAACACCTATTTACATGCGGGGGCTGTTTCGGGCCTGCCGCGCATTGCCGCACAGCTTCTCGGCATGCTGGTTCTTTTGCCGGTTTGCTTAGCGGGGTCTTTTCTGTTCTTTTTGCTGGCCTATCTGGCGATTTACCGGAACGCGCTGTATGCCTCCTCCCTATGGAGCCCGCTGATGTTTTTGACCATTCTGCTTTGCGCGCTGCTCTTAGCTTTATGCGGCTCGAATTTCATTTATCCCCGTTTCATGAGCCGGAAAAAAAGAAAACAATGGACGCAGCTCCGCTTCTTAATGGATTCCAAAGAAGAACGGCGCCGCCTGACCAGGCTTACCCATTCGATGATCATAGTTTCTTTGGTGATGCTGCTTTTAGCCGCTAAAACCGGGGTAGCGCTTTACCCCAAGGGATTCGTGGACAATACAGCGCTGTTTACACAGATCAATGAACCCTTTACACAGCTAAAGACCATATACAAGGCAACTGACACCGGCCTTTACCATCTTGCCTTTCAGGACGGCCGGGTTTACTCCTGCAGCGAGGAAACCGCCTTTGCCTATGTCTTTCCCTATGTTGATATCGAAGCAACACCTATCGATTCGTTTCGCTAACCGGCCGCAGAAAAAGGGGAGCAGTCAAGCAAAACCGGCCGCTCCCATACAACCGACACAAAAACCCGAGAGACATCTGCCTCTCGGGTTTTTCTATGTGTCGGATATCGCTTCAGCCGATGCTTTGCTTCGGCGGCCGATGTATTTCCTCGGCGGCCGATGTGTGTTACCTCGGCGGCTGTTTTCCGTGCGCACCGCGTATTTGTCGTTTATTGTCCTCTAAACATGTCGGCCGCCTCGGTGACGAGCTTCATATACTCTTCGCCATACATTTCTTTAAATTCCTCATAATACTGGTCAAAATTCTCTGCCTTTGAACCATCCGGATTGTAGAGGGCCTCTAACATAACGAACAAAATCTGTCGCTGCCATTCTTCTTCCGACTGATCTTCATATTCCTTCAAATTCATCTCTGCGTAAGAGGAAAGATCGTTTGGCAGCGAAAAGGAGGGCACCGTCGGTTCGGCCCTGACGGTATAAATATCGGTGATGGTGTAATCGCCCATTTCCTCATCTTGGCCATGCAGGGTAAATTCATATGTGTAGGATTTGATCCGCTTTTTTTCGATTTTGGCGGTATAGTGCAGGCTGCCGTCTGTGATGGTGTCGGCAAAATCAGGGTTGCAGTCCTTCATCAAAGCCAGCGCCCAGTCGTTTTCCAGCGTGACGGCAAGCTGTGCCTCCTCGATTTTTTCGGTCAGCGCCTGCTCGGCCGGCAGGGGTTTTACAAACGAGAGATCCTGCAAAAAATCCTCTTCGCTGATTGGATTTCGATATTTCACGTCCATCAGCTCGCGGTATTCATAGCCATCAGCGAAATACACCGGCGCGCTGTCGGTTTCAATATACTGATAAAGCGCCCGGCCATCGTCTTTTTTCATTTGCAGCTTGGCCGAAAGCTCGGCTGTCATTGGCTCTTGTCCCTCGTCGGCAAAGACAACCTCTTTTTTATGGGTCAGGGTCAGGTAAAAACGATCCTGCTTATCCCATTTTTGCAGGATAGTCTCATAAGTGGGCGCGGAACAGGCGCACAGAAAAAGGGCGCTGATTAGCAGAAGAACACAGATACGCTTCATAAAAAATCTCCTAAATCGATTCATTCAATTCGCGGGGCAGTCAAGCAAACGTGAGCGGGGAAAAGATCCGGCGGTTTACGAAAGATGTCTTTCAACGCGCAGGGTTACGTCGGCAGTAAAGCCGACCCCTGTCGTGTTTAACGACGTAGTTACCGTATACGTATAGGCGGCAAGGCGGCCTTCGGCATCTAATTCAGCCTGGTATGTACAGTCGCCAAGGGTTATTTGATCAGTATTCGCCCCGATGCCCGCAAACAAAGAGCTTGCTTGCAGCAGGCGCTCGCGAAACGCTTCGGACGGCAGGGCCGCGGTTACGCTTTGTTCCTGCAGCTCATAAGAGAGAAACTGCTCGCTGTCCACCGGCGGCAGCCGGCCAAAGCGCAGGAAAAACATATCGGCGTTCTCAAATTCGTCTGACGAATAGACTCCGCCGGTTTCAGCATCTTTTGCGATATAGCCCTCGCCTTCCTGCGTGATTTCATAAACATACTGAAAGGTTTGGCCAAAAAGCTGGCAGCCAATCGTTGTTTTTTCATGCAGCGCGGCACTGTCGTCCTTGCTGTCCTCGACAGCCGCATTATAGGCGTCCAGGGTGAGCGCCGATTCTGTTCCAGGTTCAAAAGCCGGGCTGCTTTTGCATGCCACAAGACAGGGCACTAACAGCAAAAGCACCAGGGAAAGAAAACAAAGTTTATTCATATCGTATATTCACCATCGCCGTTATATCAATTTCTGAATCGTTCAGATGCAGCGTATACTGCATGTTTGTGCCGGTCAAATTCCCGTTGGCATCGATATATGCTGTGTAATAAAGAGAACCAAGCGAAAGGGCGGTCTCGTCGTATGTTTCAAACCCTTCAAACAGATTCGAGGCAGCCAGCAGCGCTTGGCGGTGCTCCTCTCCGGCTGTTATGGTGCTGACGACGGTGCCCTCTTTCGTTGTATCGAAATTATACCTGGTCAGCAAAAGGGGCGGCACAAAGCTGCATGTCCGGCAAAAACGCACAAATGCAGGGTCGGTTCTGTGCGCAGACGCGGACGGTTCTCCGGGCGCATAGGTTTTCGACTGACCGGAGGTTTTTTCTGTCGCGGTATACCTACCCGTCGCCGGATCAAAGGTAAGTGTATATTGATAAGCATCGTGCTGTCCGTCTGCATAAAAATCAAAATCAATAAAGGCCGTAAATCCTTCAAGACTGTGATAGGTCCGCTCACAGGCGTCTTTGTAAAGATCCTCTGCCGGGGCAATGGGTTCTGCTTGTCCCCCGCCGTTTTCACCGGTATTATTTTCGCCGGCGCCCTTGTCATCTGTTCCGTTATCGCCGGAAACAGTGTTTCCGGGGATCGCATCCCCGGGGATCGTTTTGCTGCCGCCGATATCGGTTTGATAATGGCCATACTCAGTCACCGGTTCGCCGTCGATCGTTTCAGGATGGGTATACAGACCGTTCTGGTCATAAACGCCCGGCCCGGCGCCAAGGGGCGGCGGCTCCTGCCCGTCTTGTTTCTCATCGGCGCCGTCATCGGGTACGCCGCTTGCTGCCGGACGGGTACTTTCCGCCGGCGTTGTTGGCTGTTTAGAACAGCCGCAGCTCGAAAAACAAACCATGCAGGCAATGGCAAGGCACAACAAAATCCATTGTTTCATTTTGTGAGGCTCCCTTGTCAACTATGATCTTAACCTGATTGTATCATACTTGATGCGAAAATTCAAGCATATCGAAAGGCATATGCCGCCCGCTACACATCGCTCGGCACGCTGCCCAGCGCCTTTAAGTACATATCAATCGTGGCGCCAATGTACTCGGCGATTTCTGTCCGCTTTTCAAGCGGAATGCCGTCTGTTTTCCGAAACATGGTCAGAAGCTTTGCCTCGGCTTCGTCTTTGGCAAACAGAGTCGTATTACCCTGCAGGCCATAAAGATAATCGACGCTCACATGAAAAAAAGCCGAAATTTTAAGTATGACTTCAGGCGAAGGATGGGTGCCGGCCTCGTATTTGCCCACGCTGGAGCGATCCAACTCCAGCACATCGGCCAGCTCTTGCTGTGTGAGTCCGGCGGAGGTTCGCAGCGTTTTAATAATTTTACCTGTCATAGAAATCTCCATTCTTTCGTTCGGCAAAGCCGTACCAAGGGACTCGCCGCGGCACAAATCGGTGGAAAACAGCGCATAGATCGGTATCATCTTATTATAGTGAATAATATTCACATTGTAAAGGGTTTTTGCTCTATTTTTTGAAAAATCCTGTTTTTGTATTTCAAGAATGACTTGACACTCTGGTTATATAATGATATACTGTGAACGTAATTCACAAGATGCCCCGTTCCTGTGAAGCAAATTGATAAAAGAGAGGAATCAGTAATCAGGATGCAAGACGAAGAATCAAGAATGATACGCCGATTTTGCGGGGCTATACTGGAATGCCGTGAAAAAGAGCCCTATAAAGGCTATATTAAAAAAGCCTCCGAGTGGATCGGACAAGAGATATGTGATGATCAGCAAAGAGAAGCTTTAGCCGAAGCGATTGTTCTGAATGTACTCAATTATAAAGAATATCCCTTTGAGTTTGTGCAGAGAAAATATGGCATTGTCATGGGACATAAGGAATTTAGCCGGCAGAAAATGATTTTTTGCCGGCATTTAGCGATTGAATGCGGGTTGTTTGGTGAACAGAATGCATCCCTTGGCAAGTGGACCAAAGAGGGTGTATTAGATATGCTTTACAGCATTGCGGATGAAGCGAACGGCTGTATCACCAACGCAGAGGGCGGCTTTAATCATCAGGTAGCCGGTGTAGCCTTAAAAGCAATTGATCAGGCCGTAAAACTTTCTGGTTTATGTACAGAAGAGGCAGATCAAAGCCACGAAATCTCGTTGGAAGAGAATGCCTCATGTATGGGCGCATAACACCGTGGGCTCAAGAAAGGTCGTTTTCATAAAACCGTTTGCGGCTTTCGCCGCAGCGGACAGATTTTGATCGTTAAACAAATATAAATGGTATGGGACGCTTGCTAAAAAGCGTCCCTTTTTTCAGCAGAAACAGCTTCGCTGTTTCTGCGGCGGACATAGCGAAGCTATTTCTGCGGCGAACATAGCGAAGCTATTTCTGCGGCGAACAACGGCTTTGCTGTTTTCCGCGGGTTTCAAAACCCCATGCTGCCCCCATAAAATTCGCAAGTGAAGCTGTCGAATGGTTTCATTACAATCAACGTATAAGTTTCTTTTTCTTTACACAGGGCTCCGCCCCGCAAGAAAAGCTATTGTTTTAAATAATCAAAAAACTTTTTTCTTTTTGCGAGGGTTTCACCCCCACACCCCCATAAAACGACAAGTTAACCTGCTCTATGTTATAAATTTAGAGAAATTTTCCTTTTTTTCTTTGCAGGGGTACCAACCCCTGCAACCCCGCGCACTTTTAGAAAAAAGTGCGTCAAAACTCGGCGAGATAAATTGACTATACAGTCAATTTATCAATGCCTCAACGTGTAGTGAAATTTGTTTAAAGCAAAGTGAAGAACCCGCCACAAAGCAAGCAAAAAAGCCAACAGCACTGCACCCTTAACGACAAGGGCGATTGAATGAGATAAACCGCGCTGTGCACAGCGCAGAAAGGTCTACGAAAACCTTTTCGTTCGTTTTGCCTTAGTCCCTTGTCGCAAACATAATAGCAAACTTCGGATTCTTGTCAATGTTAGTACGAGCCACTCGCTAAATTTCTAACAAATTTTTGCTCGTTTGGTGCGTGAGCGAATTGCTCTTCAGGCAATTCGCGTGGCATGGTTTTGGTCAAACTTTTGCGCAAAAGTTTGCGGGGTGCAGGGGTTAGTACCCCTGCAAAGAAAAAAGGAAATTATTGATATAAGTTACCATATGATTACTTGTGGACAGGGGGTGTGGGGGTGAAACCCTCGCATAGGAGAAAAAAGAGTTTTTGATTATTTAAAACAATAGCTTCTCTTGCTGGGTTGTAGGGGTTTGGTACCCGCAGAAACAACTACGCTGTTTCTGCTGCAAAGAAAAAAGAAGTATCTATTCATAAATGCTATTTGTTGATCGTGGGGCGTGGGGTTACAAAAACCCCGCAGAACCTTCGATCCTGCGGGGTGTATCTTCCTCCGTCCTGCACCATGAAAAAAACTTTTCTCTATGACAGCGAAATCACATGCGCATCGTCAAGAAATGCCTTGTCCCTTGTGTGCGAGGTAAAAATCAGTGTCTGCCCCTCTCGCGCGGCAATCACCGCAAGCATTTGCGCAAGACGATGATCGTCCAGCGCGGCAAAGGCTTCGTCAAAAATCATGGGCATTTGCTTGTCCTGGCAAAGAGTCTCGCACAGCGCAATGCGAAGCGCGATGTAGGCAAGGTCCTTGGTGCCCTGGCTCAAATAATCCACACTGCGCATAAAGCCGCCCGGCTCCTGATAGGTCATGGAGACGTCATCGGCGATCCACAGCTTGGCGTATTTATCCTTGGTGGCCGCGCACATCAGCTCGCTGGCCCGGCCGGCCAGCGCCGGCGACACATTGCTTTTGATGCGCAGGGACGCTTCCTCAATGCGGTCTAAGGCTAACTTAACGGCGTTGTAGCGCAGAGTCAGCATGTCGATTAACGCGGTCTGTTCCTCAATTTCGGCAGCAAGCTCCCCTTCGTCGGCCAGCGCCGCACGCTTGGCCGCAAGCGCGGTTTCCAGTTCGCTCCGCTTGGCGCGGATGCTCTCCTGTGCTTCGGTGCCGAAGGCAAGTCGGTTTTTCAAATCCTTGATATTATAAGTCTGCAAAATGGTTTCGGCCGGCGCCGGCAAGCTTTGTTTCAGCGTCTCTTCCTCTTCGTCGGCCAGCGCCGCACGCAGCTCCTCTTTCGCTTTTTCAATTTGCTGCCATTCGCTCTCAAGCGAGAGACAGTTTTCCTTGACGGCCGTCAGCCGCACGGCCAGATCGTCTAACGAATCGGGCGAAGAAAAGGCCGCCCTGTATTTTTGGCAAAGCTGTGCCGCGCTGTCTTCGAGCGCCTCTGCCTGCGCCCGTTTTTCCAACAACTGACTTAGCGCCGCGTCGGTTTTGGCTGTGTTTTGCTGTTCGGTTTCAGCTGTGTTCTGCCGCTGTGCCTGTGCCAGTGCCTGTTTTTCTAATAACCGAATTTTCTCCATTTGCTCCGCACCGGACATGGCGAAAAACTGCTTGATTGTTCGGCTCTTTTTCGCCCCCATGGCAAACAAAAGGATGCTGGCCACGAACAGCGCGCCGCCGCAGCCCCACAGCGCGTAGGGAAGAACCGCCGGGACAGCCTCCGTCAGCAGGCCAGCCGTCATCACAAAGCCGCCGATACAGGCGGCAAGACCGACAAGCAGTACCACAAAACCGGCTGCTTTCGCACGGGCGGCGGTCTTTTTTTGCCCCAGGAAAGCCGCTAAGGCACCTTCGGTGCCCTCTTCCTTCCGGCATTTTTGCCAGGCATCCTGCAGCCGGTCCAAATCCTGCCATGCCGCTCTTAGCTCAGAGGCGAGCCGAATGGCCATGTGAATTTCTTCGGTTTCGGGCAATCCGCCCGACGGGGTGAGCTTGGCCCGCTTGGCTTGCAGGGCCGCCTGCTTTTGCTCCAACCGATGCAGCTTGTCAAAAGACTGGAGCAGGGTGGCCTGGTTGTATTGTTCGATTTTTTGCTGCGCTTCGGTGGTCAGCCGCTGGTTTTCGCTTTCGCTCTTTTGCAGCCGCCGCAGCTGCTCTTCTTCTGCCGCCAGCTCCTGCCTTGCTCTTTTGGTTTGTTCCAGCCTGGCGAGCAGCTCGTCCCGTTTGCCCTGCGCTTCATAGAGCCGGCCCCCCTTGCCGTTTTTATAGAGCAGCTCGACCCGAACGGCGTCTAATTCTTTTATCGCCTTGGCCGAGTCGACCGATTCCTCGGCCGAGAAAAGCAGATTTTCCAGTGCGGCGGTGATTTCTTTGCCGTCCACCGCCGCCCCCATTTTCTGCGATACATAGACCGTGCGCAAAAACAGTCCCTCGCTCATGGACAAAAAGGCGTCGCAAGGTTCGATGCCCACAAAGGCTGGCTGGCCGGTGGCGAGCGACAGAATGCGGTATTCATCCTTGGCGGCGGTTTTGCCTGTGAGGGTAATGCGCCGCTCAATCAGATAGTCTTCGCCCTCTCCACCGTCCTTGCCCGTGTGCAGGGTCATGGTGCCGAAGGCGCAGTTTGATTCAAACGGGATGTACTTTTTGCGGTCGGACAGCCCGCTGGTGCCTTTGGCAGACAGCCCGCTGACACTCTTCGCGGACAGCCCGAAAAACATAAACTTAATAAAGGCGCAAATCGTACTTTTGCCCGACTCGTTGTCTCCCTCAATCAAATTGATTTTATTTTGAAAGTCAAATTTTTTGTCTTGTATCGGGCCAAAGGTGCCGATATAAATGTTCTTGATGAACATCGTCATGACCATTCCTTTCTTTTGCTTTGTGCCGGATTCGCCGGCGGCTCAAGACACAAATTGTATCCGTCTTGCTTTGTTTTCAGCCCTTATCGCTGATGATGGTCAGCACCCCCTGCAGCGTGCGCACTTCATAGACAGGCTGCAGCGCGGTGTGGTTGAGCGCGCCCGCAGGATTAAACCAACAGGTGTCAATGCCCGCGTTGATGCCGCCGGCGATATCGCTGGACAAGCTGTCGCCGACGATCAGGGTTTTCCCGGCATCAAAATCAGGAATGGCCGCGAATACATGGTCGAAAAACGCCTTGTCCGGCTTGGCCGTCCCGATTTTTTCTGAAATAAATATGTCGGTTATATAAGGCACAAGGCCCGCGTCAACAAAGCGCCTTTCTTGCGAAAGGGCCATGCCGTTGGTTACAATATACAGCCGACACAGGCGGGCGGCTTTTTCGACAAAATCGCGCGCGCCCTCGATCAAAAAATGCTGCCCGGCCATCTCCTCGCCATAACGCCGGTTGATCGCAGCCGCGTCAAGGCGAAGCCCGGTTCGCTCGGCCAGCACCTCAAAGCGCTTTGTCTTTAGCGCATCCCGGTCAATTTCGCCCCGCTCCAACATTTTCCAAAAGGAGAGGTTGATGGCCGAATAGTCCTCATAAATCGCTTGGCTAAAGGGCAGACCGGCGCTGCACAGGGTGTTTTGCAGGGCGGCCCGTTCGCACTGGCCAAAGTCGAACAGGGTGTCGTCGGCGTCTAACAACAAAATGTCATATTTCATGCAGGTCCCCTCCGTTCATGGCTTGCAGCCCGAAGCGCAGGGCCAATTCGGCCTGCTTCTTTTCCTCGCTGTCTCCCTCTTGCAAAAGGGGCAGCAGCAGCCGCACAAATTCGCCGCGAAGGCCTGGCTCTTCTTTGAGGGCCTCTAACTGATAAAGGGGTCTTGTGCGGTCTATGATTTCAAAGGTTCCCTCTATACGCAGCAGGGCCGCAAGCGCGCTGCCCGGCACATAGTCGGGCGGAGTTTCGCCGGTTAAAACCAACCGAACCTCTCCGCCAAGCGGAAAGGCAGACCCGGCAAAGGCCTGCAAAACGCGGTCGGCCGCGGCGCCGTCCGAAGCGCAGCCGGTGATATCCACCGCTGTTTCCACATATTGCACCGGTGCAAGGGGCACAAACGTATGCTGCATGGAAGAAACACCCGCTTGTTTGGTCAGCTCGCAGAGAAACGCGCCTTTTTCGCCCAGTTCGCCAAAGTCTCTGCCGCACAGGCAGCCGGCGTAGCCGTAATAGGCAGGGCCGATTTGGCGGATGCCGGCCTTGTTGTGCAGATGGCCAAGGGCGGTGTAGTCGAAGCCGGCTTCCAGGATATCTTTTTCGGTCAGCGGACAATAGGCGCTGTCTTTGCCGGACAAATCAGCATGCGCAATCAAAATGCGCATACGGTCGGAATCGGTTTCGTCCGGCACGAGCGCCGGCGGTGTTTCCATGCTTTTCTGGGTAAAGGCAAAGCCGTAAATATCTGCATTTTCTTCGTCGAGGGTGATTTTTTGCAGGGTTTGTTCAGTAAAGACGGTGACATTGGCTCCAAAATCCGTTTGGGCATAGACGCCGCCGGGTATATAGGGATCGTGATTGCCCGGTGTAATGAAAAAATGACAGCCATCGGCACAGGCAAAGCCCGAACGCACCACCTCGATCGCGCTTGGCGAGGGGTTGGGCGTATCGAACAAATCCCCGGCAATCAGGCAAACGGGCAGATTTTCCCGCCGGATGAGGTCGATCATGCGGTTAAAGCTTTCAAAAAGCTGTTCTCGCTTTTCTTTGCGGCGGGCCGGACTTAGCTTGGCAAACGCCGAGTCAATATGTAAATCAGCACAATGGATAAAACGCAGCATGAACACTCCTTTAAAAAAGCAGATGAAGTTATCATTCAATTTTTAATTTGCTTCGATTACACGATGAAGGTTAAGCAAACCGGAAGTACGACGTTCCAGCAACGCTGGAAGTCGGGCGTTTTCAGCAAAGCCAAAATTTCACTTGTAAAAGTGAAAATATAAACTTTAGAAGCCAACCGTAGGTTTGCTTATGGATACTACAAAGTTTCCACTTCCTTAAAATTTAACGATGCCGGTATTACCGGCAGAGCGTGCAAATGCACGTTCAGTTAAATTTTAGAAGCCAACCATAGGTTTGCTTACGGATACTATAGAATTTTAGCTGTCTTGAAGTTTATCGGTTCTGGCTTTGCCGGAATACAGCCTTGCAGGTTGTAAGATAAACTTTAGAAGCAAATCTTCGATTTGCTTCATTATACCACAAAATTTCGCCTTCGCAAAGGATATGCTTCAACTTCCTTAAAAAACCAAGGGAAGCGGTTGGCTTTTGATGGAGATTTGCTCCCCGGTTCGTTTTTCACCCCGCTGCCACTATAAAATAAGACAAAATCGGCATTTTCATCTTAACACCGCTATTGTCAGGAAACAAAAAATTTTCTATAGTAAAAAACGGTGCTGTCATATCAGCACCGCTTCTTTTATTTCTTTTTTGAAATGACAACCCGCCGGTTGCTCTCGTTGCCAATCGAATGGGTTGTAATCCCCTCCACCTGCTGAAGCTCCGCATGAATAATTCTTCTTTCATAGGCCGGCATGGGTTCTAACGCCATGCTGCGTCCATACCGCTGCACCTTGTCTGCCATTCTTCTGGCCAGTGCACGCAGGGTATCGGCTCTGCGGGCGCGGTAATCCTCTATATCCATATGGATGCGGATGTATTCCTTTTTTTCTTCCTCTTTTGCCCGTTTGTTTGCTGCCAGATTCACTAAGTATTGCAGCGCCTCCAGCGTATCGCCATGGTGGCCGATCAAAACGCTTGCCTCATCCCCATAAATGCGGATTTCTTTGCTGCCGTCCTCTCCATTTTCGACCTGCACCTCGGCGTGAATATCCATATTCGCTAACAGAGTGTCGATAAACCGTTCGGCTGCGTCACTCTCGTTTGCTTCCTCTTCTTCTTTTGGCAGGAAAATGCGCACCTTGGCCGGCACTTCTCCTATCCCAAGAAATCCTTTTTTTGCTTCTGCGATGACTTCATATTCCAATTGGTCTGCTTCGATGCCCAACTGTCCGGCCGCGCTTTGCAGCGCTGCTTCGACGGTTTTGCCTGTGCTGATAAGCTCGTTTTCCACTTTACATCACCTTTTCATGCTTCATCTGTTTCTTTTTCTTTTTCGGCGCCCGGCTCTTCTTTTAACGCCGCTGGCTCTATGAACGCATTCTTCTTGCTTTTCTTTTGTTCTGTCTTTGTCGTTCTGCTTTCACTGGCAGAGCCATCCTCTTCGTCCTCATCATCATCGATATGATGCAGCGATTTCGGATTGTGTTTTTTCACACTGCCGCCCGATTTTTTGGCTGCTTTCCGTTTGCCGTTCAGTTCTTTTTCCGCTTTTTTATAATCCTCTTCGGTAAAGACCGGTATCGGATACATTTTCTTCAATATGATTTGCTGAATCATGGCAAGCAGTGAATTTTCAATCCAGTAAATGCCAAGCAGCGCAGGAAAAATAAAGGCCATATACAAGGTCATCAGCGGCATTCCGATATCCAAAATCTTCATGCTGGCCGCATTTTGTGCGTCCGGCATCGCCTGATATGACATCTTCCGGGTGACCTTCATCGATATATACTGGGCCAGAAATACCAGCACAGGAATGGCCACAATCGCGATCGCCGCGCCTGTCCATTCACCAAACACCTGCTGCGGTTTTTGGGTCAGATCGACGCCGAATATCTTGAATTTATCCACAAAATTCGTAAAATCCGCCTCGGTGGCAAAATGATCGGCAAATCCGGCTACATTCTGTTTAAAATCGTCAAAGTTTTTCGCTACGACGTCCATCCATTGCAGCTGATCTTTATAATTAAAGCTGCGTCCGGCAATTTCTCCGGCATACGCCGCCATGTTTTGACAAACATCCTTGCCAATGCCTAAAATATACAGCATCGGTCCGTACACAATACGATACAAAATCCAGATAACCGGCAGCTGAATCAGCGCCGGACCGCAGCCCGACATGGGATTATACCCCTCGCTCTGATACAGCTTTTGCAGCTCTTCCTGCATTTTCATCTGGGTTTTTTTATCATCCCGTCCCGCGTACCGCTTGCGGATGGCCATCTCTTTCGGCCGCATTGACGCCTGTTTGAGCATGCTTTTCTGCTGCTTTATGCCAAACGGAAATAAAACCAGTTTGATCAGCAAGCCATATAAGATCATGGCGATGACATAGCTGCCGCTGATGTTGTAAAACCAGTTTAATGGCATGGCCAGTATTCGATATAAGGTATCCAAGTTTTCTACTACCTCGTTATTGCTTTCTTTTTTTCTCTGGAACCGGGTCATACCCGCCTTTGCAAAATGGATTGCACCTGACGATGCGAAACAGCGTCAAATAGCCGCCTACAAAAAAACCCCATCTTTCAAAGGCCTCTGCCGCATATTGTGAACAGCTCGGCGTAAACCGACAGCAGGGCGCTTTCAACGGGGAGAGCACTTTTTGATACAGCTTGATTAAAAAAATACAGAGCTTCTTCATTGACACATGCCAAATTTCGCAAAGGCGGCCGCTAAATCCTTTTCCAGATCCGTCGACTTTGCCGAAAGAGCGGCAGGGCGTGCCACAATCACAATCAAATACCCTGTGCTTATCGTCTTTTTGCCTGTGATACTCCGAAGCGCCGCTCTGATGATCCGCTTGACGCGGTTTCGTTCCACCGCGCCTCCGATTTTCTTGGTTACGGTTAAGCCAATGCGATTGACCTTTTCTTTGTTCGGATGCCGCTTGGCCAACAGCTTTGCATGCCGGTCAGCCAATACATAGACCACACAATACCGGCCCACATATTTCCTGCCCGCCGCATATGCCTTTGCATACAAATGATTTTCTCTTATCGGCGTTTCTTTCATGTTGCAATCATTTCGCTTTTTCTGCACCAATAACAAAAAACACCGAAAAAGGTCGGTGGTTTTGCTGTTTTTGGCGCAGCCTTGCTTAATAGCTTAACTTCGCTCTGCCTTTTGCACGGCGTCTATGTAATACTTTTCTTCCGTTTGCCGTTCTCATTCTTTTGCGAAATCCGTGCTCTTTTTGTCTTTGCCGTTTTTTTGGCTGATAGGTTCTTACCATCCTCCATGCACCTCTCTTTCATTGCATCTCTTTCCTTGTGGCTTTGTTCATTATACTGTAAACCAAAGCTGCTTGTCAAGAGTTTTCATAACTTTCCAAAAAAATTCCCTTTTCCTTTTCCCGGTGCCTGTGCAAAACTTTTGGAAAAGCCCTTGTCCATTTTCTGTTTCTATGGTATAATTTAATATAATTATGAAGTAATTTGACGTACCCCGGCCGGCGGCCTTTTTTTCCGCCTTTGGCCTATGTCAAATCAAGAAACGGAATGTACAATATGAACTCCTACACAGAAATATGGAATCTGACGCTGCAAAAGCTTGCTCTTAAATATTCTTCGGTGATTATGGACCTTTTTTTCAAAGACACCGAACTGATTTTTCTTTCCAACCAGGCGGCTGTCATTCAAAACCAAAATGACAACCTTCGCACAACCCTTGCCTCGGGTTATGCAGACGACGTCGCTCTTTTTTTGTCAGAGGTAATTGGCTATGCCGTGCCGGTTTTTTTTGAATCGGCTGAACACGCGCCGGTTTCGCTGGACAAATACCAAGCACCTGTGTCGGCCCCGCCCGTTTCTTCGCTTTCGGACAATGTGCCTGAATTTGTGGAAGAGGGCAGCGACAAATACGGCAATTTTTTTGATTCCCGCTATACCTTTGACAATTTTATCGTCGGTTCTTCCAACACCTTCGCCCATGCAGCCTGCACGGCTGTCGCCCGTGAAGGCTCTGCGGCCGGTTATAATCCCCTTTTTATTTACGGTGACTCGGGCCTTGGCAAAACCCACTTGCTCTATGCCGTGATCAACGAAACCCTGCGCCACCATCCTGACACAAAAATCGTCTATGCAAAGGGAGAGGATTTTACCAACGAAATCATTGCCGCTATTGCCAATGCCACGACACTGAAATTCCGTGAAAAATACCGCAAGGCCGACATGCTGCTGATCGACGATATTCAGTTCATCGCCGGCAAAAACTCTACCCAGGAAGAATTTTTCCATACCTTTAATACACTGTACGAAGACAATAAACAAATCGTGCTGACGTCTGACCGGCCGCCAAAGGATATCAAACCGCTTGAGGACCGGCTGAAAAACCGGTTTGAATGGGGTCTTCTGGCCGATATTCAGGTGCCCGACTATGAGCTGCGCATCGCGATCATGCAAAACAAAGCCAAAAGCTTTCATGCGGATATTCCCAATGTTGTCTTTGAATTTTTAGCAGAGAATTTAAAAAGCAACGTCCGTCAGATGGAAGGGGCCATCAAAAAGATCGCGGCCCAGTCCTTTTTAAATAATGTGCCGGTCACGGTTGATCTGGCCATGCACTGTATCTCGGATATTGTGACCGGCCGCGAGTCGGATTCTTCCTTAGTGAGCAAGGTCATTTCGTCGGTCTCCAAAAAATACGGCGTTTCGGAAGAAGAAATCCGCGGCAAAAAGCGCAACCAAGAAATTGTGCGCGCCCGTAATATTGCCATTTATATTATCCGCAATATTACCTCTCTTTCCCTGCCGAAAATCGGGCTTGAATTTGACCGCAATCATACCACCATTATGTCAAGTCTTAGCGTGATCGAAAATGAAATCAAAAACAAACCGCTCTTAGAGCTGGAAATCGAAGAACTTACAAAAGAGATAAAAGAATAGAATAAGCTTTTCCGGCGCATTCCTGTTTTCCACAAGCCGCCTGTTATCTTGCTGTGCATTCGATTGTTTGCTTTTTCACTTTCCACATAGTTGCTGTGGAAAACACAAAAATAGCATGTTAAAACCTTGTGTAAAAACCTGTTTCTTTCTTTTTCTGCCAGACTTTTCATTTTTTCCTATTTTTTTACACAAGCGCAGCATCCGGTCTTGAACAGCCATTTAAGGCTCTGCATTGCAGCAAAATAAAGGGGTTACACGCTTTTGCACAGTTTGCACAGGCCTTATTATTACGACGACTATTACTTATTTCTTTTTTATATATTTATGTTTTTCTCTTAGAAAGGAAAAAATCATGATCAAAATTATGTTTGATAAAGCCGCGCTGATCAGCGCGATTGCGCCGGCCCTTTGCGCGGTGTCTGACCGCAATACCCTCACGGCCACCGAAGGGATATTCTTTGAAACAACCGATCACGGCACCTGCACGCTCTGCTCTTACGACATGGAAAAAGGCATTCACGAAGAGATCGAGGCAGATATTATTGAAGGCGGCTCTTTTATTGTCAATGCCAACCGGCTTTCCCGCATCATCCGCATGATGCCGCTGGATACCGTTACGATTGAGGTTGATGATAAATATATGTGCCGCATTATGGCCGGCAATTCCTGTTTTGAGCTGCATAGCCTGCCTGGGAGCGACTTTCCTGCCATTCCGGTTTTGCAGGGCAATCATTCTTTTTCTGTGACACAAGGACAGTTAAGGCGTATGATCGCACAGGTGCAGTTTGCCATTGCACAAAATGATCAGCGTGCCGCCCTGAACGGAGCCTTTTTTGAAATAACCGAGGGACGGCTCAAACTTGTTGCCTGCGACGGCAACAAACTGGCCATCAGAGAAAGCCGCTGCGATATGGAGCAAATTCAAAGCGCAGACGATACGTTTCATCTTTCCTTTATCGTGCCGGGAAAAACTTTAGCCGAGCTGATCAAGCTGATGGACGATGATGACGACAAAATGACCGTCGCGCTGACAAGAAGGCATATTATTTTCTTTTTAGAAAAGCTGACCTTCTTTTCCCGGCTGATCGACGCTGAATATATTGATTATAACCGGGTCATCCGCAAAGAATCGCCGATTAATGTGGTTATGTCGCGCGATGCGTTTGAACAAAGTTTAGAGCGGGCTGCTCTGGTCACAGAGGACAGGGCCATGGGACAGGCAAAATCCAGTGTGAAATGTTCGTTTGAAGACACGGTGCTGCATATATCAGCGGCCAATTTGTCAGGCAGCGTGAACGATGATATACCCATCGAAAAAACAGGGGAGGATTTGCTGATCGGCTTCAACAATAAATATTTGTTAGAGGCGCTGCGGGTCTGTCCGGAGGATAACATCCGCATCTCGCTGGCCACGGCGCTGATGAGTATGCAAATCGAGGGAGTCGGCAATGAAGAGGACGACATGTTTTTGTATATGATTCTGCCGGTGAAAATGAGTTAGCGCGGCTGCCTTATGATTGTACAAAGCATACAATTTGAAAATTTTCGGAATATAGAAAAAGCATCACTTGTCTTTGAACCGGGCTTAAATGTGCTGGTTGGCGAAAATGCACAGGGAAAGACAAACGCGCTCGAGGGCATCTATCTCTTTGCCCAGGGCCGCTCTTTCCGGACCAGCAAGGAAAAAGAATTTATCGGGCCGTGCCAGGAATATGCCTATGCCAAGCTGTGCTTTCGCGATCAGACGAGCCATAAGAACAGCGAAATGCGGTTTTTGAAAAACGGCAAAAAGGTGGTGCGGCGGGAAGGGATTCCCGAACGGAAAATGAGCGCGTTTTTAGGGGCGTTCCGCGCCGTGCTGTTTTGTCCCGAGCATTTGAGCATCGTCAAAGCGGGGCCGGCTGAACGCCGACGGTTTTTAAACGAGGCCATGGCCCAGATCAGCAGCGGAGCAATAGGCGCGCTGCAACGGTACAACAGCATTTTGGCACAAAGAAACAAATTAATTGCCAGCTATTACGAAAACAAAAAAACCGTGCAGGACACCATTTCATTCTGGAATGAGCAGCTGGCCGAAGAGGCGGCGTATCTGTCCGGAAAACGCGAAGCGTATGTCACAGAGCTAAGCCGCTATGCAAAAGAAATCTTTCATGATATGACAAACGGCCAAGAAGAGCCTGCCTTTCACTACAACGGTGCGCGAAATAAGGAAGAGTTTATCAAGCTGTGGGAAGAAAGCTTTGAAAAAGATGTGCGCATCGGCACCACTACAAGAGGCATCCATAAGGACGATGTGCTGGTGCTGCTCAACGGCAAAGAAGCGCGCGCCTACGCAAGTCAGGGGCAGCAGCGCTCGCTGGCACTGGCCATGAAGCTGGCCGAGGCTGAAATATCCCGGACGAAAACAGGGGAAAACCCGGTGATGCTGTTTGACGATATTCTCAGCGAGTTAGATGAAAAGCGAAAGCAATATGTGCTGGCCGGTATCAAAGACAGGCAGGTCATATTGACAACGTGTGAAGAAAAGGTGCTGGCCGAAGTGACAACCAAGAAGTTGACCAACAAGCCAACCGACAGGCAAGCCTGTAGGGCGACAAGAAACGGACAGGAAAAGGAAAACGTCATGATCATCAACGTGAAAAACGGAAGGTATGAGCCATGTATGTACACATAGGAGCCGAACATATCGTTGAGGAAAAGAAGATTATCGGCATTTTTGATATGGATACGGCAACCGTAGCGAAACAAACAAAAAAATGGCTGAAAGAAAAAGCGGCAAGGGGACAGATTGTCCAGTGCAGCCGCGATATACCCAAATCATTGCTTGTCTGCGAAGACCGGCTGCTGATGTGTGATTTAAATCCGGCCACTATCAAAGGGCGCATTACGAAAAACAACAGCGGCAGAAAACAGGCAAACACAGAAAGAAAGAGGCAAAAGAGCAAGAATGGCAGAGATCAATAAGAACGAGCAAAGAAATGACACCTATACCGAAAGTCAAATTGAGGTATTGGAGGGACTTGAACCGGTACGAAAAAGACCGGGCATGTACATCGGGTCAACCTCGATCAAGGGTCTGCATCATTTGGTGTATGAAATTGTGGATAATGCAATTGACGAAGCATTAGCCGGCTTTTGCGACAAAGTGACAGTGATTTTACACAAGGATGGCAGCTGTTCGGTAGAGGATAACGGACGCGGCATTCCATCGGGCATCCATCACAGTGAAAAAAGACCGACGCCTGAGGTCGTGTTTACCGTGCTGCATGCAGGCGGTAAATTCGGGGGCAGCGGCTATGAAATTTCGGGCGGTTTACATGGGGTTGGTTCATCGGTCGTGAACGCGCTTTCCGAATGGTTTGAATATATCGATTATAATGCCGGCCGGCATTATACCCAGCGCTTTGAGCGGGGCAACAAGGCAAGCGAATATAAAGATTTAGGGCCAACAGAAAAAACCGGCCTGTATGTGCGCTTCATGCCCGATGCGGAAATATTTGAAGAAACTGTCTTTGAATATGACACCCTGCTGACAAGACTCAGAGAGCAGTCGTTCTTAAACGCAGGCGTGCGCATTGTGGTGCGGGACGAGCGGGGCGACGAGCCGAAAGAAGAGGACTTGTATTTTGAAGGGGGCATCAAAAGCTTTGTCGAATACTTAAACGGCCAGAAAAGATGCAACACCCTGCATGAGATTATCTATATGAAATCGACCGCGTCGGCCGAGGGCGCGACAGCCGAGATTGCTTTTCAGTACAATGATGAATACAACAGCGTGATTATGTCCTTTGCCAACAATATTCACACCATTGAGGGGGGTACACATGAGGATGGCTTCAAACAGACCCTCACCCGGGTGCTCAATGATTACGGCAAGGCGAAAAAGCTGTTAAAAGAGGATGAATCCTTTAAGGGCGAAGATGTACGAGAGGGACTTTGCGCGGTCATCTCAGTCAAGCTGCCCGAAGCACAGTTTGAAGGACAGACCAAAGCGAAGCTGGGCAATTCCTATATCAAAAAGACAGTCAGCGATCTGTTAAAAACTAAGTTCAGTGAATTTTTAGAGGAAAATCCGGCCGTGGGCAAAATCATCATCGAAAAAGCGATGATGGCCTCCCGCGCCCGCGAAGCAGCCCGCAAGGCAAGAGAATCCACCAGGCGCAAAACCGCGCTTGAGGGCATGACCCTGCCGGGAAAGCTTGCCGACTGTCATGAAAAGAACATTGAACTCACCGAAGTGTATCTGGTGGAGGGAGATTCGGCAGGAGGAAGCGCCAAGGACGGCCGAGATTCCCGCTTCCAGGCCATTCTGCCCCTGCGCGGCAAGGTGCTGAATGTGGAAAAGGCGCGCATTGACAAGGTCTATGCCAATCCGTCGATTATTCCGATTATCCAGGCGCTGGGCTGCGGCATTGGCGAAGAATTTGATATAAACAAGCTGCGGTACGGCAAAATCATCATCATGGCCGACGCCGACGTAGACGGCAGCCACATCCGCATTTTGCTGCTGACCTTCTTTTTCCGCCACATGCGCCAGCTCATTGAGGACGGCCATGTCTATGCGGCACAGCCCCCGCTCTATAAAGTCACCAAAGGCAAGCAAGAGCGGTATGCCTTTTCGGATGAAGAGAGAGACGCGCAGATGGCCGAGCTTGGCGGCAACGCCAAGGCCGAACGCTATAAAGGTCTTGGTGAGATGGACCCCGAACAGCTGTGGGAAACAACCATGAATCCGGAAAAACGCACGCTTGTGCGCTTAACCATTGACGACGCCATCAAATGCGACGAGATGTTTTCGCTGCTGATGGGCGATAAAGTCGAGCCGAGACGTGAATTTATTGAAGAAAATGCCAAATATGTGGAAAACCTTGACATTTGAACAAAAGTTATGCACAACTTGTTGAAAACTATGTGCAAAACATAAGGACAACTGGGTAAAGCTTGACCGGCAAAGCAAACAAAGCCGGGCAATTTTCCACAGGCTGGGGATAAATGCTTTATTTACCAGCCAACAAAGAAAAGGCACAGGAAGGGCGTAAAACGGAATGGATAACGCAAATCACGAATATAATTATCAAGATCAAAAAATCATAGAGAAAAAAATAGAGGGTGAGGTAAAATCCTCCTTTATTTCCTATGCGGTTTCGGTGCTGACCTCGCGTGCGCTGCCGGATGTCAGAGACGGGCTAAAGCCGGTGCACAGGCGGATTTTGTATGCCATGTACGAGGACCATCTCACCTATGATAACCCGTTCAGAAAAAGTGCGACAACCGTTGGTAATGTGTTGGGACGGTATCATCCGCACGGCGATACGGCCGTGTATGACGCGATGGTGCGTCTGGCCCAGAGCTTTTCGCTCCGCTACCCGCTGATTGACGGACACGGCAACTTTGGTAACGTGGACGGGGACGGGGCCGCGGCCTATCGATATACCGAAGCGCGCATGGCCAAGCTGGCCAACGAAATGCTGGCGGATATTGAAAAAGAGGTGGTGCCCTTTGCACCGAACTTTGATTACACAAGAAAAGAGCCTGAGGTGCTTCCCTCCCGCTATCCCAACCTGCTGGTCAACGGCAGCATGGGCATTGCGGTGGGTATGGCCACCAATATTCCGCCCCATAATTTGGGCGAGGTGATCGACGGCACGATCTATCTGATGGATCATCCCGAGGCCGGTGTGCCCGAGCTGATGCAGTTCATCAAGGGACCTGATTTTCCGACCAAGGCGACCATTTACGGCACCGAGGGCATCCGCCAGGCGTATGCCACCGGACGCGGCAAGGTCATGGTTCGTGCCCGCGCCGAGATTGATGAGGACAAGCACCGCATTGTGGTGACCGAAATTCCCTATCAGGTCAACAAATCCATGCTGGTGACCTCGATTGCCGAGCTGCACAAGGACAAACGGGTGGACGGCATCACCGCCCTGCGGGACGAATCTGACCGGCGGGGTATGAAGATTGTGATCGAGTACCGCCGGGACATAAACGGGCAGATTCTGCTCAATCAGCTGTATAAATACACCCAACTGCAGGACACCTGCGGCATGAACATGGTGGCGCTGGTGGACGGCGAGCCCAAGGTGTTAGGCCTGGTCGAGATTCTGAACCGGTATATTGCGCATCAGGAGACAGTCATTGTCAACCGGACCAAGTTTGATTTGCGCAAGGCCGAGGCCAGAGCGCACATCTTAGAGGGTCTGCTGATCGCGATCGATAATATCGACGAGGTGATACGCATTATCCGTGCCTCCCAGTCGATTCCCGATGCGAAAGCAAAGCTGATGGAGAATTTCCCGCTGGACGAAATTCAGGCCCAGGCTATTGTGGATATGACCCTCGGTAAGCTCTCGGGTCTTGAAACCCATAAA
Organism: Clostridiales bacterium; assembly: GCA_022791195.1. Lineage (GTDB taxonomy): Bacteria > Bacillota > Clostridia > Oscillospirales > CAG-272 > CAKSEI01. Next base: position 34,431 of record JAAVYP010000004.1, on the reverse strand, counting down.
ATTGAGGACGAACTGAACAAGCTCCACGCATTAATTGATACGTTGCGGGGCATTTTAAGCGATGAGAACAAGGTCAAAGACATCATTAAAGAAGAAATGCTGGAAATTAAGCGCAAGTTTAATGACGACAGACAGACCGAGATTTTGGAATCGCAGGAAGAGATTGACTTAGAAGATCTCATCGAAAAGCACGAGTGTGTGATCACCCTGTCCCACGATGGTTATATCAAGCGCCAGCCGGCGGCCTCTTATACGGCCCAGAACCGGGGCGGCATGGGCATTCGCGCGGCCGGCATGAAGGAAGAGGATTATATCGAGAAGGTGGAGATTGTGAACAGCCATGCCTACCTTCTTATGTTCACCAATCTCGGCAAAATCTATACGAAAAAGGCCTATATGATTCCCGAAGGGTCCCGCATTGCCAAGGGCAGCAATATTGTCAATTTAATTGAGCTGGCCGAGGGCGAAAAGGTGACGGCCATGATCGCGGTGGACGAATTTTCGTCAGATCGGTATCTGACCATGATCACCCGCGGCGGCGTGATTAAGCGCACCTGCCTGCAAGAGTATGAATACCAGCGCAAGGGGGGCAAAATTGCCATCAACTTAGACGAAGGAGACGAACTCGCCTTTGTCTTTAATACAGCCGGGGACAGAGACGTCATGATTGCGACAAGACAAGGCTTTGCCAACCGGTTCTATGAGGGGGATGTGCGTACCTCGGGCCGTGTGTCGCGCGGGGTGCGGGGCATCAAGCTCACGCCCGACGATTACGTAACCGGCGCGACCCTGACCGAAGAGGGCAAGACCCTGTTGACCCTGACCGAAAACGGATTTGGCAAGAGAACTGCGTTTGAAAACTTCAAGACCAAAAACCGGGGCGGCAAGGGCGTGCACTGCCAGAAAATAACCGAGAAAACAGGTCCGCTTGTCGGCATTGCTGCGGTGGCCGAAGAAGAGGATTTAATGATTGTCACCGCCGAAGGGGTGATCATTCGTACCCCCGCGGCCGGCATTAACCTGTATTCAAAGGACGCCGTCGGCGTTATCATCATGCGCATGAAGGACCAGAACAAGATTGTCAATTACTCGACCGTAAGCCAAGGCGACGACGAGAAAGCAGAGGATGCCGTTGGTGAAGAGCCGGCGCCGGTCGCAGAGGAAGCGGCAAGTCAGGAAAACGAATAACAAACAAGAAGGGGGAACGGCAGGATGAACAGAAAACGATTTTTGCGAATAGGCGGCGTGCTTGCCGCGCTCTGCCTTTCCCTATTTCTTTGCGGGTGCGGCAACCAAAGCGGCCTTTCGGAAGAAGAGATTCAGCAAACGGTGCGCCGGCTGATCGAAGAGGCCGCGCCGCTCAACGAAATATTCTTTGGCGAAGGACTGCCGGTAGAGGACTATGATGAACAAGCGGCCGAAGAGTCGGCCGTGGCGTTTCATTATGTGCCGGTGCGGGCCGACGCGCCCTATCAAAGCGTAGATGAAATCAAAGAGGCAGCCGGCAAGGTCTTTGCGAAAAGCTATCTTGCCGGGGTCTATGAAAACGCATTTGAGGGCACTGAAGAGGTGTACCGCCGGTATGCCGAGGGCAGTGAGGGCCGGCTGACGAAAAACGTGAAGCAGACGGTCAAGACGACCGATGAATGGACGGCGTGGGATTTTGACAGCATCAAGATAAAAGCGGCCAAAAGCGCAGTTCTGATTGTCGAAATCGACGGCAGGTTCGCGGGCCGCACCGAAACCGAGCAGATTGTGCTGGAAAAGGAAAACGAGGGCTGGCGCCTTGCTTCGCCAACCTATTGACAAGCAAAAAAAGAGGGTCGGCGCAGGGATCAACCATGCGCGGCATAAAGAAATAGGAAAGGGATGGTCGTAACATGGCAAAGGCAAAAGCAAAGACAGAACGGGACGAAAAACCCGAAACCGGCGATCAGAAGAAAAAAGCGCTGGAGATGGCGCTTTCAAAAATAGAAAAAGATTTCGGCAAAGGCACGGTCATGAAGCTGGGCGAAAGTCCGACGATGGAAATCGGCGCGGTGTCAACCGGTTCGCTGAACCTGGATCTGGCCCTTGGCATCGGCGGGCTGCCAAAAGGGCGCATCACCGAAATTTACGGGCCGGAATCATCGGGTAAAACCACCCTGGCCCTGCACTGCGTGGCCGAGGTGCAAAAGAGCGGGGGCAATGCGGCGTTTATCGACGCAGAGCACGCGCTGGACCCGGTCTATGCCAAAAAATTAGGGGTCAACATCGACGAACTGCTTGTTTCCCAGCCCGATTCGGGCGAACAGGCCCTGTCGGTTGCTGAATATTTAGTGCGCTCGGGCGCGGTGGACGTCATCGTGGTGGACTCGGTGGCGGCGTTAGTGCCCCAGCAGGAAATCGACGGGGACATGGGCTCAAGCCATGTCGGCCTGCAGGCCCGGTTGATGAGCCAGGCCATGCGAAAATTGTCAGGTATCATTGAAAAGAGCAACTGTGTGTTTATCTTCATCAACCAGCTGCGCGAGAAGGTCGGGGTGGTCTACGGAAATCCCGAGGTGACGCCGGGCGGCCGGGCGTTGAAATTCTACGCCTCGGTGCGCATCGAGGTGCGCAAGGGCGAAAGCCTGAAAAACGGAACCGAGCAATACGGCAACCGGACCAAGTGCAAGGTGGTCAAAAACAAAGTGGCCCCGCCCTTTAAAACGGCCGAGTTTGATATTCTCTTCGGCAAGGGTATTTCCAAGTTAGGCGAAATTCTCGATTTGGGCGTTAGCCTTGGCTTTATTGAAAAATCCGGCGCGTGGTTCTCAATGGGCGAGGAACGCATCGGGCAGGGCCGGGACAATGCCCGCCGGTTTTTAGAAGAAAATCCCGAAAAGGCAAAGGAAGTGGAGGCAAAGATACGTGCCCATTCAAACGAGCTTGACCTGTCGATGGAAGAGCTGCTTGAAGACGACGAGGACGATGGGTTCGATATTTCTTTACTTGATTTGAAATGACAGAAGAAGGAAAAAAAGCGATTCGGCGCGCGCTGAACATCATCTCTTATACGCCTAACACCGAGCGGCAGTTAATCGAAAAACTGACCGAAAAGGGGCACGGCCCCGGCGCGGTGAAGGAGGCCATCGACTATTTAAAGGCCAAGGGTTATGTCAACGAGAGAGAGCATATGTTCCGTCTGGTGGACAGGCTGGGCAATATCAAGGGCTATGGGAAAAGACGGATTTTTATGGCCTTAAAGCAAAAGGGCTTTAACGACGCGCTGATTGACGAATGTTTTGACGAGGCCTGCGAACAGGTCGATTTTGTCGAGGCCTGCGCCAGGCGGCTGCGTGATGACCGCCGGACCGATGAGAAAAAAATACTGGCCTCTTTACAGCGGTATGGCTATGACTATGAAACCATCAAGGCCGCCAAACAAAGGATTGTGGAAAATGAGCAAGAGTAAAATAGGATTTGTGTCACTGGGCTGTCCCAAAAACCAGATTGATACCGAAATCATGCTAAGAGAGCTGCACGAGGCCGGCTATGAGCTGACGCCCGAGGAGACCGAGGCGGATATTGTCATTATCAACACCTGCGCGTTTATCGAAAGCGCCAAAAAAGAGGCGATTGATAATATTTTAGACATAGCGGTTTTAAAAGACCAATATAATCTAAAAGGCATCATTGTCACCGGCTGTCTGGCCCAGCGCTATCGGGATGAAATATTACAGGAAATGCCCGAGGTGGACGCGGTTGTGGGCTGCGGCGGGCTGCATTCGATTGTCGATGCGGTCAAGGCTGTGGAGCAAAAGCAGCGTTACACCTGTTATGCGCCGATTGAAGAGATGCCCCTCGGCGGCAGCCGGATTGTCACCACCCCCTCCCACTATGCTTATTTAAAAATTGCCGAGGGCTGCGACAACCATTGTACATACTGTGCCATTCCCTTGATTCGCGGAAAATTCCGCTCAAGAGATTTGGATGATATTGTGGCTGAGGCCGCGGAACTGGAGGCGCTCGGGGCCAAAGAGATCATTTTGGTGGCACAGGATGTGACCCGGTATGGCGAGGATCTGCCGGGCGGCGTCACACTTTATTCACTTATTCGTGCTATAACTGATAGTACAAAGACGGCAAAAATTCGGCTGCTTTATTGTTATCCCGACAAAATAACCGATGAATTAGTCGAAGAAATGCGAACCAATGACAGAGTGCTGCACTATATCGATTTACCGATTCAGCATATCGCCGAGGGCGTCTTAAAGAGAATGGGCCGCAGGGGCGGACGTGCCGCCATTGAAGCAGCGATCAGCAAGCTGCGCACGGCCATGCCGGACATTGTTATCCGAACCACGCTGATTGCCGGCTTCCCCGGTGAGAGTGAAGAGGACTTTGCCGAGCTGCGTGACTTTGCGGCCGAAGCGAAATTTGAGCGTTTAGGCGTGTTCCCTTATTCAAAGGAAGAGGGCACACCGGCGGCACTTTTGCCGGATCAGATTGACGAACAGGTCAAGCTCGACCGGGCGGAAACGATCATGAAAGATCAGCTCATGGTGAACGATCAGTTCGCCAAGGCTCAGGTCGGCAAGGTTTTTGAAGTGCTGGTTGACGACTTTGATGTGGTGGCCGAGGCGTATTACGGTCGCAGCTATATGGACGCGCCGGACATTGATCCCAAAATCTATTTTATGGGAAAACCGGGTATAAAACCGGGGCAGACCGTACATGTTATGATTGATGAAGTCATTGATTACGATTTGACCGGCCACATGGTGGAACCATAATGGGCGATGAGTGTACGCTGCCTGATTTTATGAATCATGAGCATGTAAATCATGAGCATGAGTATCATGCGGCATATGATAAAAGAAAGAAGCTTGGAGGCAGAACATTTTGAATCTTCCGAATAAATTAACCATACTGCGCTTTTTATTAGTGCCTGTTTTTATGCTTTTTCTGACAGTGGACGCCATCTATTTTGCCATGGGCGATACGGCGGCCAGACTCACCGCGCTTGCCATTTTTGCGGCGGCCGCGTTTACTGATTTTTTGGACGGCCAGATTGCGAGACGATGCCATCTGGTGACCGATTTCGGTAAATTTATGGATCCGCTGGCTGACAAATTAATGGTTTTCGGCGCGCTGCTTGGGATTATTTATGTGTCGTTTATCGGGGGGGTAGATCCTCTGTTTGGCAAAGTCTTTGTGTGGGCGGCATTTCTTGTTATGCTGAGAGAATTAAGCGTGACAAGCATGCGGCTTGTTATATCGGGTAAAAGCGGCAAAGTGATTGCCGCACAGTGGTCAGGCAAGCTGAAAACAGTGACCCAGATGCTATGCATTATGGTGTGCATTGCAGAGCCGGTTTGGTATGGGGCCTACGGAAAGGTGCCTTATCTTTCCTATGTGTTTACGGCGGCCATGATTGTGATGACGGTGTACTCAGGGATTGAATATTTTGTGAAATATATGCCCCTGATGGACAGCAACAAATGATGAGGTTACCATTTTGAATAATCAATATCCAGGCCAAAACAGGCAAAACAGAGAAAGAAAAGCAGCAACCAGAAGCGGGATGCCCCAGAAAGGCGCGCCCGGAACGATGGCAAACAGCAGGGCCGGCCAAAAGAAAAAGGCAAAGACCCCGGCATGGAAGGTGTTTGTTACCGTTCTTATTTTAATTATCAGTGTGGCCATTGTCTTATCGGTCGTGCTCAGCGTATTCGGCATTCCGTTTATCGGCAGGCCGGGCGGCAGCGGCTGGGTTGATCAGTTTTTAGAGCCGAATGTCAGCGGAGATTCCAACTGGATGGACAACGACACCGGCAGGCCGGTGCTTTCGGGCGACCGGCGGGACAAGGTATATAATTTCTTAGTCGCCGGACTCAACGACGATACGGGCAATAACACCGACACACTGATGCTTGTGCACTTTGATGTAGAAAACATGGGCGCCAATATCGTGCAGATTCCAAGAGACACGTATATCAACGCAGGTTATAATTTCCATAAAATCAATTCGGTGTTTGCGGCCGGCTATAACCGGGCCGAGCTTGGCACCGAAAAGGGACAGCGCCGTAAGGCCGGCATGAACGAGCTGTGCGAGTTCATTGAGACAAATATGGCGGTGAAAATTGATTTTACCGTGATTGTGGATCTCTCTGCCTTTGAGAATTTTATCGATCAGTTAGGCGGCCTGCATGTGAAGGTGCCGTGTGACATGACCTACAGCGACCCCGAGCAGAATCTGTATATTGATTTACGACAAGGGGAGCAAACCCTTTCCGGATACCAGGCCATGTGTTTGGTCCGCAACCGGAAAACCTATGCGGATGCAGACTACGGCCGCATGGATGTGCAGAAAATAGCGCTGGCCGCGCTGATGAAGCAGGTGAAAGAAAACATCACCGATGTTTCTACGCTGAGCAGCCTGATGAGCATTGCCGTAAACGATGTGACAACCGATTTGACGGTGGACAACTGCGTTTACTTTGCCACCAAGGTGCTGAAGATGGATATGAGCCGGGTGAAGATGCTCACCCTGCCCACACAGAATGCAAACGGGTATATCACCATCTTAAAAACGAATGCGGTTGAAGTTATCGATCAGTATTTGAATGTGTATGCAGAAACCTTCACAGCCGAGCAGTTTGATTCCGGGAAAATCTTTACGAATAAGGATCCGAATTCTGTGCAGTATAAAACGTATCTGTATAATGAAATGGAATATAAGGTCTATTCGGCTGATCATATTGATGACGAAGTGAGCCTCAATGTGATGGGAAAGAAATAGAAGCAAATAAAAAATTTGCTTCGCTTTGCCTTGCCGGAACCAGCGAACTTTCAGAAACGAAGATTTTTAGTATATAGAAGAGAACCAGAGAAAGAATGATTTTCTCTGGTTCTTTTTTGCTAACAGCAGACCCAAAAATAGCAATAAAGGGAATAAAAGGTAATAATTACCAAAAATTTTCGTAAAATGGTTGATTTGTGAAGCAAAATGAGCTATAATAAGAACAAAGCAAGTGGAAATAACTGGTAATGTGTTTCCACACTGTTTCACTTTGAAGATTTATGTCAATTAACAGTAGGTTTTTTTGTAGAAATTTAGTGGTATTTGAAAGAGATCGCGGTGGGTATAGAAAAAGACGGGTATAAAATGGGATAATATCGAATATCATGTCGAATTATAAAAGATAAACTCGCTTTACAAACCGTTTGTTTTAAGGTAATATGAAAATATATTAGAAAGAAAAAGAAATGAATATTCTGGCAAAGCAATGAGATATGGCAAAATTATAAAAAATACAATGATAAAAGATGAGGCAGGAATCGAAACGACCTACAAGCTGGTCGAGTCTGTTGGCAGCTATGGAAAAACAATCTATTCTATATTTGTGTTGACAAACAGAGATATGTCTTATTTAGAAGAGGTTGGGACTGATCTGCATCATGCGACGAATATGTTTGAAAAAATATGCCGTTCTCTTGTGCGTCCAGAATTTTTCTTTGATTTAGCAGAAGAATTGATCTAATCAGTAAAAATGCTTGGAATTACTTTCAATTAGCATTCATTGAAAGTAGCCATAATTTAAATTAGCTTAATTGAAATTAGCATTCATTGAAATTAGTAATAATTGAAATTAGCATTCATTGAAATTAGTAATAATTTCGGTAATCGACAGAATTCGGTGGAAATAATTGGCAAAAATTGGTAAACTCTCTTCAAGAGGTGATTACCATTGGGAAACCATAATGAGTGTGACGCGCTGCGCGAGCAAGTACGAGTCTTGAAAAAGCGGGAGCTCACGCTGAAACAACGATTGGAATATGGCCGGGTTCATACCATTTCCGTCGATCGCATTTGCGCGAATCCGGCGCAGCCGAGAAAGAGCTTTCAGGATGAAGCGATCATTCGCTTGGCCGAGAGCCTTCGGCAATATGGCATGTTACAACCATTGTCTGTCCGCCGTATTATGGATGAAAACGTCATGGACGGCGGTTTGTTTCAATTGGTAGCGGGCGAAAGGCGGCTGCGTGCGGCTATGTTGATTGGCATGAGCCATGTCCCCTGCTTAATTATTAATGCGGATTCCAAGAAAAGTGCAGAAATAGCGATTATTGAAAATATTCAAAGAGAAAATCTGAATATGTTTGAGGAAGCGAACGCGATTGCCGCGCTGATTAAGATTTACGATATGACGCAGGAGCAGATAGCCGAGCGTCTTTGCTGTTCGCAGCCGTATATCGCCAATAAGCTGCGTATATTGCGTCTTTCAGCCGTTGAGCGGGAGTGTATTATGAAAGCGGGGCTTACCGAACGGCATGCGCGGGCATTTCTTCGGATTTCAGATGAAGAGAAACGTACAGAGGTCATTCGGAATACCGCCGCCCGTCATTTAAATGTGGCGGCGACCGAAGAGTATGTAGAGACGGTGCTGACCGAGCTGACACAGGGAAAAACAAAACGAAAATATATCATTAAGGATATGCGTTTGTTCTATAATTCCATTGATAAAGCCGTGTCTATCCTAAAAAAAGCGGGCATTTCAGCGGCCAGCACAAAAAATGAAAACGAAAAAGAAATTACGCTGACCATTGTTATTCCTAAATAAAAAAGGGAGCATGATGTGGACAAGCGGTCAGCGATCAAGGCAAGGGGTAAAGGGGATGTTTCACGTGAAACATCCCCTTTCTGTACGAGCAAGCCTGCTTGCTCGGGCAAGCAAGTTGGCATGTGCAAGCAAGCTGGCACGGGGGGAAAACCCTGCACAGGCAGAAAAAAGAAGCCTTATCGTTACGAATGCACCCCTTTAAAAAGATCAACTTTCCGTACCCCCTTATAAAGGCCCGCCCGTTTAACAAGGGGGGTAGCTTCGGAATATATTGTTGACATCATGAATGTCTTATTGACTTTTTGTACGTCAAAAGATATAATAGTATATATATTTAGAGATAAGGGGGACGAGCCATGCAGCAGGCGAAAAAAGCGAAAGTGATTGCGTTTGCCAACCAAAAAGGCGGAATTGGCAAAACCACGTCAGCCATCAACATAGCAGCCGAGCTTGGGTTTATGGGTTATCGGGTTTTGTTAGTTGATTTGGACCCGCAGGGGAATACAACCAGCGGCGTGGGCGCGAACAAGCGCGGCATGCAGGCAACGGCCTATGATGTGCTTATCTCACGGGTGGAGCTAAGCTCTGCCTGTATCAAAACCGCGTTTCAAAATTTATGGTTGCTGCCTGCCAATATGAATTTGGCCGGCGCTGAATTTGAACTGGTGGGGGCCGATAACCGGGAGGGTCGTTTTCGCCGCGCCTTAGAGGAGGCGCAGTTTGCGTTTGATTACGTGATCATCGACTGTCCGCCTTCGCTGGGGATTTTGACGATCAATGCGTTGGCGGCTGCCGAAGGGGTGGTCATTCCCATGCAGTGTGAATTTTTCGCCTTAGAGGGACTTTCCCAGCTGGCCATGACGATTAAACAGGTGAAAAAGCACTACAATTCGGCGTTGGATATCACGGGAATTTTGATCACCATGTTCAACGGCCGGCTGAATCTTTCGCTGCAAGTGTTAGAAGAGATCAAGAAATACTATCGGGAACGGATTTTTAAAACACCCGTGCCAAGAAATGTGCGGCTTTCAGAGGCGCCTTCATACGGCAAGCCGATTCGATATTACGATAAATATTCAAAAGGGGCAGAGGCCTACGCGGCGATTGCCAAAGAGCTGGCCGACCGCACCAATAACGGATAAATGGATGAAAAACGAGGGATTCTTTCGCGAGAAAACAAGAATCCTTTGCAAAAGACAGGGAGAAAAATATGGCAAAGACAAGGACAAGCGGCCTTGGCCGCGGACTGGACGCAATTTTTGTCGATAATACAGAAGAAGCGGCCTCAGGCGTCAACATGCTGCGGCTGGCTGATATTGAACCGCGGGCCGACCAGCCCCGCAAAACCTTTGATCAGGAGGGACTTTCGGCGCTGGCCGATTCGATCGCTGTGCATGGCTTGATACAACCCATCATTGTCCGGCCGGCCGCAGGCGGATTTTATGAAATCATCGCGGGAGAGCGGCGCTGGCGTGCCGCGAAAATGGCGGGCCTATCCGAAGTGCCGGTGATTATCTCTGATTATGACGATCAAAAGACAGCCGAAGTCGCGCTGATAGAGAATATCCAGCGAGAGGATCTGAACCCGCTGGAAGAAGCACTTGGATACAAGGCGCTGATTGAAGAATACGGCCTGACCCAAGAGGGCATCGCGAAGCGAATCGGCAAAAGCCGGCCGGCGATTGCCAATATGCTGCGGCTCTTAGACCTGCCCGAACCGCTTTTGCAGCGGGTGGGCGCAGGCCAGCTCAGCGCGGGACATGCCCGCACCCTGCTCGGCTTGAAAAATACCGACGACATGCTCGCGTGCGCCGATATGATAGAGGAAAAAAACATGTCGGTGCGAGAGGCGGAAGGGTTGGTGCGAAAGAAAAATCAGCAGCCGGTCGCTTCTGTCGGGAAAGAGCCGACGGGCGGCGAAGTGGATTATGTCGGCCGGTTGGCGGCCAAAGCCCAGCGGATGCTTGGCCGGCGGGTGAACATAGCCTATGGCGGCCGCAGCCAGAAAATCGAATTGTTTTTTGAAGATGATGATGATTTAGAAGCTCTGCTAAAACAGATTTGCGGGCATAATATTTTAGAAGATGAATAGAGGAAGCGTAAGAAATGCTGGATATTAAATTTTTGCGGGAAAATCCCGAGCTTGTAAAGGAAAATATAAAGAAAAAGTTTCAGGACGAGAAGCTGCCCCTTGTGGATGAGGCAATCAGCCTGTACGATCAAAAGCGGGCAGCCGGACAAGAGGAACAGACCCTGCGTGCCCAGCGAAACGCTCTTTCCAAGGAAATCGGCGGGCTGATGGCCCAGGGCAAAAAAGAAGAAGCCGAGCAGACTAAGAAAAAGGTCGCTGAATTTGCTGATCGTTTGGAGCAGTTAACGGCCGACGGCCGCGAGCTGGACGAGGCGCTGACCAAGGTCATGAGTGTGATTCCAAACATCATTGACCCTTCGGTTCCGATCGGCAAGGATGATTCGGAAAATGTAGAAAGAGAGCGTTTTGGCGAACCGGTTGTGCCCGACTATGAAATTCCATATCACACCGAGATTATGGAAAGACTCAACGGGTTAGATTTAGACAGCGCCGGCCGGGTGGCCGGAAACGGCTTCTATTATATGATGGGCGATGTGGCCAGACTCTACAGCGCGATCTTGTCCTATGCCCGGGATTTTATGATCGACAAGGGCTTTACCTATTGCATTCCGCCTTATATGATCCGCAGCCAGGTGGCTTCGGGCGTAATGAGCTTTGCCGAGATGGACGCCATGATGTATAAGATTGAGGGAGAGGATCTGTATCTGATCGGTACCTCAGAGCATTCGATGATCGGCAAATTTATTGACAGCCACATTCCCGAGCAGTCGCTGCCCTGCAAGCTGACCTCCTATAGTCCCTGTTTCCGCAAGGAAAAGGGCGCGCATGGGATTGAGGAACGGGGCGTTTACCGCATTCACCAGTTTGAAAAGCAGGAAATGATCGTGGTCTGCAAGCCTGAAGAGTCGCCCCTATGGTTTGACACCCTTTGGCAGACAACCGTGGCCTTTTTCAGAACACTGGAAATTCCGGTCAGAACCTTAGAATGCTGTTCGGGCGATTTGGCTGATTTGAAGGTGAAAAGTGTGGATGTAGAAGCCTGGAGCCCGCGGCAAAAGAAATATTTTGAGGTTGGCTCCTGCTCGAACTTGGGCGACGCGCAGGCAAGGCGGCTTAAAATCCGTGTCAAATCGGAAAACGGAAATTATCTGGCGCATACGCTGAACAACACCTGTGTGGCACCGCCGCGTATGCTGATTGCGTTTATGGAAAATCATTATCAAGAGGATGGCAGTGTGACCATTCCCGAAGCATTGCAGCCGTACATGGGCGGAAAAACCGTACTGCGGCCGCAATAAAGAAAGGTGCAGCTTTGTTTCAAGAAATATTCACCTACACCGCACAGCCCAATCTGCGCTTTGTGCTCATGGGTTTTGTGGTCGGCATTGCGGCGGCCTGCCTTGGCATGCTGTATCAAATGAAATGGCCGGGACGGATGATCAGAACGCTGATTCGGGCGGGGGCAGACACCCCCGAAAAGGCACTGCGGGCGGCCGAGCTTGGGTTTAAGAGCGAATGGCTGCTGCGGTTTATGTTAAGCGAGCGGGGGGCCGCGCATAAATATGTGGGCATTGTGCCGGGCCGTGTGATAACGAAGAAAAAGAAAAAGCAGATTGTCATGCTGGAGGCACGCTATTATATTTTGCCTGAAACCAAGCTGCGGGCCTCGATGCGGTATGACGCGAAAAACGCGAATGTCGTGACGGTAGTCATCGCGATTGTTTTGTTTGCCGTTGCCGCTGTTATTTTGGCCGCCGTGATACCCGAATTGCTGCAAATGCTGAAAAATGTTTTTAGCGGCTAAGCGGAACCGGCGGGAAGCGAACCCGGGAAAAATAAATCCGAATGGAATGATTTCGGAAAGCGCCGTTGAAAAACGCATGTAACAAGCGCATTTGGTGAAAGCCTGTGCGCAGGAAAGGAAAGAGAACATGGATAATCAGGGAAGGGGACCCAGATCAAACCAGAATCAGGGGGCACGCCGAAACACGCCTTCCGGCCAGCGTCCGCAAGGCGCCGGCCAACAAAGACCGCGCCCCGCACACAGACCGGTGCGCAGTGCGTCGGGCGGGGCAAGACCTGCCGGCAGCACGCAGGCGTCCGCAAGGCCGCGCACGCCGTCAGCGGCCGCCAAGAGGCCGAAGAAGCACCGCACCATCGGCATGATTTTACGCAATATATTCATTGTGGCGCTGCTGGCCGTGCTTTTGATGTTTTTAATTTTATTCTTAGCCGGATTCCGCTATATGTCCTATAAAATTGTGCGGGCAGAGGAAACGACCACGGTGAAATATATCGGACGGGTAAACGGCTCGGGCGACCCGACAAACGGCCTGGTTGTGTATTCAGACAAAACGGCCAGAGTGCGGGCCAGCAACAACACAATTGCGTATTCCAACGGGGATGTGTACAAGGGCGAAACCAAAAAGATGCTGAAACACGGCCAGGGCAAGTATGTCTTTGAGGACGGCGATGTCTATGAGGGAACCTTTGTCAACGACGTCATTTCGGGCGAGGGGACCTATACCTTTAAAAACGGGGATATCTACCAAGGCAGCTTTAAGGACGGCGTGCGTTCAGGCCAGGGAACTATGACCTTTTCAAACGGAGACAGCTATACCGGGAACTTTGTCAACAACCTGCGCGAGGGTGCCGGCAAACAGACTTATGCCGGCGGAGACTCTTATGAAGGCAATTTTTCCGGCAATTTAAAAAACGGCATGGGCACCATGACCTATGCGAATGGCGATGTCTACACCGGTGAATTTGTCGATGATAAAAAAGAGGGAACCGGCACGTATACGTGGAAAAACGGCGAGAGCTATACCGGCGATTTCAGCGCGGATCAGCCAAACGGCACGGGCACCTATAAATGGCCCAGCGGCCGGACCTATACCGGCAAATTCTCAAACGGAACCATAGTGTTGGACGAATAAGACGACTGAAAAATCGGCGCACATTCGTGCGCCGATTCGTATGAAGCAACAAAAACGAGAGTTGGCATTAGAGAGGATTTTGGATGGCGGATAAAATATTGTTGACGACCATGGCCCTTGATATCGGCGGCGCCGAAACGCATATCACCGAATTGGCAAAAGCGCTGAAAAAGAACGGATATGATGTGAGCGTGGCCTCAAACGGGGGGGTGTATGTTTCTGAATTGGCCGAAGCCGGCGTGAAGCATGTGCGCATTCCCCTGCATTCAAAGAAGCCGCGCTGTGTTCTGCAAAGCTATCGGTTACTAAAAGCGCTGATTAAAAAAGAGCGGTTTGATGTGGTCCATGCGCATGCGCGCATCCCTGCTTTTCTATGCGGACTGTTAGCCAAGCGCTTAAAATTCCGGTTTGTGACCAGCGCGCACGGAACCTATGACGTCAGCCTGTTCTGGAAGCTCATTTCTAATTGGGGCGAGAGGACGCTGGCGGTCAGCTATGATATCAAAGAATATTTAATTCGCAACTACAAGGTTCCCTCGGACACGATTTCGATTACCATTAACGGCATCGACACCGCGCGGTATCGCAAAGAGACAGATGCTTCCCGGGTGAAGCGTGAATTTGGCCTAAAAGAGAACGGCCCGCGGGTTTTGTATGTTTCGCGTATTGATAACGAAGCGGCGCATATCGGCTTTCATCTCGTCGAAGCCGCCAAAGCACTGGCGGGTGAATATCCGGATATGCAAATCGTGATGGTGGGCGGCGGCACCGCCTTTGCCAGACTGAAAAAGGAAGCAGAGGCCGCCAATGAGCAAATCGGCCGGCGGGTTTTGATTCTGACAGGGGCCAGAACCGATATTAATCAGTTTTGCGCCTGGGGGGACATTTTTGTGGGGGTTTCCCGCGCGGCGCTGGAGGCCATGAGCGCCGAGTGCGTGACGATCCTATCCGGTTCGCAGGGAAATTTAGGCCTGTTTCGCGAGACGATTCTGCAGGAGGCTTTGGACACAAACTTTACCTGCCGCGGACGGGCCATGGCGGACGTGCCGACCCTGATCGCTTCTTTGCGCGAGGCCTTCGCCCTGTCGGAAGAGGAAAAAGCGCGTATGGGCGCGTACAACCGTTCGATTGTCGAGGCCCATTATTCAATCGATAAAATGGCCAAGGACGCGATGGATGTTTACCAAGCCATGAAGCCCTATGCGTGGTATCGGCAGGGAGAGGTTCTGCTGAATGGTTATTATGGCTTTGGCAATAAGGGGGACGACGCCCTTTTGCAGGTGATATTAGAGCGTATTCACGGCGAATATCCGGATGCGCGGCTCACGGTTCTTTCCCGGCGGCCCAAGCAGACAAGACGGATGTTTGGGGTGCACAGCATCAATCGATTCCATCCGGTGATGATGGCGCATGTGCTGCGCCGGGGCAAGGTGTTGATTTATGGCGGCGGCAGCCTGTTACAGTCAGTGACCAGCTCGCGCTCTTTGCTTTATTACACATGGGTGCTGCGGCTGGCCAAATGTGCAGGCATTCGCACGATGCTGTTTGCCAACGGCATCGGCCCGTTTGCCTCAGAACGAGATAAACAGCGGGCGGCCAAAGCCTTGGCCCAGGTAAATGATATTGTCGTGCGAGACCGTGCTTCCTTGCAAATGTTAGAGGAGCTGGGCGTCAGGACGGACGGCGTGCTGGTGACGGCCGACCCCGTGTTTTGCATGAAGGGGGCCGATGAAGGCTGGTGCCGGCATTGGCTGGCTGGCGCGGGTCTTGCCCCGGGACAGGCTTATTTTGCCATATCTCTGCGTGCATGGAAGTGGCTGGACCGGGAAGTCCAGGACAAGCTGGTGCGTTTTTGTCTTTATGTGAAGAAAACTTATGGTCTTGTGCCCTTGTTTTTGCCGATGCAGAAGGAAAAGGATTTGTCCATTTGCCGGGCGGTTTGTGAAAAATGCGGGGGACTTTGTATTGAGCAGCTCTCTTCTTCAGAGATGTACACAACACTGGCCAAGGCGGCCTTTGTCTGCGGCATGCGGCTGCATATCTTGATTTGCGCGGCCGCAGCAGGGGTACCGATTATTGGCTTGTCGTATGATCCCAAGGTAGACGCGCTGTTTGCCGAACTGGACAATCCCAAGCTGATGCCTGCCGCCGGGATCGATGAAGCGGCGCTGCAGCGTTTTGCCGACGAAGCCATGCGGGAAGATAAGTCTCTCTTGCAGAAAAAGGCCCAGGCGATGAAAGAAAAAAACAAGGAAAGCTTTGCCAGAATGGACGCGCTGCTAAGTGAGACAATCGGTTGACAAAATCCGGACTTTCCTTGCATTTGCAGAGTCGATATAGTATAATGAGAGAAACACCGAAAAATGCTGTCAGATCAAGCCTTTTGCCCAACAGGAGAAGCAAGAAAGACCGGTAAAAAATCTGCATTTGGCAACCCAAAAATGTGTGTTTTTTGCGTATCATAAAGGAAACTTTTTCCGACTTTATGTCGTGCTTTATGTTGTACTTTATGCTGGGATCTTTCCCCGGGATATTTCCCGTAAATTCAGGCAGGATTCAATCGTATATAAATAAGAAAGAGAGCGGTGATTACATAAGCGCAAATCCGATTCGATCTTATGTACGGCTGCTAACGATTTGTGCCGCAGGGCGGCGGAATGGAGATTAATATGAAACTGAAAAAAAGAATTGCGTTGCTGCTCGTCGCGGTACTTTTGTGTGCCGGTGTATTCTCTGGCTGCAAGGACAAGAAAAATGGGGACGATGTGGCGGCCGCTGTGATTGTCAAAAGCGAGCATTTTGAGATCACAGGGGATATGTTCCAGTATTATTTAGCCACTAATTTTTTTAACTATTGCCAGCAGTACAGCGCGTATATTTCGTATATTATCGATTTGAATATGCCGCTTAAAAATCAAAACTGCACGATGAGCGACCAAGAAGGCTATACCTGGTTTGATTATTTCGCAGACCAAACCTTAGAAACAACGACTATGTTTCTTTCTTTGGCTGAAGGCGCGCGCGCTGACGGCATGACTCTTTCGGAAGAGGACAAGCAGATGCTTGCCGATGAGCTCCAAGAAATGGCCGACTACGGCAAAGAGCAGGGCTTTGAGGATCTGAATGCCTTTTTGCAGAAAAATTACGGAAAGCTCGTCACCGAAGAAACCGTCAAGGCCTGCTATGAAATTCACATGCTGGCCAATGAGTATTTTTATAAGCTTTATAACGGATATACGTTCACAGAAGACGAATACAGCCGGTATGCCGAAGATAATAAAGGGGAAATTTATAAGGCAGATTTTATTTCCCTGAAGATCGAGGCGGACTATGACGAGGACGCTGACGATGAAGAAAAAGAGGCGGCTTACCTAACGGCGCTGGCAAAAGCAAAAGAGATGGACGGCGCCATCACCGATGAAGACGCCTTTTACGCCCTGATCGAGCAATACGACAGAGAACAGTATACCGTGGTGTCGGACGACACAGAAATTCCGTCAGAAGATCAGGCAGACACCATCACCGAAAAAACACTCAAGGAGCGGGTCAAACAGCGGCTTACCACCGGCGCCGCTTACAGCGCTGAGGGGGCGGCGAACAGCTGGCTCTTTGACGGGGCGCGCACAGCCGGCGAGCATACCGTGATTGAATCAGAGGATTTAGGCTATTGCACCGTTTATTTCATGGTGAAACCCGTTTACCGCCAGGAATATGCAACGGTCAATGTGCGCCATATTCTGCTTTATGCCGATACGTATGGCTCTGACGAGGCGGCTTATGAAAAGGCGGACCAGCTTTTGAAAGAGGCAAAAGCCGCCGAGGATTTAACCGAAACCTTTGCTGCCTTAGCCGGAGAATACAGCGAGGACACAAGCTCGAAGAGCGCCGGCGGACTTTATCAAAATGTAGATAAAGGAGCCATGACCGATGAATTTGACGCCTGGTGCTTTGAAGAGGACAGAAAACCGGGCGATACCGGCATTGTGAAAACGACCTATGGCATCCATGTGATGTATTTAGAGAGCGAGGGCCTGCCCTCCTGGCAGGCAACGGCGGATGGCGGCCTGCGCAATGATCACTATACCGAGGATTATAACGCGCTGAAAGATAAGACAGAAATTACCTCCGACCAGGAAAAAATGAAGGAAATTCCGGATCTGATCGAGGCAAGCGAGGAAGCGAGCGAAGAAACCAGCGGTAATTAACGCAAAGAACCAGTGTGCATGAACCACAAAAAATAACAAGAAGGGTGCAGAACGAACATGAGGGCAGAACAGCTAACAAGAGCGATTCAAGACGGACATTTTGACGGTATTTTCACCGAACTATATGGCGAAGAACAAATTGAACGGCAAAGAAGCCGGTATCTCACATGCATTGAAGAATTTGGCCGGATTTATGAGAAAGACCGTGATTTGCGGCTTTTCTCGGTGTCGGGACGCAGCGAGATTTCGGGCAACCATACCGACCATAATAACGGCAAGGTGCTGGCGGCTTCGATTGATCTTGACATTATCGCGGTGGCCGCCAGAAATGACAGCAACTTTGTCTATGTAAAAAGCAGCGGTTTTCAGATGGATGCTGTTAATTTAAACGACTTAAATAAGCGAAAATATCACAAAAGTGCGCTGATGATCGCGGGGGTTTGTGAAGGATTCAGGCGGTTCGGCTACCAGGCCGGCGGGTTCGATGCGTATACTACCTCCAATGTGTTCAAGGCGTCAGGGCTTTCCTCCTCGGCGGCTTTTGAAGATATGATCGGTACCATTCAAAACTACTTATACAACGAAGGCCAGGTTGACAAGGTGGAAATTGCCAAGATCGCCCAGTATGCCGAGCGGGAATTTTACGGCAAGCCCTGCGGCCTGATGGACCAGGTGGCCTGCATTTACGGGGGCTTTGTGGCCATTGATTTTGAAAATCCGGCAAACCCGATTGTCGAGCCCCTGTCGTTTGCGATTGAAGACGCAGGCTATCGGCTTTGCATTGTCAACACCGGCGGCAATCATTCAGATTTGACCGATGATTATGCGGATATTCCAAGAGAAATGCGGGCCGTGGCCGGCTATTTCGGCAAAAAGTCTCTGCGCGAAGTCACGCTCGCCCAGGTTGTGCAGGCGGCGGGCGCTTTGCGGACAAGAACCGGTGACCGGGCGATTTTGCGCGCCATGCACTATTTACAGGAAAATGAACGGGTTGAGGCACAGAAACAGGCACTGAAAGAGGGCGATGTAGCAACCTTCCTTAAAAAGGTTAACGAAAGCGGCCGTTCTTCTTTTCAATATCTGCAAAATATATATACAAATAAAAATGTGCATGAGCAGGGCCTTTCGCTGGCGCTGGTGCTGGCCGAAACCGCCCTTGCCGGCAAAGAGGGGGCGTGCCGGGTGCATGGCGGCGGCTTCGCCGGCACGATACAGGCCTTTGTCAAAGAAGAGGATGTGCCTGCCTTCAGCCAGGTGATGGAAGACTGCTTTGGCGAGGGCGCGTGCGTGTGCTTAAAGATCCGTCCCTACGGCGGTCTTTGCGTGGATGAAAAAATGGCGTAACAGCACGGTTGCTATAAGGGCGGCCGCCGTATAAAGACGGCTGCGTATCAAGGCCACCGCGGCATAAAAGGGTCAAACGGGCAGAGGGCAAAAAACAAACCAGCGCGGCATGGACAAACAGAAATTTCGTTTATGCATTGACGCGGTATAGTAGGAGAGGGCTATGAAACGAAACAAAAAGCGCAAATACGACAAGGGAACCTTGTCGGACGAAAGAAACCTGAATACAGCCAAGCAGAACCGGAAAACCCTGTTTTGCCTTGCCGGCAGCTGTGTCTTTTTCGTGGGGCTTTACTTTGCCGCCTTTCATCTGCGTGATACAGCGTATGCCCTGTTTTCTATGGTGGTGGAAGCGGGTCTCTATCTTTTATTGCCCGCGTTGTTTTTGGCCTATATAATCATAAATCGAGGGGTATCAAACGATGTACCCGAACCCGAGCAGCTTTCGGATGGATTAAGCGGACAAGAGAAAGCGGCGCTGATTGAAGAAATCAAGCGCCGGCACAAGCAGGCAAGACCGCTTTTGTATTTTCTGTTTCCGCTGGTCTTTATCGTCGGGTTTGACGTCGTTTATACAATGTTTTTTACATGATGGAAGAAATAAAAATAACACCGCTTTTTTCGGGAAGCGGCGGCAACTGTACCTATATTGAGGGGGGCGGCGCCCGGATTTTGATCGACGCGGGCGTGTCGGCCCGCCGCATCCGCCGGGCGCTGGCCTTGCTTGGCCGAGATTTTTCAGAGATCGACGGGGTGTTTTTGACCCATGAGCATAAGGACCATATCGGGGGACTTTCGGTGCTTTGCAAGAGCAGCGGCGTGCCCATTCATGCGACGGCGCAGTCTTTGCAGGCCATGCGGCCCGCTTTTGACGTGCAGGCGCATCCGGTGCAGTATGCGGTACAGGTGAAGGATTTGCTTGTCGAGAGCTTTCCGCTCTCGCACGATTCGGCCTGCTGCGTGGGTTATACCTTCCGGGCGCAGGGAGACAAGGCGGGGGTGCTGACCGACACCGGCTTTGTCACTGACGAGGCCGTGGCCGCGATGGTCGGCTGCCGGAGCGCCTTGGTGGAGTCTAATCACGATCCCGAAAGGCTTCGGAACGGACCGTATCCGGCCTATCTGAAAGCGCGCATTGCTTCGGCGAGAGGGCATTTGTCCAACCAGGCCTGTGCGGAATTTTGCGCCTTTTTAGCAGGCAAGGGGACAAAGCGGTTTATTTTGGCCCATTTAAGCAAAGAGAACAACACGCCCGACGCGGCCTACCGCACGGCTGAGCAAGCGCTCATTGCCAGGGGCTATGACGCGGCGGTTGAATGCGCACCGGTGGCTGTGCTATGATCGCGGTGGACATCATTTCAACCGGCAGTCTGAAAGAGGACTATTTGCGTGCGGCGGTTGCCGAATACGAAAAAAGGCTTTTGGGCTATTGCCGGCTGACCAATCAAATTTATAAACCGGGGACCTCCCCTGAAAAATGGCTGCAGGAACGGGCGTATAAGATCGCCCTTTGTGTGGAAGGGGAGCAGTGCTCCAGTGAGGAGCTGGCAAAGCGCATACAGAAGGTGACGCTGGCCGGGCACGGCAAATTACAGCTTGTGATCGGCGATTCAGACGGCCTTTCTGAGCAGGTGAAGCAAAAGTGTGATTATCGGCTTTCGTTTTCTAAAATGACCTTTCCGCATCAATTAATGCGGGTGATTTTATTAGAGCAGCTCTATCGGGCGTTCAACATTAACGCAGGAGGAAAATATCATAAATGAAAACCATGCTGTATCGTCTGCTGGCGATTTTGGGCCTTGCCTTGGCGGCGCTCGCGGCCTTTGGCTATGCGCTTGGCTATTATGATATTACGTTTATATCCAGATAACATGAAAGAATTTACCGTACAAGAAATTGATATTGCCGTGATCGGCGGCGGTCACGCGGGCATCGAGGCGGCGCTTTGCGGCGCGCGCCTTGGTTTTCGCACGGCGCTGTTTACGATCAATTTGGATGCGTTGGGCAACATGCCCTGCAACCCGGCGATCGGCGGCACAGGCAAGGGACACCTGGTCTATGAAATCGACGCGCTGGGCGGTGAGATGGGCTATGCCGCCGACAAAGCAACGATCTTGTCGCGCATGCTCAATGCGGGCAAGGGGGCGGCCGTGCATTCCAAGCGGGTGCAGGCCGACCGGCGGTTGTACCAGCAGATTGTCAAAGAAACGTTAGAGAACACGCCCGGCCTTTCGGTCATTCAGGCCGAGGTGTGCGATGTTCGCATCAAAGAGGGAAAGGTGACAGGCGTGCTGACTACGCTTGGCGCCTTTTATCCCTGCAAGGCGGCTGTTTTGTGCTGCGGCACCTATTTAAACGCCGAGGTCATTATCGGCGAAAACACGGTTTCTTCCGGCCCGGACGGCATGCTGCCCGCTCTTTATTTAACCGAAACGCTAAGGCGAGAGGGCATTTCTTTCCGGCGGTTTAAGACCGGCACCCCGCCGCGGGTGCACCGGGATTCGATTGATTTTTCCAAGTTAGAAACCCAGCCGGTGGAGGGCCCGCCCGAACCCTTTTCGGTGCGCACCGACCGGGCGGCGCTGGCCGAAATCGAGCAAATTCCCTGCTATATTGCCTATACAAACGAAACGACCCATCAGATTATTTTGGATAATTTAGACCGGTCCCCCATCTATTCGGGCAAAATTCACGGCACGGGGCCGCGGTATTGCCCCTCGATTGAGGACAAGATCGTCCGGTTCAGCGATAAAGAGCGGCACCGCATTTTTGTCGAACCAATGGGCCGGCATACCAAAGAGATGTATTTGCAGGGCTTTTCTTCTTCCATGCCGCAGGAGGTGCAGCTCGCCATGCTGCATTCCATGGCCGGCTTTGAGAGGGCGCAGATGATGCGACCGGCCTATGCGATAGAGTATGACTGCATTGACCCGACCGAGCTTTACGCAACCCTCGAGTTTAAAAAGGTGGCGGGGCTGTACGGCGCGGGGCAGTTTAACGGTACATCGGGTTATGAAGAGGCCGCGGCCCAGGGACTGGTGGCCGGGCTGAACGCGGCACTGAAGCTGCAAAACAAGCCGCCGCTGGTGCTGACCAGAGATCAATCGTACATAGGCGTGCTCATTGACGATTTGGTGACCAAGGGCACGAACGAACCGTATCGCATTATGACCAGCCGCTCGGAATATCGTCTGCTGCTGCGGCAGGATAATGCCGACGCTAGACTGACCCCGCTTGGCTACCAGGCCGGGCTGATCGACGGGGCCCGCTATGATGCTTTTCTCGTCAAGCAAGAGCAGATTGAGAAAGAGATCAGCCGGTTGGAGCACAGCACCATTGGCCCCTCGCCGGCCTATAATGCGGCGCTGGAAGCGTATGGTACCACGCCGCTTGAAAGCGGGGTGCGCTTGGCCGATCTTTTGCGCCGACCCGAGCTGGATTATGCCAAAATCGCCGTTTTTGACAAGGCAAGACCGGTTTTGCCGGCTGAGGTGACCAAAACGGTCGAGGTGAGCGTCAAATATGACGGCTATATCCGCCGGCAAAAGGCGGAGGTCAAAAAATTTGCCAGGTTAGAAAACAAAAAACTGCCGGAAAATATCGATTATGAAAAAATCGAGGGCATCCGGCTGGAAGCAAGGCAGAAGCTTTCGCAGATCCGGCCCGAGAACATCGGCCAGGCCTCCCGAATCAGCGGGGTATCGCCGGCGGATATATCGGTGCTGCTTTTGTGGCTGGGAGAGAAGTCACAAGAACAAGCCTAATGGCTTGTTCTTGCAGCTTAGATTTTTATGATATAATGAAATGAAGTTATGCCCAAAGAAAGGGATAGCAAAGCGATGAGCGCTTTTCGTATTTATATGCAGCAGGCGTTGGCCGAAAACGGCCTTGAAGATTATCTTGCGCATATCGAGGCCTTTGCGATATTGGCCGGACTGCTGCAGGAGCAGAATAAAAAAATGAATATAACCGCGATAACCGACGACGAAGGTATTGCCCGCAAGCATATCGCCGACAGTCTTGTTGCCGCGGCAGAGCTTGCGCCGGGCGCGAACGTGGCCGATGTGGGCTGCGGCGGAGGTTTTCCAACCCTGCCGCTGGCCATTGCGAGAAAGGATATCGCTATCACGGCCATTGATTCCACCGCGAAAAAGCTTGCGTTTGTGGCCGAAGCGGCCACCCGGCTAAAACTGCCGCACATCACCGTGCTGCCGGCCCGGGCCGAAACGATTGCCCGCGGCCCGCTAAGAGGCTCGTTTGACGCGGTCACGGCCAGAGCCGTTGCCGCCCTGCCTGTTTTGCTGGAGCTTTGTGTGCCGCTCCTTCGCACGGGGGGAAAGCTCATTGCCCTTAAAGGCAAAAACGGGGCCGAAGAGTTGGCCGCGTCGGGCGCGGCGCTTGAAAAATTGGGATGCACGGCGGTGATCAAGGAATATACGCTGTTTTCGCCCGAACCGCAGGGGCGCAGCCTCGTCATCGTGACCAAAAAGGGAACGACGCCGGCTGAATATCCGCGGGACTATGCAAAAATCATCAAAAAACCGTTATAAGCGTGGACAAAGAAGAACGAATAAAATGGATAAGAAACTCATTGTAATCAAGGTGGGCACCAGTTCGCTGACCTCGGCGGACGGTGCGGCCGACGGAGAAAAGATCAAGAAAATTTGTGAAGGGGTCGCCGATTTGCGGGATGATGGCTATCGGGTCATCGTGGTCAGCTCGGGCGCGATTGCGGCCGGTTTCCGGCGGCTCGGCTTTTCGGCAAGACCGAAACAGCTGGCGTTTGAGCAGGCCTCGGCCGCCGTCGGGCAGATGCTGCTGATGGATGAATACAGCGCCTACCTCGGCGGACGGGGCTACCAGGCCGCGCAGATTTTGCTCACGCCCGACGCCTTTTTGGTCAAGGAAAAATATATCAACGCATTTAACACCATGGAAATTTTGCTAAAGCGCGGGGCGGTGCCGATTATCAACGAAAACAACACGGTGACGACCAGCGAAATTCGCTTTGGCGACAACGATACCCTTTCGGCCCAGGTGGCCGCGATGGTGCATGCCGACCGGCTGGTGCTCTTAACCGATGTGGACGGCCTGTATACCGGCCATCCCAAGCTGGATCCGCAGGCCCGGCGCATAGAGGTGGTGGAGAAAATCACGCCCGAGATTGAAGCCTATGCCGAGGGCGCCGGCAGCGCGAACGGCACCGGCGGTATGAAAACGAAAATTTCAGCCGCGCGGCTTGCCACCTCGGCCGGCGTCGAGGTATATATTTGCTCCTCGCTGCCCGAGGGCAGTGTGGCCGGCGGCGTGACGGGCGAGAACCCGGGCACTCTGTTTAAGGCAGGCGAAAATTTAAAAACAAGGCTGCAATGGATGGCCTTTTATGCCAAGAGTCGGGGCGAAATTATCATTGACCAAGGGGCGGCCGATGCGGTTGGACAGCATCATAAAAGCCTGCTCTTGGCAGGCATTACCGCCGTCCACGGGGACTTTGCCGAGGGGGACGTGGTAGATATTTTAACCGACGATGAAATCCGGGTGGCACGCGGCTTTGCTTCCTACGGGGCCGAAGAGATTCGTGCTTTTATGAAAGAGGGCAGCGCGGCCAAGCCCATTGTACATATTGATAACATGGTGGTCAGCACCGAACAATAGAGAAAATCGGCTGAAAGGGGGAAAAACAAATGAATCAAATTGAGGAGATGGGGGCGGCGCTGAAAAAAGCGCAGCGAACATTAGAGACAGTCAGCACCGAACAGAAAAACCAAGCGCTTTGCGCTATCGCCGCTCATTTAGAGGCAAATACAGAGGCCATCCTGGCCGCCAACGCCAAGGACATGGCCGCGGGGCGGGAAAAGGGCATGAGCGATTCGCTGCTCGACCGGCTGCTTTTAACCAAAGAGCGGATTGCGGGCTTTGCAGACGGGGTGCGCCAGGTGGCCGACCTGCCCGATCCGGTGGGGCAAATTATAGAAAGCTGGCAGACCAAAGCGGGTCTTCGCATTGAGAAGGTGCGGGTGCCCATCGGCGTGATCGGCATGATTTACGAGGCCAGACCCAACGTAACCGTAGACAGCGCGGCCTTGGCCCTGAAAAGCGGCAACGCGGTGATGCTCCGGGGCAGTGCAAGCGCCCTGCAATCGAATAAAACGATCACGGCGGTGATGAAAGAAGCGCTGACAAAGACCGCCGTGCCGGCCGATTGCATCGCCTTGCTGGAGGATGTTACCCACGAGGGCGCCGAGCAGATGATGCATTTAACCGAGTATTTAGACGTGCTCATTCCCCGTGGGGGCGCCGGCCTGATCGCCAACGTGGTGCAGAACGCCAAGGTGCCTGTGATTGAAACCGGCGTGGGCAATTGCCATATTTTTGTTGATGAAAGCGCTAAGCCGGACATGGCGGTCTCGCTTGTACTGAACGCAAAGACGCAGCGTCCCTCTGTGTGCAACGCGGCCGAGACGCTGCTCATCGCGAAGGGCTATCCCGAAAAAGAAGAACTGCTTCAGTCGCTTGCCGACGCAGGCGTCACCCTGCATGGGGACGAAGCGGTGCGCGCCTTGTTCCCGTCGGCCTTGCCGGCCGGTGAGCGGGACTATGCAGAGGAATATCTTTCCCTGGACATGTGTGTCAAAATCGTGGCCGACCTCCAAGAAGCGACCAGCCATATTGAGCGTTACGGCACCGGACACACCGAGCTGATTGTCACTGAAAACAGTGAGAACGCCGCATATTTTATGAAACATGTGGACGCGGCCTGCGTCAATCACAATGCCTCCACCCGCTTTACCGACGGAGAGATGTTTGGCTTCGGGGCGGAGATTGGTATCTCCACCCAAAAGACACACGCCCGAGGACCGCTTGGGCTAAAGGAATTGACCATCTATAAATATTTGGTGCATGGCGGCGGGCAGATCAGAGAGTAGGCGGCCGACAGAGATTCAGATGGCCAAAAGAGAGGATTTCCCGACGGAAAAGATGCATAGCGAGGTGAAGAGGATATGTTTGAAAATCAGAAGATTATATTTTTAGGGGACGGCAATATGGCCGGCGCCATGATCCGCGGCATTGTGGAAAAGAAAATCATGCGCCCGGAACAGGTGATGGTGCTGGGTCTTGCCGGCTCGCAAAAGGTGGAAGAACTTGTGGGCCAGTATGGCGTCAAAGCGGCAGGGAAAGAGGATATCGCCGAGGCGGACCTTGTTTTTCTGGCCTTTAAACCGCAGGATTTAGCGGCGGCCATGGCCGACTATCAGCCCTTTTTAAGAGAGGGACAGACCATTCTATCCATTTTGGCGGGCATTTCCTGCCAGACGATCGAGTCCTATGCCAACGGGGCTGCGGTCGTGCGGTTCATGCCGAATTTGGCGCTGTGCGTGGGTCTTTCGGCTACGGCCTTTTGTCTTGGTCAGGCGGCCGGTCAGGCACAGGCCGATATCGCACAGGCTTTGTTTGCGCCGCTTGGCGTGGTGGTGCAGGTGAATGAAGAGCAAATGAGCGGGGTGACGGCGGTTTCGGGCTCAGGTCCGGCCTATTTCTATGCACTTACAGAGGCGATGGCCGCCGCCGCCGTGCGGGACGGCATGGAGGCTGAGTCGGCTGAGCGGTTGGCCGTGCAGACGCTGATCGGCGCGGCGAAATTGATCGCCGATGCGGGCGTAGGGCCGGAGGTGATGCGCCAGCGTATTACCTCGAAAGGCGGCACCACCGCAGCAGCGCTTGCGGCCATGGAACAGGCCGGCTTTTACGAGACGGTTGAAAAGGGCTATCTTGCCTGCCGTGACCGCTCGGACGAGTTAGGCGGCGTGAAAAAGAAATCGTAAAGAGTCTGTTTTACGTTCATCGATAAATAAACCGGTTAACCCATCCATGCCGGAACAGGCAAGCTGTTTGGTTAGCAGGTGTAAGTATTTTGTATAAACTATGGAGGAGAAATTCCTAACAATTTGTGCCGCTGCAAAGCGACAGAATGGAGAGAATGATGAAACGAATCACACCCATGCTTCTTGCACTGGTGCTGGCGCTGAATCTGTTGTGCATGATTCCTGTTCAGGCAGAAGAGATTGTCAACGCGGCCGGCTACAACTATACCATTACCCCGATTTTATCGCCGTTTGCCTATTATCTGTATGTGCAAACCGACAATCCCGACCCGACCAGCTTCCGCCTGTTAGACGAAAGCAGTGAATTTTTCACCGCAGAGGACAAGGGCGAGATTCGCCTGCCCACAAGCAGCAACAGCTATTCGGTCAAATATGTGGATCCCGGCACCTATTACAACAGTCCGCAGCGCTATAAGGATGTCGCTTATGAGGATGAGACCACCGGCCGGGTGGCAGGCGGCTATATTTTCATAGCAAATAAGTTCTTTTCGGATGGCGGGCAATTTACCCTTTTGCAGAAAACCCGCAGCGGCAGCTCGATTTTGGGAGATGAATTTGTGAAAACCTCGGTCAGAATCGCTTGCCCGCGCTTAGAAACCCGATACAGCTATCTGATCGACACCTGCACAACAGAGTCAATGAGCTTTTTTGAAAAATTAGACGCTGTGCAGAGCCGCTTAGATAAGCTTGCGGTATACCCCAACAGCATTTTTGACGTAGACCGGCCCAGTGAGGACCATCCCTATCCGCTGTTGGCCAGCTCGCCCTATCCCGAGCTGGTTTTGAACGAGCATTACAATATGTATGAAACGGTGTCGGACGGCCTTTTGCTTGCAAGTGCATATCCTTTTATTTTGGATTCGGCCAGTTTTCCAGGCACCATGCGCACCATCGCCAAAACGCTGGAGCCGTCTTGTGAAATCAGCGCGGGCGGCACCCACGCCTATAGCAAAATAACTTTTAATAACGAAACGAAAACCTACGGCGGCGCGGGAGAGGGCGGCTATACGCCGCTTCGTTCGGACAAGACAGGCAAGCCCTTCACTTTCCGGCAGGACGCCGAAATGACCCTTAAGAGCACCGTGGAAGATTACCTGGCCAAGCTGATGAGCTATAAAACGATTGCCAACCAGGATATGGCCGAATACAGATCACAGATTGTCGGCGATATCTATCGCCAGACCATCCAAAAGACCGGCGGCACATGGATCCGAATCGCGACCGAGGGCGGGTTTGGCTTCGGACAAACCTTTGGCTACGCCGTGCCTTTGGGCGGCTTTGTGCGCATTGCGTCGGACGCCTGGGTAGACGGACGGTATATCAACCAATATGAGCGCGTCGAGCTGAATGTGGCCTTTGAAAGCCACCCTAAGGCGGATATTATTAAGCACAATGTTACTTATACCGACCGCAACGGAGAGAGCCACACCCAGGACGTGCTCTATTCCTATAATGCGGCGGACGACAACTGGACCGCACCCTATTTTTACTTTAATGGTTTTTGGTCTGTTGACGGCACCGAGCTGCCGCCTGAGCTGATTCTCAGCCGCAAAGAGGCAGAGGCCCTTGTCAAAGGGACAGACGGCACCCGTGTGCCCGAAACAGGTCTTGTCTACGATGGCACAGAACCGCCGGGAACACCCTTTACCACCACGTATGTGACCGGAATCACCCTGCCCGAGTCTGCCGCGCTGGAGGTTGATGGAAAAACCACGCTGACGGCCACGGTAGAACCGGCCGATGCGTACGACGGCAGAGTGAAATGGACTTCCTCGAATCCGGATATTGTTGCCGTTTATTCAACCATTGATTCAAGCAAAGCGACCCTGCGTGCACAGGCCGCGGGAACCGCGGTGATCACCGCTACCACCGTGGACGGCGGCTTTACGGCTACATGCACGGTAACGGTTACGCCGGTGCGCAAGCCGATCGTATTTACAGACGTTCCGCTCAAGGCGTATTTTGCCAAACCGGTTGCCTGGGCGGTGGAAAACGAAATCGTATTCGGCACTTCGGATAAGACTTTCAGTCCTGATGACGGCTGCACCCGCGCACAGGCCGTGGCCTTTTTGTGGCGGGCTGCCGGAAAGCCGCAGCCAAAAACAACTGTGAATCCCTTTGTGGATATCTCGACTGATGATTACTATTACAGCGCCGTTCTTTGGGCTGTAGAAAATGGGATTACTTACGGTACTTCAAACACGGTTTTCAGTCCCGATGAGACCTGTACCAGGGGGCAGATTGTCTCCTTTTTGTACCGGAGGGCAGGGCGTCCGGCCGTTACGGTCAACAACAACTTTGCCGATGCCAGAACCGGCTATTATAAAGAGGCGGTTCAATGGGCGGTAAACAACGACATTACCTACGGTACGTCGAGCACTGCTTTCGGCCCGGACGAAACCTGTACCAGAGGACAGATTGTGACTTTCCTGTACCGCAGCATGGTGCAGAGCTGAGTTGGCAAAACAACCGATTGGTCAGTATGAGCACCGAGCATATACCAATCGTTAGAGAGAGTCGCATTGCTTAATAAAAAGACAGTGTGAAAAGCTTCTTTGCTTTTCACACTGTCTTTCTTTGTAGATAGGGACGGGCGGTTATTCCTCACGGAATAATTTTTCAGCATTTTTCCAATCGATCTGCGGTTTGTTTTGGCCGTAATCGGTGGCCGCCACCTTGCTTTGTCTGATTTTTAAATTGACAATGTTAAACACAAGGCAGCCGGCGGCCGCAAGGACGCTTGCGCCGGCAATTCCGTAAATGACATTCATCGTCACATAGCCCAAATTGGTTTGGTAGCGGGCAATCAAAGCGACAATGGTGATAATGACACCCACCAAAAAAACAGTGATAGGCAGCTCAAATAAATTCTTTTTCAGTCCGCTCACGCTCCAGCTCTGTCTTGCTTGGCAGTGGGGACATACATCCTTAAATTCAGGGCTGTAAATATCTTTTTCAGTTGCATTCTGATAGATTTCTTTTACTTTGCTGACTAATTTTTCATGCGCTTCTGCACACAGTTTTTGATTTCTTTCCTCTTTAATCGTTTTAAAATTACTGTTATAGATGGCTTTGTCGCCTACAATGTGCGCGTTTAAAGGACCGCTCCCGGCGCCGCATTGTTCGCATTTGAATGTATACGGAATGTCTATATTCTCGCTTCTTTCGTGTTTGTAATATACGGACATGATTGATCCCTCCTAAAAATATTTTCTATTTAATTTCACATGTTACCATACACCGTTTTGTTTGTCAAGAAAGACGCTTGCGGCATCTCATTTACAAAAAATGAAAGGGCGCGGCTATGCCGTGCCATCCTTCATGGCTCCCCAAGGGGCTCTGATGGAAAGGATTTTTATCACATGGTTTTCATTCGTTTTCTAAGAGCGACCGGATTCTTTTTTGGGAAACCGAGGTGAGCTGCACCCAGCTCGGCCGGAAGCCGGCGCGCACCGCATTGCGGGCCGACGCGATGTTGGACCATGCACAGCAGTAAAAGGGGACTTTGCCTATTTGCAGGATTTCCAGGGCCACTCTGGCCGTTAAGGCGCTGGCAATGCCTTGCCTGCGATAGGCAGGCAGCACGTCTATGCCGATCTGCCACATGGCCTCACAGTCGGCCGAGGCGCCGGCAAGGCCGATGAGGGTGTCGCCGTCATAGGCGGCCGCCGCGATACGGTCATACTGTTTTCGTTTTTCGCAAAGCGCGTTAGACCATTCTTTGGTGTAGAGGGCAGTGAAATCCTCCGGGTACAGCATGCGAATGGGATAGGGGCAGTCAACGGGCGCTAAATAATGGAGATCGGGCAGGAAATATTCGGCCATAAAGCAGGGGGCCGCGCCGTATTTTTCAAATTCTTTGGTGAGCAGGTGAATCGCCGGGGTTTCAAAGGCGCGATATGCCGGAAACCGTTGGCAATAGTCGGTGATAAAATCAACAATCCTTTCATCGACCGAGGCAACAAGCCCGGTGCCGTACGTCGCAAGATCGCAGAAAAACGGCAGTTCCAAATAATTTCTGGCCCCTTCTCGCGGTTTCGAGGGAACGACGGTAAGAGAGCCGGAGCGAAAATCCTCCGGCCGGCAGTTAGAATCAATGGCTGATTGCGTCATGGCAATCTGTAGTATTTCGGCGTTGGTCATGGCTGCATTCTCTTTCTTGTTTCTTGATTTAGCGTAACTCCGCTTGTTTAGGCGCCAAGGCTCATAAGGCCAAAAGCAAGCAGGGGACTGGCATAGATAGCGATGTAGATCAGCGTGATCCACGGCTGATATTCCACATAAAACTGCTTAAAGGTTAAAGATCAGGGATGTTTGATGATAACCCAGCCGAAAATGTCGATGACGAGGGTGGCGCTGCCCCAAATGAGGGCTGTGAACACAGCGCTCTGCCAGGTGGCTTGGGAAAGAGAAGAGAGGTACAAATAGGCAAAACAAGGGAAAACAAGCAGATTGTAAAGGGCGTGCCACGGCTTTGTTTTTTCATAGCCTTCGCCCATGCCGGGGCTGTCTTTCATGCTCTTCATATGCAGCACGATGATGTTGAAAAGCGTGTGCAAAATGCCGATGGCCGTGACGATGCCATAGGCGGCAAGGTAGTATACACATAAAAGGGGCAGATTTTCCATGGTTTGTCTTTCTCCGTTGTCGATCGATTTACTCTATTTACTATAGCATAAAGAAAGCGGTTGTGCAAGAGAGGGGGATGTACTTGGGGATACTTGCTTATACGCAGTGTCTTTAAGTGCGTTTTCAGGAGAAACAAATGGTTTTCTTGATTTCCATCATATTGGCGTTTCTTTTTATCGCATTATGTGGTAAAATGTTAAAAAAACCTCCGGCTCTGTTCTATGCCGCGTGCTGAAAAGCATAGCGGCGCAACCTACTCGTCCGGCGGCGTGATTGACGCTGTGGCAGATGCTCTTTCCAAAGAGAAATAATCATTACACGAAAGGAAAAATTGTATGCAGAGGAGATTCTTTTCACTGCTTCTTGCGGCTACTGTTGTTGCCGCAGCATCGGTACTTTTGCTATCCGGCTGTGCGGGCCATCCCCGTTCGCCGTTTGCGTCGGCTGATTCAGAGAGTGTGTCAAGTGCAGACAAGCATTCGATCACGGTTTTTGCTATGGATACCGTGATGGAGCTGACCGTGTATGGCTCTGACGATGTTTTGTCAAAAGCCGAGGATTTGATTTCTTCACTTGAAAAGAATCTTTCTGTCACAGATGAATCCAGCGAAATTTACGCTGTCAATCAAAACGGCGGCGGCCGGGTAGGCGATGATACACGGGATTTAATTGCACAATCGCTGACTCTTTGCGAAAGAACCGGCGGCGCGCTCGACATATCCGTTTATCCGGTCGTGCGCGCGTGGGGCTTTACCACTGGAGAATACAGAGTTCCATCTGGAGATGAAATCACAGAACTGCTGACATTCGTCGATTACAACGCGGTAACGATCAGCGCAGACAACACGGTGAGCCTAAAGCGCGGCATGAAGATTGATCTTGGCAGCGTGGCGAAAGGATATACAGGCGATCGCTTAGCAGAATTGCTCACCGAAAACGGCGTTGCAAGCGCCACCCTGAATTTGGGCGGCAATGTACACGCGCTGGGCGCCAAGCCGGATGGAAGCCCTTGGAAAATTGCCATCACAAATCCGCTTGGTGCGGGGACGGCCGGCGCGATTCAGGTAACAGATAAGGCGGTTGTTACCTCGGGCGGCTATGAACGCTTTTTTGAAGAAAACGGAACGACTTACCGGCATATTATCGATCCTGCAACGGGCTATCCTGTTGACAACGATCTGGCGTCTGTGTCGGTCATAGGAGACACCGGCCTTGTGTGCGATGCTTTGTCTACCTCGTTGTTTGTGATGGGTCTGGACCATGCTATCGATTTTTGGAAGGGCAGCAGCGATTTTGACGCCGTTTTTATCACGACAGCCGGGCAGATCTATATCACCGAGGGACTTGAAGAGACGTTTGTTCCTCTCGGAGACTACAAAGAGGCAGATGTTACGGTAATACGACATGATTAAAACACGGACTTGGGTCATTCTATTTTGTATATTTTTGTTGCTCTGTACCGGCTTGGGTTTATTTGTTTTCAAGGGAAAGGCAAACGGAGCGATGGCGAACATCTATCAGAATGGCGAATGTATATATTCGATTGATTTATCTGCGGTTAAAGAGGAATATGAGCTGACCGTGTCTGGTGACGGCGGATACAACGTGATTCATATTAAGCCCGGAGCGATTTGTATAGCAGACGCGGACTGTCCGGACGGTATATGTATACAAGAAGGATGGCTGACCGACGGGATAGCGCCGATTGTGTGTCTGCCGCATAAGCTTGTCATTCAAATCGAAAATTCCGCCGCGGCGGCCGACGAAGAGATTGATGCCGTTTCAAAATAGATAAAGCGGCGCGGCCTGATCTGACGGCGGGAAAGGGGAGCCAGTGTGAAAACAAAGCGAATAACGGTTAATGCGGTTTTTACAGCCATCGCACTGACCATTTTTGTGGTAGAAATGCAGATCCCAAATCCTGTTCCGATTCCGGGGGTCAAGCTTGGTCTTGCAAATATCATCACGATTTTTGCCGTTTTTATGATTGGAAATGTGGATGCCGGCATGATTCTGTTGCTGCGCATTCTTTTGGGCGGCATCTTTTGCGGACAGGCGATGTCATTGATGTACAGCTTTGCAGGCGGACTTTTATGCTATTTGTCGATGCTTCTTATGAAAAAAATTGTCACCGAAAAGCAGATGTGGGTGTGCAGCGTCATCGGAGCGATTGCCCATAACATCGGGCAGATTCTTGTGGCCATATTGGTGACGCAAACGCCGGCTTTGGTGGCATATTTGCCTGTTTTGATGGTTTCGGGAAGTATTGCAGGCTTGTTTACAGGATTTTGCGCGCAATATTGTGCCGGGCACTTTAAACAAATTTTTCCAAAGTTCAAAGATAATGAAAGAAAGAAAAAATAACAGGATGTATATTTTTTCTTTCTTTCTTTCTTTCTTTCTTTCTTTCTTTCTTTTGCGGCAGAAACGGCAGGGCTGTTTTCCGCGGGTTTCAAGACCCACGCACCCGCAAAACGACAAGTTAACCTGTTCTATGCTATAAATTTAGAGAAATTTTCCTTTTTTCTTTGCAGCAGAAACGGCAAAGCTGTTTCTGCGGGTACCAAACCCCTGCAACCCCGCAAAAGAAGCTGTTTTTTTAATAATCAAAATCTCTTTTTCTTTTTTGTGAGGGTTTCATCCCCACACTCCACTATTAGCAAATATCATTTATGAGATAGATACTTCTTTTTTTTTGCAGGGGTACTAACCCCTGCACCCCGCAAACTTTTAGAAAAAAGTTTGATCAAAACT
>JAAVYP010000064.1 GCA_022791195.1 Clostridiales bacterium | reverse complement strand
ATTCTTAGAGAAAATGAAAAAGCCATCAATTATTTTATTAATAATTTTTTGCTTGTCTACAGTTATGGTACCGATGTTCATTTTGACGTGTATTTTGAACCAAGCTATTTACATAAAATTACTCATATTGAAATACTAAAACATTGTCCGTTGATCGATTGCATAGAAATGGAGCGGGGTACTTTAAATTTGAATGAAACAAAGGTAAAAAAATGGCTCGACCAAGGGTGGTATATCCTTGTGAAAATCGATAAGTCGCAAATAACGGACTGTCCTAAAGCTGGTG
This sequence comes from Clostridiales bacterium, assembly GCA_022791195.1. Taxonomy (GTDB): domain Bacteria; phylum Bacillota; class Clostridia; order Oscillospirales; family CAG-272; genus CAKSEI01. The sequence continues at coordinate 36,454 of JAAVYP010000064.1, read as the reverse complement.
AAAGTTGGCACGAAGTGATGGTGTATAAATATGAAAAAGGTCGATTGTTTTTTTGTGATAATGGTTCCAGCGGTAAATTTGTGACCGATTTATCGTGTACGATGAATGATTATATTAATGCGTTTAATGCGATTGAAAAAACTTCTTATGAGAGTCCGAACGTGTTGGACAATGTATGGAAACAACATTTTTGGTTATGCAAACCGTGCGAACATGTTTACGCTGAAATTGATATAAAAAAAGTGATTTATACTTTAAAAGTATATTTAAATATAATACCGTATAGCGGGTTAAATGATGCCGATTTAAAAAGTATATATTTTGACCTTCATGTTTTTGTTGGTCAAAAAGTATATGGTAATTTAATTCAATTTACCAGGCTTTTTGAACGGAGTCAACATGGGCCTTATCCGGCACGCATGCATCCGGGTGGTGTTTCCGTTCTTTGCGATCATAAACAATTGATCGTTCGCATGGTGAAAGAATTGGCAAAGCAGTATGATATTCCGATGGATTTAATCGAATGTTTTGAGGAAATATCGATTGAAATGCAAAATATTCGTAGAATTGTTTTAAAATATTATATTTATCCCCAAAACAAACAATTGCTTTCGCGGATCATCAAACGTATTCAAAAATTAAAACAAAAAGAAAGGAATGCGTTGTTACAGCTGCTGAATCGGTTAGAAAAGCATTCTTGTTCAAATGAGCGTCCATAGAAATGGTGTACACCACCGAATGTCGGTGATTCTTCAAAAAGATAAGCTGCGGATGTGGGCAACCGACACCAATGCGGCTACCCATTATCTGCACGGTGACATGTCGCAGCTTGTGAGGACAGGATAATATAAAAATATATTAAATTACCCATGATTCGATGTTTAACTGAATCATGGGATTTTTTAATTATGAGATATTTTCAGAGGTTCTGAGAAAATATTCTATTCACTCAAAAAGTGTTTCCACATCACATCCAAGTGACTTGGATATGTTTACAAGAGTCTGTGCCTCCGCCTTGCGGATATTCTGCTGTTTCTGCTCATATAACTGAATCATTCGCAATGAAACGCCGGTCAGTTCAGATAATTCTTTCTGTGTAACTCCTTTTGCCTGCCGTATCTTTTTCAGATTACTGACATCATTATTTTTGGATTTTTCAATAATTCCATCAGCTACCGAAACAAATTTTGAAAGATCAGCTTCATGCAATGTAGGATAAAGCGATAGGATACGGGATATATTTAATCCTCGTTTGTGAATATAGGAAAAGCTATGTGCAGTATACCACTGGTAGTAGGCAAGAATCCATCCACTCCAATATTCAGGACTCTTATTAATTTCTTCGGATGGCTCTGCACACGGCCGCTTTCCTTCCGTGCGGTAGATAACTTCATCTGCAAGCTCGATACCGGAAAGACCGGCGATATATTTCGGATTTCCTTTTTCAAAATATTTCGCTATGCCCGAAATGAGAAACTGTGAAAAGAAGATTTCCGGCTCATATCCGAGATCGCAGATCGCATAGTCGAACATATCTCCTAAATTGTTCATTGCATCATTCAGATACGTTTCTTCGTAAGCGCGGATCATCAGCATTCCACTCCTCTCTCAGAATATCAATCAGATAAACAGCATCGGATGCGCGGCGTCCTGCTCGCTCCTTACGATAGGCTTCTCTCGCTTCTTTATCCCGTGCTGTTTTCTTTGGATAATAGATTTCTTTTTCAGCCGGAATCGCCTCGCAAAATGCGATTTGATTAAAGGCTTTTCTGTTTTTCATTACGATCTGTTCTCCAAGTTTTCCGAGATACATTGCTTTTTCAAGCTGGCGCAGCGACAGCGTGTTATTCAGAAAAGCATTGGCAAATGAAAAATAGGAATCGTCTGCGCGATAACCGATAATGACATCAAAGCCAGTATATTCGGGCAAAAAGTTTTCTAACAGATATTCTTTACCTTCGGCAGCAATATCATTCGATATTTTGAAGATTCTGTTTTGGAGCAGAATAGAGAGCCAATTAAGAATATTATACTGACCGTCCGAAAGATTTAAAACAGAGAGATTTGACATATCAAACACATATTTGTTTGCATATCCGCTGTTTTCCTCAGTACAAGCCCATTCCTTTGCAAGATCAAGACTCTCTGTACAATAGAAACCGAGTCCGTAATCATTTCTCGGATTGCCGTCACCAAATGCCGGTGCCTGAATGATTTTTTGTGATCCATGATATATTTTAAATTCGTTTTTCATATTATTGCCTCCATAATCTTATTATATCGTTATAACGATAGTTTGTCAAGCGGTATTAAAAAATTACTGATCTTTTAATATAAAGGAGTACACAATGTCAACCTATATTCACTTTACAGACGCGCAGAAAGAACAGGCTCGACAAACCGATCTTGTGTCTTTGCTGAAATCACAAGGCGAAATCCTCAAACGCTCAGGCAAAGAGTTTGAGTGGCGAGACGGATCACAGAAGGTTACCATCCGAGGAAACCTGTGGTTTCACCAATATGAGAGAAAAGGCGGCGATGCTATTGACTTCGTCCGCAGATTTATGGGCAAGACCTATCCCGAAGCGATGGAGTATCTGCTTGGCGGCTGTGGAGGTACACTCATAACATCACCGCAGATTATTAAAGAGTGCAAACCTTTTGAACTGCCGCCGCAGAATGATAATATGCGTCGTGTCTATGCATACCTCACGGTCACTCGCAAAATTGACAGTGAGGTATTAAAATCCTTTGCAGATCGAAATATGATTTACGAATCGGCAGACTATCATAACGCCGTGTTCGTGGGCTACGACACAGACGGTGTTCCTCGTCATGCCCATAAGAGAGGCACGGGACAGACAAGTACCTTCAAAGGAAATGTGGACAGCTGTATTCCCGAATACAGCTTCCATTGGAACGGTATAAGTGATAGGCTCTATCTGTTTGAAGCGCCTATTGATATGCTTAGTTTTATTTCCATGAACAAGGACGGTTGGCAAAATCACAGCTATGCTACTTGCTGTGGTGTGTCAGACCGCGTCATGTGGCAAATGATTGGAGATAATCCGAATATCCATACGGTTTATCTTTGCCTCGATAATGATGACGCAGGGCATATTGCCAACAAACGGATATCCGATAAACTTTCCGAAAAAGGAATACAAACTCAAATCCTCATACCGATCAACAAAGATTGGAATGAGGATTTAACTTTATTATCAGGAGAAAGAGAGGTAGAAGAACCGTGTCCGGCATTGGTACTCTGATATTCGTTGCCGCCGTGATGTTTTGTATTCTCGGCGGCATTACGGTGGTTGCGCACATCTATAACCTCAACAGCATTAAATCCAAAACAGTTGGTGACGGTCAGTACGGTACTGCAAGATGGGCAACAAAAACGGAGATACGCAAAACCTATCAGCATATTCCGTTTACGCCTGAAAAATGGCGTAAACAAGCAGAAAAAGGATACACGCCTACGGCTACGCACATCTTGAAAAAGAAATTGCTTAGAAAGAAAACGGGTGATGAATCCACAGAGCAAGAGTTGCCTCAAGGTATCGTAGTGGGATGCAGCGGCGATAGGCTCGGAACAACAGCAATAGTGGATACAGGAGATGTCCATGTTCTCATGATTGGCGCTGCCGGCGTAGGTAAGACGGCATACTGGTTGTATCCCTGTATCGAGTACGCCTGTGCTTCGGGGATGTCGTTTCTCTCAACCGATACCAAAGGCGATGTTATGCGAAACTATGGCAATATCGCAAAGCAGTACGGCTATCATGTGTCGGTCATTGATCTTCGTAATCCTACCCGAAGCAACGGCAATAATCTCCTGCATCTTGTGAATAAATACATGGATTTGTATTAGGCGGATAAGCAGCTCATCCACAAAGCCAAAGCTGAAAAGTATGCAAAGATCATCTCCAAAACGATCATCCTGTCAGGCATGGATGCGGCAAGTTTCGGACAGAACGCATACTTTTATGATGCAGCCGAAGGCTTGCTCACTGCAACAATCCTGCTTGTGGCAGAGTTTTGCGAGCCGAAAAAAAGACATATCGTTTCAGTATTCAAGATTATTCAAGAATTGCTCGTACCTTCAAATAAGAAGGGCAAGAATCAGTTTCAGCAGCTCATGGGAATGCTCCCGAACGATCATAAGGCGAAGTGGTTTGCAGGCGCAGCACTCAATACAGCCGAGCAGTCAATGGCAAGCGTTATGTCAACGGCTCTCTCCCGTTTGAATGCATTTCTCGATTCAGAGCTGGAACAACTTTTGTGTTTTGATACTGAGATCGATGCCGAAAAGTTTTGCAATGAGAAGTCGGCTATTTTCGTTATCATGCCGGAGGAAAATCCCAATACGTTCTTCATGATCTCACTGATCATTCAGCAGCTATACCGTGAAATTCTCGCTGTTGCTGATGAAAACGGCGGTAAGCTCAAGAACCGTTGTGTGTTCTTCTGTGATGAATTCGGGACATTGCCGAAGATAGAATCTGCCGAGATGATGTTTTCCGCAGCTCGTTCCCGCCGATTGCAAATTGTTCCGATCATTCAGTCCTTCTCGCAGCTCGATAAAAACTACGGCAAGGAAGGTGCGGAAATCATCGTAGACAATACGCAGATCACACTGTTCGGCGGTTTTGCGCCCAACAGTTCCTCGGCAGAGATACTCTCAAAAGCACTCGGCAGCCGAACGGTGATGAGCGGATCTGTCAGTCGATCCAAGAATGATCCGTCACAGTCTCTGCAAATGATCGAACGACCGCTTATGACACCGGACGAACTAAAGTCTATGCCGAAAGGTCAGTTTGTTGTAATGAAAACAGGCTTCCATCCCATGAAGGTCAAGTTGAAGTTGTTCTTCAAATGGGGCATTGAGTTTGACAAGGACAATCCCTATACCGTAGAGGACAACGGCGGCCGCGAGGTGGTGTATGCTGAGAAAAAGGAGATCATGGACGGTATCGTGCAGAAGTACCATCCCGACTGGCTGATTAAAGAAGAACCGCCCACAGATACCGAATCCGCAGGCGGCAACTTAATAAATGAAGAATTTCAGACAGAAAGGCAAAGCAATGAATCGCTGCAGACTCCTATAAACAAGCCGAGAAACAATGGCGGCGTAACTGTGGTGGAAAGTGCGCCGTCAAACCACGAAAAAATACAAAGGAGATGATGCAGATGGGTAGGCTTGATTTTCTATATCGCATGGAGCTGCCGCACCGTGCAGTATCTGTGTATATCTATCTCTTAGACAGAGCAAACAAGGATGGTGAATGCTGGCCTGCAATACCGACCATCGCATCGGAGCTGAAACTGTCGCAGTCCACTGTGCGCTGTGCCTTGCAGGATCTGCGTAAAGCAGGGTTGCTTGAAACCGAACAGCGATACCGTGAAAACGGCGGCAAAAGCAGCCTGCTTTATAAAATCCATTTATAGCAATAGTGTAAAAAACAAGCCTGCCGCCAAGGGGGAACTATACCCATTCGGCGGCAGGTGGTACCTGTCATGATGGCTGGTGAAGTGAACTACCCATTATAAAATATATCACAGCAGAAAAGAACAACACATATTAATAAAAGTGCGAAACTTGATATTAGCGCAAACTACAGCAATTTTTAATGAAATCGCATTTGCTATCATTGCATCCATCCTCTTGGGTTTACGCTGAAAACTAATTAGAAAACTTTTTCTCTGTCATTCGAATGATTTTTATATGCCATTTTTACAGAGGGATTCATTCTATGCTATGGTTTACAATCTGTGAAAAACATTATTTTGACATTATATGTTAGCTTGGAGCGAAATATAGAAAATGTGCTTCTGTTCAAAGTGGATGAGACGTGTATTTAACGGTGTTGACACACTCTCTGCTCCTAAGTCATTGTGTATCGATTTTTTCGGGAAAACACATAAGCGACATATTCTGCAAGTTAGAGAAAACCGTCAATTGATATTACAATTTTTTCAATGAAGACGACCACTTTCTCTTCAACAATTAAGTTGTTGTGGCAATATCTAAGTTTATTGATACCAATAAGATTGATGTGTAAGAAATTTATTATAAATTGTCGAATTTTATACAAAAATGTAATTTTTATTGCAGTATTCTTGCAATTCGAATATTATGCAAAAATATCAAAAAAATTTTCTTGACAAATGCAAAAATTAGTAATATTATTTAAGTGATATTATTTAAATATAAAATAAAACCAAAATGATTTCTAAAGTGCAAATGAGTTAATATGTTGCCCACCTGAAACCCCATTTAACGCGTAAGCACGATTATATATATCAGACTTATGCGTTTTTGTGTTTCTAACCAATAAAACACAAAAAATATACTATGCCCGGAGCTAATATGAATACTATTGAATGCATAAAAACAAGAAAAAGTGTACGTAAGTATAATACTTCTTCAATAGAATATGATGTGCTGATTGACATATTAAAAGCGGCCGTGTGTACCCCGTCCGGTAAAAACGGTCAACCGTGGAAATTTAAAATTATTACAGAAAAGGCTGCGATTTTTAATATTTCCGATTTGTCAATCTATGGTTCTTGGATGAAAACAGCTGCGGCGATGATAGTGGTATTTTTGGATAAAAGCAGATCGTACAATCACTTAAAAGATGTTCAGTCATGCGGCGCGGTAATGCAAACCATATTATTAGCAGCACACGAATTCGGAATTGGAAGCTGTTGGATCGGAGAAATATTAAGTGCATCCGAACAAGTAAAAAAAGCTATCCAATGTAATGATAATAGTTTGGAGTTAATGGGTGTTGTTACATTGGGATATGCTGAAGAACAAGATGTTAAGCTGACAAAAAAGTCATTAGACGATTTTATTCTATAAAAAGGTGTTGTTATGAGTAGGGTTGCATTAATTGGTGAAAACTCGCTTGAATATATTGAGAAGTTAATTCATATTTGGAATTCTGGTGATTGTGCGGTGCTTCTCGATTGGCGCATTCCCCTTCAAACAGCCATTGAAATGATGCGTGAAGCTGATGTATATAAATGCTTTATAGAAGATGGACTTTTAGAAAAAAGTAACATTTCGTTTCCTGATCACATCGAATTCGTTGAGTTTGAAAAGAATATCGTCACTACAATGCTTCCCCAAGAGATTTATGATAAGTTTCAACATAACTACGAGACAAACGAGGCAGTTGTAATATATAGTTCAGGCACAACCGGAAAATCTAAAGGAATTATTCTTTCTCATTACGCTATTAATACCAATGCAGACGCTATTATTGATTATATGCAGCCAAATGATAATGACTGTATTTATATAGCGAAAACGCTATCCCATTCTTCAACGCTAACAGGCGAGTTATTGGTGGCGTTAAAAACAAGAACAAAACTCGTTATTGCTCCGACAATTGTACCCCCAAGATTCGTTTTAGGCAACATTGAAAAATACAAAGTGTCGATTATTTGCTTAAATCCAATGTTGTTATCTATGTATGCACAGGAATATCAGCGCAGGCAGTATGATATTCGTTCGCTGAAAACGATTTATGTAAGCGGATCGGTACTAAGCGACAAAACTTATTCCATAGCACATGATGTGTTTTGTGGAATCAATATATATAATGTCTATGGCTTGTCCGAGGCAGGGCCGAGAGTGTCCGCTCAAACTATCGACTGCTGCAAAAGCAATTCCGTCGGAAAAGCAATCCGCGGTGTGGATATTGTTATAGTCGATGAGAATGGAAATCAAGTACCATGGGGAGAGCGTGGAATTGTTCATATTAAAGTGCCAAGTAAATATTCGGGTTATATATCCGGAGGAGAGAAACATACCTCACTCTTTAATGAGTATTTGAATACAGGAGATGTCGGATATTTCGATACAAACGAAGAATTGCATATTGTCGGTCGTATTGATGATGTAATAATAATAGACGCGCACAAGATATATCCATACGATGTGGAAAAAGCAATTACCAAGAACACTTGTGTAACGGAGTGCGTTATTTTAAAATGTGAAACCGAAGATAACACATTTTTGGAATGTATATATGTTTCCGATTTTGAATTACCTTTGGAAGATAAAAGAAGACTCAGCAATCTGCTGATGCCATATGAAATTCCTAAACATTATTCTCGGACTGATGAGTTACCCAAGAATAATAACGGAAAATTACTACGGAACAAAAAGTTAAACAGCTAATTTAGAATAGTGTAAGGAGCGATAAAAATGAACAGAACAGAGATTAAGAACAAATTGATTGATAAATTAGCAATATTATTTGAGAACACAAATATTGATTATGATTTATTGGAATATATCGATTTAATAGATGATTTAGGGATGGATTCTATAACCTTTATTACTATTATAGTCGAAATCGAGGCGCTTTTCGGGATTATCGTTCCAGATGAAAAACTACAAATGGATTATTTCAAAAATGTATGTGATATCGTTGAGATTGTTGCAAAAGAATTGGCTGGAAATAGCGGCAAGGAGGAAGCGTAATGTCTAAGCTTGAAGAAATGCTGAAATATGTGTCAGAGCACAACGACTTTTACAAGAACAGAATAAAAGAATATGGAATAAAAGATCCTACAGATATTACCCAATGGCCTGTTTTAACACGTAAGGAACTACAAGAGAATAGGTATAATATGTTCTCCGATGGATATAAGTCGAAATACTTTAATCAGCAGTTGCGTCGGCAATCATCATCCGGTTCATCTGGTGTTCCGGTAAATGTGTATTGGGATTATAAGGATTGGTATGCCTCAAATATGTCTTTGTGGCGCAAACGGCTGCAATGGTATGGAATTCATCCGAATGACAAATATGTTATGTTTACCTTGAATGCTCTCAACATAAAGAATGATGGCGAAACTGTTTATTACATAAAAAAACCTGAGAATATTCTTTCGGTTAATGTATCATTGATTAAAAATCACAACGGTTATGACAAACTTGTTGATATTATTAATGATTTTGAGCCGAAGTGGCTTTATATACAGCCCTTTGTATTGAATAAACTTATTCAAGCATACAAACGAACAGATAAAACTCCGCCTACAACACTAAAATACATCGAATCGATAGGCGAACTTTTGTCATCGGATTTACGTAGAAGAGCGCTTGAGTTTTTTGAGGTACCTCTCGCAAATATGTATGGTTCAGAAGAGATGAGTGGTATTGCGTATGAATCTCCAAATCAACAAATGTATGTGTTGAACGATAATGTGTTGCTTGAGATTATGAATGAAAATGGGATTAGCAATTGTGGAGAAGGAGAGACAATAATTACTAATCTTAACAATATAGCTATGCCACTCGTTAGATACAATCAGGGTGATATAATTGAGGTAGCTAATATAAACAGTTCGCGCTGTAATACCCAAATAATCCATAATATTGGAGGAAGAAAACTACAAGAAGTAATTATTGATAACACTTCCATCAATGCATTTGCTTTTTCTGAAGCGATATCCACTATTAATAACCAGTTTGATGATGTTATTATGAATTTTCAATTTCTTTACTCACGATCAAGTGGAAAACTGCTATGCAAATTGGTATTGGATGCAACACGAAATGAATGGTTTTCAAGCGTACAGGCTGCTCTTATATATGTATTTAAACAAAAATTCAATATTCTCTTGAGCAATGATGATATAATACAGTTGGCATATTTTGAGACAGATGGATATAAACAAAGAACTATAATAATTGAGGAATAATGTAATGATTGCAAATGACAAACCAATAATAAAGTTATTTACAAAAAGTGGGCATTATTATGTTTATGACACATATTTTAACACAATATTAGAGATTACCAATCTTCACTATAAAGAATTATCTTTAGTTAATGATATTGGTATCACAGCGTATCTTTCTTTATCAAAAAAAGAGAAAGAGTATAACGATATTTGTATGTTGATACATAAAGGCTTTATGAAACCAAATATAGTTGATCGTGTAGAAAACTCCTTATCAAAATATATCAATCAACTATTGAATTCGTGTGTAAATGATTTGGTTTTACAAATTACAAAAGACTGTAATTTTAAATGTCGATATTGTGGTTTTGCGAATTCAACAGGAATAGACCGCAATCACGAAAAAATAAATATGAGTTGGGATATTGCAAAAAGGAGTATAGACTTCTTGTATCGACATTCAAGAGATGCTAGTCTGGTAAATATTGCTTTTTACGGGGGAGAACCACTACTTAATTTTCAACTCTTAAAAAAGATTACAGAATATTCTAACGGTCTATTCAAAACCAAAAAGATATATTATCGTATGACGACCAATGCGTCACTTTTAACAGATGAAATTATAAGTTTTTTAGTACATAATAAATTCCATATTTCATTAAGTATTGATGGTCCTGAGGAAATACAAAATGTTCACCGGAGTTTTAAGATAAATGGCAACGGAACCTTTTCGGTTGTATATAATAACTTTTTGAAAATAAAGAATAATTATCCTGATTATTTTGATTCCTATGTTAAAGTTATGCCGGTTATTGTTGACGGAGAAGATTATAATTATATTCTCAAATATTTCAAAAATCTTGGATTTGATCAAAAACAAATTAAAATGTTGAACGCTGAGTTGTCTGGAATTGATTTTCGTGCCGATGTTTATGAATCTCATGCCGATGATAAGGCAATAAAAAATGTTGCTTTGTTAGAAGCCGCTAACAAAATGGATAGTGTTTATCAAAACAAGCAAAATATCCCCAAGATATGGCATCATAATGGAACATGTATTCCCGGTGTTAAAAGATTATTTGTTGATACAGATGGTGTATTTTTCCCGTGTGAAAAAATATTGTTACGAGATAATCTTTCAATTGGAAGCCTAGACTGTGGGTTTGATATTACAAGAATAAAAAATATGGCTAACATAGGAAAAATGACTGAAAATCGATGTAAAAAATGTTGGGCTATGAGGTTTTGTGAAATTTGTGTATCTCAATGCAATGATATTGAGCAATGTGAATTTACCGTAAACCAAAAAGAGCATGCATGTCAAGATCAGGAAACCAAAGCACTGTGGTATTTAAAAAACAGAGCGATATTAATAAGGCAAGGTGAATGATAACTGTGAAAAAAGTATTTATTTATTCAAACTCAAAAGAAACTTACACTTTTTTATATTCAGTTGAATGGTTGTTAGGTGTGGATGTTGATACAATTATTACAACTGATGAGTCAGTGTTTGAAAATATAATTGATAATTTCAACTTTAAAATCAGCTACTATAATTCAATTGATAAATGTATTTGTAATTGTGACATAGCAATAGTATATAACGATCGAAATATACCAGAAAACGTTACTGATTATATCAAAAATGCTTCCGCAATTCAAAATAAGACATATATTGAAATCGACAGTTCTAAAAGCGCGGAATATAAAAAAGAAAATAAATTCGATTTCAGCAATGAAAATTACTTTGACATTCCTGCTGTTGTTATCTTTTCTTTAGGTCTAACAACAATACCCATAAAAACAGAATTGGATATAAATAAAATTTTTATGAATGCGGGAGTTACGATTAACCAATTCTTATCGCCTTGTTCGAGCAATATTGTAAAACAATTCAGAGATGCAGGGATTGGCAGAAGTAGAGTTGATTTATTTAATAATAATCAAGCCAATGTTTCCGTATATTTTTTCGACTTGCAAAACAATTTAAATTGCATAAAAAAATACCATAATGTATTAGCTAATATTAAACCTGATTATATATTAGTACTTACTGATAATGATTTTTTTGATTATGATGAATTGTTAATGTATATAAAATGTTATTGTTTTAAACATCCAGATATTATTGTAAAGTCGAGGTGGTTATCAATAGGAAATAACATGTTTTGCCATTTAGATAATTTACCTCAGGAAAAGAATCATCTTGTACTAGATTTTGAAGATAAAAATTTTTATAACAAATTACAGTTTGATTTATTATCAAAAATATCACTTGCGGAGGGAATTAAGCGAATAAAGTAAATAGAATGGTGGGAATTAATTACAGTTAAAGAAAGGAGGAATTAATATGACTTTTGAAAAGCGCAATACCTTTGACGAATCTACAATTTCTCGTGCAGGTTGTGGAAGTTGCGGTGGATGTTCCGGGGATGCGGGCGCAAGTGCAAATCAAGCTGCCTTTGGCGCCCAACAATCTACTCAACGCCAGAATAAAGGTTGCTAATTAACTAATATTCAATAAAAAAACATGTTTTCGTAAAATAGTAGCTTCATAACAGTTATTATTGTTACTTTTAAATCATTCCCTCAAAATTCCCACCATTCTTTTTTTATTCGTGAATTGAAATATGAAAAACAAATTATTGAAAACAGTTTCTGATTGCAAAAATATTTTTTTCAACGCTAAATTACTGCTTAATTACATAAAAGGCGAAAAAAGCGGAAAAAAGTATTTTGTGTATAAATTTTCACAATCAATTATCTCGGCGCTTATTCCTTTGATATTAATGACTTTGCCGGGGTTGCTTATTAATACATTAAGTCGGGAGGAATTTGCCTTATATGAATGTGTTGTGTATTTAGGTATTATTTTAGTTTTGCCGGTATTAAACTATTTTATCAATGTCTTTCTTAATTATCAATTAAAAAAAGTCACACAGCAAATTGAATTAGGAATTGATATTAATTTTTACAAGCACATTATGACAATGGACTATGAGGTATATGAAAACCCCGATATTCAAATAAACAAGTCACGTTCCTTATCAGCCCTTTCTAAAGTATGGAGTGTAAGTGATATTTTGTTTGGCTTTATTACTCAGATAATTAGTCTATTGACTGTAATTTTAGTTATTTCCTTTTTGAATCCTGTTTTACTTATTTTAGTGGTATTTTTTTCTATACTCTTTTCAATTATAAAGAAAAAAGTAAATAAAAGTCTCTTTACATTAGATCAAAAAGGCAGTGAGATTGATCGACGTATGTGGGGTGTCACTTATATGTTAGATCAACAAGACTATGCAAAAGAAATACGTCTTTTTAATATGCCCGATCTTTTATTAAACGAGTATAAAAGAGTGAAAGAAGAATCCATTGATTTGAATATGGATTATTTAAAAAAGCAAAATGTTCCTAACAACTATAACTCTTTTTTGGAACTCGTCCAAAATATTTTTATATATATTTATTTAGTTTTCAATGTGGTAAAGAAGTCAATGCCGATAGGCAATTTTGCAATATATTTGTCATATTACGGCAAGCTCGAAGGGGTCTTGAAGGGGTTTCTCAGTTCATTTTTAGAACTTGCGCAAATCAGCTTAAATGTTGATGAGTTAAATCAGTTTATGAAATTACCGAAAAAAATTCATGATTCCGGAAATCTACATCCCAATTATTCCAAGGGATCAATTATTGAATTTAGGAATGTATCATTTAAATATCCCGGAAGTGATATTTATGCATTGAAAAATGTTAATATCTCTATTGACTCTAATGAAAAACTTTGCATAGTAGGTCCTAACGGTGCCGGAAAATCCACCTTTATAAAGTTGTTGACAAGGCTGTATTCCCCTACAGAGGGAATAATTCTTTTAAATGGTCGCAATATTGCTGAGTATGATGCAGAAGAATATATGCGCTTGTTTTCACCTGTTTTCCAAGATTTTGTAAAGTATTATTTTTCGATTGGTATAAATATTGCCTTAACCGCTGATTATGATGTCAATAAACTTGATAGAATAATGCGCCAATGCCATCTTGATAGTTTGATACAAAAACTTCCCAAAGGCTATGATACGCAAGTGAGCAAATGGATTGATCCTGAAGGAATTGAACCATCAGGCGGGGAAAATCAGCGAATAGCCATAGCGAGAGCTTTGTACAACGAGGGGAAAATTTATATTCTTGATGAACCGACAGCCGCTCTTGATCCTAATGCGGAATATGAAATCTATATGCAGTTCAACAACATGATTATCGACAAGTGTGCTATTCTTGTTACGCACCGTCTATCAGCTGTTCAACTCGCAGACAAGGTAGCGGTATTTAACAATGGGCAGATCGCCGAATATGGCACCCACGCAGAACTTTACGCCAAAGGCGGGATTTACACCGAGATGTTTGACAAGCAGGCGCAGTTCTATCGTAATGAGTAACAATCAGTATAATTCTACACATATAACAACAGCATAAATAATTAGATTGTTATTTTACAAATTATCTTTATACTACATTAAATACGATAAGATTTTCACAAAATAAGTAAATGTGCCAAGAAAGGATTTAAATGAAACATGCTACAAGGTCTGTGTCTATAATTTATCACTTAACCGAAGAACAATCCCTTGCAATTCATAGAGCAGGTGTACTGTTAGTCAAGGATGAATCTAACATCAACATATATGATATGCAGTTTCCGCAAGATATCGCGGAGCATATTGTAAATTATTTCAATAGGAACGCCAACGATGGTATTTTCATATGCAGTGGACAAAAAAATCCTGAATGCGTAGAATTTGATAATTTACTTCTCCAAGAAAACACAAAGTTATACATATTTTTTAAAATTGTGTGCGAACGAGATACAGAGGTAATTATCAGCGCAAAAACAGATTTTGTCACGAGAACATGGATCAATAGTCGTTTTGTAATCAGTCACCCAACGCCGCTTATTACAAAGTTAAATGCCGGTGAAAATCTGTTTATTATAGAATTAACGCGTCCAAATGTCGGCGCATATGTGCATTATCGGGTCAATACACTTGCCAACGAGTGTGAAAAACAACCCTTATCCTATATGTCCAGTAATTTACAGAAATTAACTGGGCGTTTTTGGTGGATGAACAAATGGTATGATAAAAATACTGTCTATGCAAAAGAAAAAATAGAATATATTCTTTTGCCACTTGATGAAGTGAATGTTGATATCACGCAAAAGCTGGAGGCGCGTATTTACTTGTATGATCCTCCGATTCTGTTGGATTCGTTTGACAATTATTTTTATCAGACACACATTATTGATCTGTCAAAATATGATTATGCTATCTCCGAAAGCCCAAATCATCTCATCTTTCAAATAACTTGTCAAACGAAAGATGGTAAAATTAGTATGATAGAGCGGAAATTTTTCCTGTATCCCGTCATTGATGATCCATCCTATTGGGTTAATACTGCTCAGCGTTTGATGGATAGCGGAGAACTAAGTCCTGCTGAATATAACTGTTTAGGATTCTATATACAAGCAATAGTTCAACCCGACTACGGACTTCTAGAAGGACAGGATCTTAGTATAAGTATGTTAGCAGATGCCATCAAAGCGGTCGAATCGGGAAAATATATGCAAGAACTGTATATGCCCGGTCATAAATATTTGTATATTCATTCATCCCTTGATGACCGGTATATCCGGGCAGGCATACATTTACCGTCTGAATACAGTCGAGAGAAAAAGTATCCTCTTTTATTGTTGATGATGACTGGTTCATGGCTTAACTTTGAGCAATCGTCCGTTATGAATAACTATCACAAAGAGGCGGTCATTAGTGTGGATATCTCTGGAAGAGGAGTAACTTTAGGGAGCTATGTTGGGGAGACTTCTTCTCTTGAAATAATATCTGAGGTAAAGAAGTTCTTTCCAATTGACGAAGAGCGTATCTATATGATTGGATATTCCAGCGGTGGTTTTGCAAGCTTTGCATTAGCACAAGCTATGCCAGGTGAATTCGCTGGGATATGCTCAGCCGGTGGCAATTTGTATTTACCCAATCTTGAGAATCTATATCATACAAAGGTAATCAACATAATTTCTAAAGATGACTCTGCATATCATAAGAATGCATTTCAAACACTTTCTAAATTATGTGATTATACAGAGTTGATCGGCGATAAAACAGTCCATTCAGATCTAGAAAAACTATATTTAAATGAGGCTGTGATCGAACAACTTTTATCAGCACGCTTGGAACGATATCCAAATCAAGTTTTCTTTAGAACAGAGAGAAACAGACACCTCAAAGCATATTGGCTCAGGTTGCATGCAATAGAAAGTGATAAAACATATGCTGAGATAAAAGCTGAAATAGTAGATAATCATATTCAGATCATATGCGAAAATTTAGCAGGATTTACTGTGGAAATTCCGCCTCATATTGATAGAAGTCATTTCAAAATTACAATTAATAATGAAAAGACTTTTGAGTTTCATCATTTTGCAGGTAATGAAATTCATTTTGTAAAAGACGCTTGCGGCTATAGTCAGTCAGAAATTCCGGTTCAATGTGAGCATACATATAAAGGAAATGGACTTTTAGATGTATATTTAGATCCTTTGCGTATTCTTTGCGGCGACGGGAACAATGAGCATCTGTTGAAAACAGCCAGTGTATTTTCAGAACCGACTACCAATGGCTTTGATGCCCAGGTGCATGTGAAGTATCCAATAATCACACTGGATAATATCAATAATGCAGTTCTATGTGAACATAGTTTAGTGGTTATAGATTGTAATATAGAAGATGATATTCTGTCCAAAATTAGAGAAAATTGCGCGGTATCCACAGACAAAGATGGCTATGTATTTGATGAAGCACGATATAATGGCTCATATTGTGTGATGCAGATCGTTCAAAATCCTTGGAATTCGAAATATCATATTTTATATATCAACACAAATGACTCTAAACTGCTATCTAAAAATTTGTTTACCCGACGGATGATTTTGCCGGCCTATGTTAATGGTCGTCATCCGTATTTAAATCAGGATATTTTGATTTTTAATGAAAAGGGCTATTCGGTGTATTAGTCATTTCTCATTAAATTCAAAGGATTATACTCGAAAATTGATGATGAGGACTGTCTCTCACCTCAATAAAACCCGCAGCAAAACAAAAAATGTGACAACATAGTTCACCGCATAGCGGCATAATCCAATATCTCCTGCGATTGTGTTGCTGTATAATTAAGGATAGATGCACAAAATACAGTACATAAATTCTTTAGTGATACAGCGTATTAACTATGTACTGTCCCCTTGTGTGCTTTCACAAATTCAATATGGTTTTCGGCAAACAGCCAAACTTAACCTTTGTTTATCAGAGGATGAGTTTGGCTGTTTATTTTATTTCCACATTTTCAAAACAGCAACACAAATAAGCCGTGCGCGCTGTCGCGATCCTCCGTATCAATTGTTTTGAATTTATTATTTGAAACGATTGAATGGAGGTAACTATAAATGGATGAAAAACATCCGAAAGATATTGATCCGCGTCCTAAACGGCGCAAAGATAAAGATAACCCGTATAAAATATTTACAATCGGGGTTCACACAGACCACCCAAAATACTTTGTATCATTCCGAGACGGGAATGGCAAGAAGATATGTAAGGCAATCGAAAAAACTCTTTTCGATTGCCTTAATTTTTTTGAATTGGAAGATCTGTCGTATCTGAATAAAGTGGACAGGCATATTGAACAATCGGAGTTAAGCGAACAAACTCTCAATTCCCGAGCAATAGATAAACCGTGTAGTGTGGAAGGAACAGCGTTGCGAGATTTTCAATACGATATGCTGTACCGAGCAATTGCTGAACTGTCAGGCATGCAACGAAAGAGAATACTGCTATACTATTTTGAAGATCTTACATTCGAACAAATCGCCAAGATAGAGGACTGTTCTGTTCACTCTATTTTTGTATCAATAGAGCGAGCAAAAGAAAAAATAAAAAAATTTCTATCTTAGGTGCAAAAAATCGTATATAAGTGAGGAAACAGGTGAAAGGATAAAAACCTTCGCCTGTTTCTTTATGAGGATGGGCAGCTCTTTGACAATTGAATAGTACAGCACACTCATTACTTCTCCTCTACTGTCCCGAAAAGGACAAGCCGTTTGATAGCGTAAATCAGAGACATCTCGATTTACGCAAAATAACTTAGACGGTGCGGCGCATCTGCATCGAAGGCCATGACAGGCAGAAGAAATAATGATACTTGCGTCCAGTCCTAAAGCCGAGCGTTGAAGCAGTGTGCAGCATTGAAACGCAATGCAAAACATTGCGTGCCGTCGCAGCAAAGGAGGGCGCCTCGCAGAGAACCTGGGAGGGGTGAGATTCCCATGAGGTCTGAAAGGCTTTGCCTTTCGTATGCAAAGACCGGAAAATGCGTTCCCGAAGGAGCAAAAGTTCCTTATGCCGAGGGGTGGCGTGGTTCAAATATCGGTAAAAGACAAAACGATTGATACGAAAAACTATAGGCGGTTGTTCGCACATTTTCGGTTGAACAACCGCCTTTTTACTTAATGGAGGCAAAATATTATGGAAGAAATCAAAAGAGGGCAAATCTACTACGCTGAATTATCTCCAATAATCGGTAGTGAGCAGGGCGGCAACCGTCCTGTTGTTATTTTGCAAAACGATAAAGGAAATTTCTACAGCAATACCACGATCATAGCGGCAATCACAAGTGAACTGGACAAAACCCATCTCCCTACGCATATTATTTTTACAGCGGACTGTATGGAAAAAACATCGATGGTTTTGCTTGAACAGATCAGAACTCTGGACAAATCTCGTCTTAGCAGCTATGTTGGCGTCATGGATGATAGAACAATGAAGCGAATTGATCACGCAATTGCGATCAGTTTGGGACTTGACTATTTGGAGGGCTTAAAGAAATGAATCAAGATAAAAACAATGCTTCCTTTGCCTACAGTGTGAATTTGCTCCGTCTGCTGCTCGGCATGAAACTTATTACCAAAGAAGAATACGAAAAGATCATCCGTATCAGCGCCGATTATTACGAAATTAAATGTATATATGTCTGAAAAGATAAATTTTTGAAAGTGTCTCATTCTCGCTGGATGTATCCGAACTCCTGTGGTATGGTTGGTGTTGCCAAAAGGGTAACACGGTTGCCGCAGAAGAAAATGGCGATCAAAGCAGGCACAAACGCCTGCGGAAAGGAGAAAAATGAAAACTATCACAGAAATTACAATTAGTCAGCAAAAAGCAAAAGTCATTCGTTTAGCAGCCTATTGCCGGGTATCCAGTGATTCCGAAGATCAGCTTCACTCCTTCGCTGCGCAGATCAGATACTACACAGAATACACACAGCGAAATGCAGGATTCCAATTGGTAGATATCTACGCTGATGAAGGACTTACAGGAACAAGCATGGAAAAACGAAACGAATTCCACAGACTCCTTCGTGATTGTAAAAAAGGAATGATTGACCGCATTATCGTCAAGTCGATATCTCGGTTTGCAAGAAATACCGAAGAACTGCTTGCAGTTACAAGAATGCTTTCTGAACTTGGTATCAGCGTGTATTTTGAGGAACAGGGCATCGATACATCAATGATGAACAGCGAAATGATCATTACGTTTCCCGGTATGGCAGCGCAGCAGGAAAGTGTGGCTCTATCGGGGAATATGCGTTGGAGTTATAAAAAACGCATAGAATCTGGTGCATTTAACTGTTGCGCTCCTGCATACGGTTTCAACCTTGTGAATGGTCAACTTGAAATTAACGAGTCAGAGGCGGTCACCATACGGCGGATATTCGATTTGTATCTGCAGGGGTACGGTAAACAAACTATTGCCAATATGCTCAACGAAGAAGGAATACCAAGACGGTACAGCCAAACAAAATGGTATGCATTTACAGTGGACTATGTTTTGAACAACGAACGGTATATGGGAGACGCTTTGTTACAAAAGTGCTATACCACCGAAAGCTTGCCCTTTAAAAAAGTAAAGAACAAAGGGGAACAACCCAAGTATTATGTAGAAAACAGCAATCCTGCCATTGTCAGCCGGGACATTTATCAGGCAGCACAAGCACTGCAAAAAGAACGCCAAATGAGTACAGGCAGAAAGAAAACAGTGTATCCGTTGACTGGGATAATACAATGCCCCACATGTGGTCGAAGCTACCGAAAGCAAATTATCAGAGGAAAAGCATACTGGATGTGTTCAGGCATGTCTTCAGGTGCTACTAAATGCAGAAGCGCAAGGGTACAAGAGGATGCTGTGTACAGCTGCTTTCAGCTTATGATTATGAAGTTGAAAGATAATCGGTCCGGTCTCATCGACTCGCTGATCAAGCAAATTGAGGAAATGCAGTATCGTGCGAATGGCAGTCATGAAAGAATCAAGGAGCTTGACAAAGAGATTGCCGATCTCGGCACACAAAATCTTCTCCTTGCAAGGCTGCATACCAAGAGGATACTGAGTGCTTCAGATTATGCAAAACAGTCTGCCGAACTCGGGAATAAAATCACAGACTTGCGAATCGAGCGAAGAAAGAAGCTCTCTGAGGATGAAGATGAGGCGCTTGTTGATGAGCTGAAAACGCTTGATAGTATCCTTGAAAAAGCGGAGATAGAATGGGAATTCAACGAAGAGCTTTTCGAGCAGATCGTTCTGGGTATCACCGTCAAAAGCAACGCAGAGTTAACTTTTAAGATACTCGGAGGAATTGAACTGACAGAAATAATTGTAGAAAAAGGACGGTGCAGAACAGCATGAAACATAGAAACATTCCCTTCGGATACTGCTATGAAAACGGTACGATATGTATAAATAAAGCAGAAGAACAAATTCTCGATCAGATTTTTAGGTGCTACATAAGCGGTATGTCGCTGCTAAAAATCGCTGAGAAGCTGAACCAAGGAAAAGTCGAGTATATGCCTGGCATTATCGGATGGAATAAGGCGCGGCTCATGCGAATCATTGACGATAAACGATACATTGGAGACGGTATCTATCCTGCTGTTATACCTGAGAATACGTACTCCGAAATGCAAGAGTTGAAATGCAAACGGAATACACAAAAAAATACTGACCGGAGCGCAGATATCTTCAATCTGAATCTACCTGAGCTATGTCCAATTTGTAACCATCGCATGCAGCGTAGGCATGATATGCGATGCAAGATAGCAGAGCAGTGGGCGTGCAGCAGCGGTACATGCAAAACATCTATTGCTATATCAGACAGCGATCTTCTGCAAAAAATAACTGACGTTCTCAAAACAGCAGTGGATCATCCCGAAATGATTACAGTAACAGAAAGGGAACATATGCCAAGCGACAATGTTCAAAAAATAAATGCGGAAATTGTCCATGCACTTGAAACATGCAGCTTCCAAAAAGACAGTTTGTATAAGAAGATGATGACGTGTGTCTCGCTCAAATATGCAGAGATAGACTCTGAAAAATATATATCACAACGACTGAAAGCGGACTTTGAGAAATCAAGTCCGCTTTCTGCATTTCCGGCAGAACTTTGTCAGCGCACTGTCAAATCAGTGCATCTTGGCACAGATAGAACTGTCTATCTTACTTTAATCAATCATCAGAAAATCGGGAAGGGGCAGATCATATGAGTGAATCAACAACTATACCTGCGCCGAAAGTGGTACGGGTAATTCCAGCCACTGTAGATGTTGCAGAAGAAATCAAGAAATGCTATAAACAGCTTCGTGTGGCTGCGTACTGTCGCGTATCTACAAATCAGAAAGAACAGCTAAACAGCTATGAGGTACAGAAAAGCCACTATGAGGAACGGATTCGCAATGAACCGAAATGGGCGTTTGTAGGCATCTTTGCTGATAAGGGAATCACGGGAACGAGCATGAAGCACCGTGATGAACTGAACAAGCTAATCCGTCTTTGCAAAAGAGGTAAGGTGGATATGATTATCACCAAATCGATCAGCCGCTTTGCACGGAACACACTCGATTGCATTAAGATGACGCGAATGCTTCGAGCGATTCATGTGGATGTATATTTTGAGGAACAGAATCTGCATAGCATTGATCCTGCATCAGAATTTTATATCTCCATCTACGGAAGCGTGGCACAAAGCGAATCGGAAAACATCAGCGCCAATGTCAGATGGGGCAAGGCGCAGAGTGCGAAGGAAGGCAATGTGGCATTCCAATACAAGCACTTCCTCGGATACCGAAAAGGCGCTGACGGACAGCCTGAAATTGATCCTAAACAGGCAAAAACTGTGAGACTGATCTACGATCGCTTCCTCGCAGGCGATAGCTTCATCAAAATTATACAGTGCCTTGAAGAACGAGGAATCCCGTCGCCTGGCGGAAAGACAACATGGCGGCCTTCTACGATCCATTCCATTCTCTCCAACGAGAAATACAAAGGCGATGCAGTTATCAACAAAACATTCATTGAGGACTGCATCAGCAAAAAGGTGAAAGTCAACAACGGAGAGCGACCGAGATACTATGTAGAGAATAATCATCCGGCAATCATCGACGCCAGAACTTTTGGGAGAGTTCAGGAGGAACTTGCAAGACGCTCCGGCAAGCCGAAAGTCAAACAGGTCGGAACGAAAACTGAGCAAGGCAAATACTCAAGCAAATACGCACTGACCGAACTCCTTATCTGCGGCGAATGCGGAACGCCGTACCGCCGATGCACATGGACAGCTAAAGGCGAAAAGAAAATCGTGTGGCGATGTATCAACCGCTTAGACTACGGTAAGAAATATTGCCACCATTCACCGAGCGTTGAAGAAAATATGCTTCACGAAGCGATTATGCGAGCCATCATGAAAACGGCAAAACAAAATGCCGAAGTGCTGAAAACATTGAAGCTGCACATCGGCATGGGGTTGGAAGCGGAAGAAACTGAGGACAAAAGCCTTGACATACAAATACGGATATCTGAGATTGACGCCGAATTTAAGAAAATGCTGAATGCCGTGTCCGAAGGCAACATCGAAAGCTTCGATGAAAAACGAACCCGAGAACTAATGAGTGAAAAGTAGCAATTGGCACAGCAGCTCGAACAGTACGCAAATGTCCGTCATAAACGAGAAAGCGCCAAATCCCGCCTCGATCAGATATTCACCATCCTTGACGGAATGCAGAATCACCCGATGGAGTATGATGACCAAATCGTCCGGCAGATACTCGAATGTGTAGTCGTCGAATCCAAAGAAGAAATAAAGGTGGTATTCATCGGTGGCTTGGAAGTACGAGAGCAACTGATTCCTTAAAATTCATGATTGCATTATTGACAAATATAGTATTATGATGTATAATAAATATAAGAATAATATGGGCGGTCAAAGTGTGGGTTTGCAGATACTCGAAAAAGCACATGGGTTCAAAACCATCATCAAAAAACGCAAAAACATCTTTTTCGTAGTCCACAGACAAAAAGCGACAAGTTTCATTTGGTAGAAGCTTGTCGCTTTAATTTTTCATAAAAACGTTTTAGTTTTGTCTATGTTCTTCTCCCCAAGTGCACATTTGATCCAATATCGGAATCAAAGACTTTCCTCTTTCGGTTAAACTATACTCTACTTTCGGAGGAATCTGCGAATATTCTTCCCGATGCACAAGTCCGTCCGCTTCTAATTCTTTCAGCGTAGAACTAAGTGTTTTATAGGAAATACTGCCGATAAACTTTTTCATCTCGTTGAAACGTACCACGCCGAACCATGCTAAGGTATAGAGAATAAACATCTTGTATTTTCCCTGTATCAAAGACATAGTGTAATTAAAACCGGTGTCCTCTAACTTCGCGTTCTGAATACATTCAATACTCATATTATCACTTTCCTTGGGGTAAGTATATAACCTTAATGTGCGTACTTGTTTTTATTCTTGTTCTTGCTATAATTGTAATATAAGCGGTGAGAAAAGTCAATCCCGCAGAAGTGGAGGATTAATTTTATGAGTAAGAAAATTGTAGTAATCACAGGTAGTCCCAGAAAGAATGGAAACAGCTTTGCTATGACGGACGCTTTCATTAAAGCGGCTGAAGGGAAAGGGCATACCGTTACCCGTTTCGACGCCGCAATGATGAAAATCGGTGGCTGTCACGCCTGTGAAACTTGTTTTAAGACAGGAAAAGCCTGTTCCTTTGATGACGATTTTAATATCATCGCCCCCGCTATTTTGGAAGCGGACGCTGTTGTATTCACCGCACCTGTCTACTGGTACTCTATCCCCGCACAAATTAAAGGCGTTATCGACCGCATATTCTCCCTTGTGGTGGGCGGTAAAGATGTGGCCGGCAAGGGATGCGCTTTGATTACCTGTTGTGAGGAAGATGATATATCTGTCATGGACGGCGTTCGTATCCCGATTGAGCGTTCCGCCACTTTGCTAAAGTGGCACATGGCCGGTGAGGTTTTGATTCCCGGCGTGTTGAATGTGGGAGATATTGAAAAGACTGACGGTTGCAGTCAAGCGGCTGCATTGGCAGATAAAATTTAAGAAAAGCGAGGTTATGCTATGGCTAAGAAGATTGTCATCCTGAACGGAAGCCCACGCAAGAACGGCAACACCTCCGCTTTGACGGCAGCCTTTGCAAAAGGTGCTGCCGAGGCGGGAAATCAAGTAACCGAGTTTCATCTTTCCAGCATGGAAATAGGTGGCTGTATCGGCTGTTGGCAGGGCGGCAAGGACGCAGTGCATCCCTGCTCCCAACACGATGATATGGAAAAAATTTATCCCCTGTATCGAGAAGCCGATGTGGTGGTTCTGGCCTCTCCGCTGTATTACTGGTTTATCTCCGGTTTTCTCAAAAACGCTTTTGACCGTTTGTTTGCTATTGCTGAGTGCGATCCAAATTATCGCAACCCGAAAAAAGAAAGCGTGTTGATTATGGCAGCCGAGGGAGCAGGTTTTGAAGAAAGCGAACACTGGTACGACCACTTGAAAAAACACATTGGCTGGCAGAGTTTGGGCAAAATCTTGTGTGGCAACGTGACCCAACCCGGCGATATCAATGGCAAAAAAGAATTGAACGATGCCTACGAGTTGGGCAAATCGATTCAATAATTAAAATGAATGGGCAAGAAACTTCGGTGAGAGTTCAAGTCTGCACGCCAAATCGTCGAAAATGTCTTTTTTATCGTCCTTAAACAATGAGGACGCTGCAAACTTTTATTTTTATGGTTTGCAGCTTTTTCTATTTAATTTATTTTTTATATTGTTGAAAATATGAATCGATTCAGGTTTGATGTAAGAAGTTAAACATGAAACAAGTGAATACAGATGATTTAAATAGAATCCCTTTTTGGGGCAAAGACAGAGCGAATCAATTGGCAGTATCTTTGATCAATGATGGTTATTTTGCAGAACCAGTGTTACAATATATACCATTTTTTGATGCAGCTGTTTCTGATTCGCTTCTTGGTAAGGCTATCGAACAAGATGCCGATATTCATGCTATGTTAATGGCTGTTTATCTCTTTACACGTCAGGATATTAATGACTATGTTACGAGAAAGGCGATTGAGTTAGAGATAGATATTAACACGATTGTAGGCAAAGTGTATCTTTACAGGTATCATAGGCAATATTATCGGGGAATTTGCTGTGATTAACTCTATCAGTTTGGTCACATGTGATTTAAGAAATTTTCTGGATTATCATAAAAAGTCTAACCGAGAACTTTCCGGTTATCGTTTATTGTTATTTTATAAAGTTTTGTTAGCGTATGACCAATGCCTTGATTGTTAATTACAGTAATGTAAATTTGTATATTACCATGTGTGAGAGCGTAGAGTCCGCACAGTAATTTAACCAAAGTTGCTTAACAGGGTATGTTTTTTTCCGCTGTTTATGGAAATACATGACCAAAACAGCTTAATTACAGAAAAGTTATGTTGTAATATTATACTGCCATTCGTGCTAACGACTCTGTGGCAAGGAATATGTAAGCCTTTCTCTTAACAATGCAATCAATCATTATAACGAATATTTATCCTGCCCTTATTGGTTGTTAAAGGGGCAGGACGATGGTTGATATGTATTCTTGCATGATAAATGGCTTGGCTTTTGCTTATATTTATGGTATAATGAAGCAAACCTACGGTTGGCTTCAAAAGTTGATCTTTACGCTTTTGCAAGAGTTGATTGATAAAATGGAGACTTTTTATGTGCGGATTTGTTGGATTTACCGGATATGCTGAAAACAAGCGCCGGATATTAAATAAAATGATGGCCAGAATCATTCATAGAGGGCCTGATATGGGGGATGTTTTCGAGAACGATGACATAGCTCTTGGTTTTCGCCGCCTTTCAATTATTGATTTGTCTGAAAATGGCAAACAGCCCATGGCCAATGAAGATGGTTCGGTAGTGGTTGTGTTTAACGGTGAAATTTATAATTTTGCCGCCCTGCGCGAAGAATTAATGAATAAAGGGCATGTTTTTAAGACCAAAACGGATACAGAGGTCATCGTTCACGGATATGAAGAGTACGGCACAGCTCTTGTTGGCAAACTGCGCGGTATGTTTTCGTTTGTGGTGTGGGATCAGGCGAAAAAAAGACTATTCGGTGCCAGAGATTATTTTGGCATCAAGCCCTTTTATTACGGAACTCTTTCCAATGGTGAAATGATCTTTGGTTCAGAAATCAAAGCGTTTTTAGATCATCCGCTGTTTGTCAAAGAAGTGGAAAAGGACGCTCTGCGTGCGTATCTGACCTTACAGTATTCTGCCCAGACAATGACTTTTTTTAAAGGGGTATATAAGCTGCCGCCTGCTCACTTTTTTACTTATCAGGACGGACGTTTGCAAATTGAACGATATTGGGATATTCAATTTGAAGAAACAGGACTTTCCTTTGAAGAAAGTGTAGAGACTATTGATCAGGCTGTGAATGAATCAGTCGAGGCTCATAAAATCAGTGATGTTAAGGTTGGCGCTTTTTTGTCCGGCGGGGTTGATTCCAGTTATATTACCGCTGCGCAAAAGCCGGATAAAACATTTTCAGTTGGTTTTGATTATCATAAGTTTAACGAGACTGACTATGCGGCTGAATTGTCTGAACGCTTACATATTCAGAACTACAAAAAGTTGTTAGATGCCGATGAATGCTTTGCGGCTTTTCCGGATATTCAATATCATATGGATGAACCGCAGTCGAACCCATCCTGTGTGCCGCTGTATTTCTTGGCAAAGCTGGCCAGCGAACATGTGACGGTTGTTCTCTCTGGGGAGGGAGCTGATGAAATATTTGCGGGCTATGAAACATATGATGTGAGAGGTCTATCGAAAAAATACCGCAAAGTACCTAAAGCTCTTCGCTTAGCAGCGGCCAAAACCGCTGCGAAGCTACCCTATTTTAAAGGGCATGACTTTATCATTAAAAACGGAGAACAGCCCAAGGATTACTATTTAGGACAGGCATGTATTTTTACTGATAAAGAGGCATTATCCATTTTAGCAAAGGATTGCAGGCAAGGACGCAGCGCGAAAGCGGTTGCCGACGATATTTATCAGCATATAACCGATAAAAGCGAACTGGTCCAAAAGCAAATGATTGATTTATTGCTGTGGCTGCCAGGCGATATTTTGCTTAAAGCTGATAAAATGAGTATGGCGCATTCTTTGGAGCTGCGCGTGCCTTATTTAGATAAAGAAATTATGCATATGGCCAAGGGCATTCCCGATGCATATAAGATCAACGGAATCGACACGAAATATGTTTTTAGAAAGGCAGCTAATAAAACCATTCCAGACGATTGGGCCAACCGTGAGAAAAAGGGATTTCCGGTTCCGATACGCTATTGGTTAAGAGAAGAGAAATATTATAAGCTTGTCAAAACATATTTTGAAGCAGATTATGCGGCCTTGTTTTTTGATCAAACTAAAATTTTGACATTATTAGAGGATCATTATACAGGCAAGGCAAATTGCCAGCGAAAAATCTGGACCGTATTTACATTGTTGGTTTGGTATAAACGATTTTTTGTAGATGAAGAAACCAATAATACAGAAAGGAGCCAAGCAAAATGACAACCGAAAAGCCACTTGAGCAAACACTGGTGCCCGTGTTGTTGGGAGCTGATTTAAATTGTTATAATGTGGCACGTGCCTTTCATGAAGAATATCATGTTATTTCGTATGCGTTTGGCCGCTATGCACTGGGGGCTACCGCGCACAGCCGTATTGTCCGCTTTACTGCGGTGCCGGAATTGAACGCGGCGCCTGTCATGGTAAAAACATTGACTGATTTTGCCAAAACGCAGAAAGGTAAAATCCTCATTTTAATTGGCTGTACCGATGAATATGTAGATTTAATTATACAAAATAAACCGTTATTGCAAAATGATTACATCTTGCCTTATACGACTCCTGAACTAGCCAGTCGTGTCAGCGCAAAGGATATTTTTTGCAGCTATTGTCAGGAATATAATCTTCCCCATCCGAAAACGGTGATTATTCATCCTGATTCTTCGCTGGAACAACTGAATGCACTGCCATTTTCTTATCCTGTGGTGATCAAGCCATCCTCCAGCGCGGTGTATTGGCAGCATCCTTTTGATGGGATGCACAAGGTATATATTGGAAAAAATAAAGAAGAGGCAGAAGCTATTATCAAGCGTATTTTTGCGTCTGGCTATCCGCTTAGTTTAGTGGTGCAGGATTTTGTGCCGGGTGATGATTCCAGAATGTACGTGCTGACAGCCTATGCAGATAAAAACGCCAAGGTGAAAATGATGTGTCTTGGGCATGTTCTCTTGGAGGAGCATACGCCAAAGGGGCTCGGCAACCATGCCGCCATCCTGACCGAAGTAAACCGGCCGCTGATGGAGAAACTAAAAGCATTTTTAGAGGGTATTGGCTTTGTTGGTTATGCTAATTTTGACATTAAGTATGACGAACGGGACGGCGAGTATAAGGTTTTTGAATTTAATATCAGACAGGGCAGAAGCTGTTACTATGTCACCGCCAGCGGGGCGAACATTGCCCGTTATCTTGTCGAGGATTATGTAAATGATGCTTTGCCGGAAAAATGCCTATTCGTTGAAGAACCGGTTTATTGGCGCTATATACCTGACCCGATTGTCTATCGCTATGTAAACAAAGATTTAGCGAAAAGAGTTAAAAAATGCAAAAAAGAGGGAAAAGCAGCCTCTTCACTGCGGTATGCACCCGATTTGCGCTGGAATATGAAGCGATATTTGTTTGTGCAGCTGCACGAGCATAATCACTATAAAAAATACAAAAAATATTACCATCCCTAAAAAACAAAACTATAAGATCGGCTGGCCGCTATATACATGAATAAATACAAACCGATTGGCATAAAAGAAAGAGAAGCAACTTTATGAAAAAAACAGTGTTGGGCATTTTGGGTGGGCTTGGTCCTGCCTCCAGTGTGTATTTTTATGATTTAATTACAAACGGCACCCAAGCGCCCGGTGATCGTGATCATATTGATTTAGTTTTGTCCAGTCATGCAACAACGCCTGACCGAACAGGGTTTATTTTAGGGAAAAAACAGGAAAATCCATTAGAGGATATGGTGCGCGATGCCAAAAAATTAGAGGCTTTCGGTGCTGATTTTATCGCAATACCATGCAACACAGCCCATTATTTTTACGAAGAGTTAGCAGAAGCGGTACATATCCCTATTATTAATATTGTGAGTGAGACAGCCGCGTATATGCATGCCATGGGCGTAAAAAAGGCAGGTGTACTGGCAACTGATGGAACTGTGCAAAGCGGGACATATCAAAAGGCCTTGAGTTTTTGTGATATAGAGTGTGTGATGCCGGAACAAGCCGATCAAGCGGCAGTTATGCGTATTATTTACGATGATATTAAAAGCGGAAAAAAGCCGGATGTAGTTTGCTTTCAAAAAATAGCGAATGCATTATTTGCTAAAGGGTGCGAACGGTTGATTCTTGGCTGTACGGAGTTGTCGCTTATCAAAAAACAGGCGCAGTTAGATGAGCGTTTTGTGGATTCATTAGAAGTGCTCGCCTGTCGATGCATTACCCTTTGCGAAAAAAAGCCCAAGGGCTTTGCGCAAGAATTAATTGATTTCGAGGTACATAATCATGCAGCTATCCAAGCTTTTGCAAAGAGCGGGTGTTGACCTGCCGTCCACTTTCTGTGAGTGCGAGATTGAGGATTTAATTTATGATTCAAGAAAAGCGGAACCCAATACGCTATTTATTGCGATTCGAGGCGCTCACGCAGACGGCCATAATTATACCCGTGCAGCTTATAAAGCAGGCTGTCGTGCTTTTTTATGTGAAGAGGCGGTAGAACTGCCTGCGGACGCTGCGCAGTTTTTGGTGGGGGACACCGTTGCTGCTTTGGCCGATATGTCGGCCTTGTTTTTTGGCGATCCGGCTGACCATTTAAAAATCATAGGCGTAACCGGAACAAAGGGAAAAACCACTACCTCGACATTGATTTACAAAGTATTAAACAGCTGCGGCCGCAAGGCAGGATTGATTGGTACAATTGGCGTATATATCGGCGATGAAGTATATCCAACTGTGAATACTACGCCAGAAAGCTATAAGCTGCAAAAGTATTTTTCGCTGATGGTCAAAGAGGGAATCGAGTATGCCGTAATGGAGGTTTCGTCGCAGGCATATTTGAATCGGCGGGTGCATGGTCTTACCTTTGCGTATGGTGTTTTTACCAATATTTCGCCTGACCATATCGGCCCGGGAGAATGCCGTGATTTTGAACATTACAAAGAGTGCAAAGCACAGTTATTTCAAAACAGCTGTATATCGGTGATTAATACGGATGATCCGTTAGCTAATTACTTTTTGTCCAGCGCAAAGGGTGAGACGATTACTTATGGTATGAAAGCGCCGGCTGATTATCAGGGCGATCAATACAAAATCTGGAAAGAGAGCTATCGCTTTGGTATTCAGTTTACCTGTCTTCATAACGGGCAGGCATTTATCACCAAGAGCGCTACGCCTGGCCGATACAGCATTTATAATGTACTGGCGGTGCTTAGTGTATGTCACCATATTGGTCTGCCAATGGAACAAATTATTGCGTTGCTGCCATCATTAACGGTCAAAGGGCGCTTTGAAATTATTAATACCTTACCCTATTGCTCGATTATTATTGACTTTGCGCACAACGAAGTAAGTCTCATGAATGTGATGAAAACCATTCGAGAATATGACCCGCAAAGGTTGGTTGTTCTGTTTGGTTCGGTAGGAAACCGTTCCCAACTAAGACGGGCCGCTATGGCAAAAGTAGCCAACGAATTGGCCGATTTTGCCGTGATCACAAGTGACAATCAGAATTATGAAGATCCTTTGCATATAATTCACGATATTGAAGCGGCTATGGATCCGGATAGATGTCCGTATAAAGTGATTCCCGATCGGGCAGAGGCCGTGGCTTGGGCTGTCTTAAACGCGCATCCTGGTGATGTTTTGCTGTTAGCAGGCAAAGGCCATGAGGATTATGAACTAATCAATGGCGAGCGCCTGCCATTTGATGAACACAAAATAATTGAAGAAACAGCGCCGCTGGCCATAGGTGCAAAACAGATTTGATGATGGCGAGCGGGGACTTTAAAAAGGAATGAAATGATTATTGTAGGCTGTGAAAAAATAGCCCTTTCTTTTGGTGAAAAACAAGTGCTTCGCGATGTTACTTTTTCGTTAAACGAAAAAGAGCGATTAGGCATTGTCGGTGTTAATGGTTCAGGCAAGTCGACGTTGATTAAAATTATTGCAGGCAGGTTAGAGGGCTTTGAGGGCAAGGTGCATATACCGAAAAATACGAGTGTAGCTGTTTTTGATCAGCACTTAGCATTAGATCCGCAGCATACGCTGTATGAGGAGATTTTGCAAACATATGCGCCTCTTATGGCAATGGAAGAGCAGTTAGAAGGATTAAACCGGCAGATGTCAGCGGGGGATTCATCGTGTATTAACGAATTTTCTGCTCTTCATGAGAGATTTATCGAGGCTGGTGGATTAGAATATAAAAGCCGCTGCCGAGGCATATTAAAAAATCTTGGTTTTGAAGAAGATATGTTTTCGTTATCCATTTCGGCATTTTCGGGCGGCCAAAAGACGAAAATAGCGTTGGCAAAAGTGCTCAGCGCTATGCCGGATTTGCTTATTTTGGACGAGCCAACCAACCATTTAGATCATAAGGTGCTTGGCTGGTTAGAAGGATTTTTGGCGTCTTATCCCAAAACAGTGCTGCTTATTTCCCATGACCGCTATTTTTTGGATCAGGTAACGACCAAAACGCTGGAAATTGAAAACGGGAAGGGAACACTCTTTGCGGGCGGTTATACCCGTTATAAACAAGAAAAAAAGAAAAACCGCGAAATCCAGCAAAAGCATTATGAGAATCAGCAAAAAGAGATTCGGCGACTTGAGCAATATATAGAGCAGCAGCGCCGCTGGGGACGAGAACGAAATATTATTGCCGCAGAGTCAAGGCAGAAGCAGTTAGATAAAATACAGCGAGTTGAAAAGCCGAACAATGAACCGGCTGATATCCGTTTGCGATTTGCATATGCAGGGGAGAGCGGCCAAGAGGTGTTAGATACATTTGGCCTTGCCAAATCATATGGCCCACATACCCTTTTTTCAGGACTGGATTTGGATATTCGGAAGGGAGAACGCGTGTTCGTTTTAGGCGAAAACGGCGTAGGTAAATCCACCTTAATTAAAATAATAAGCGGCAGTGAACGCGCCTCGGAAGGACGCGTTGTATTTGGCCATCGCGTGGCACTGGGCTATTACGACCAGGAAAACCAGCAGCTTTCGCATGACAAAACAGTGCTTGATGAGCTTTGGGATGAAAATCCTTCACTTTCGATGACCGAAATTCGTAATTGTTTAGCGCTGTTTTTATTTAAAGGTGATGATATAGCGAAAACGGTTGGCGCATTAAGCGGCGGCGAGCGTGCTCGCTTGTCACTGGCCAAGCTGACACTTAAAAAGACAAATTTGCTGCTGTTAGATGAGCCGACTAACCATTTGGATATCCAAACCCGAGAAGTGCTGGAAGAAGCCTTGGCTGCTTACCCTGGTACTTTGTTTGTTGTTTCGCATGACCGTTATTTGGCTGATCGGCTTGCAAACCGCATTTTATATATTCATCCAGATGGACACGCTTCATTGACGCACGGCACATATCAAGAATGGCTGCGTGACTCGGTCAGCACTTTTACGGACAGCGAAACATCTGTACAGTCCAAACAGCCAACAAAACAGGAACTGGCTGATGGCAAATCGTCGAAGCAGCTATATTTAGAAAAAAAGAAGCAGGCAGCTGAGCAACGAGCCAGAGAAACGAAAATCAGGAAGTTAAAAGAAACGATAGCCGCACTGGAAAATGATTTAGAACAGATTGAAAACGAGCTTACCACCGTTCAGCCGGACGATTATATTCGCTTAGATGCACTCTACGGGCAAAGAAACCAGAAAGAAGAAGAGCTTTTGCTGTACTATGAGCAATGGGAAGCGTTTACGAAAGAAGAGTAAAAATAAAAAACGGTCTTTTGACCGTTTTTTATTTTTCTAACGCGCCTTCTCTTTCTCTAAACAGCAGGGAAATGCACCATAAAGCCGAAAGGCCGACGATGACATAAATAATTCGACTGAGCACGGATGTCTGACCGCCGCATAGCCAAGCAACAAAATCAAATTTGAAGATTCCAATGCTGCCCCAGTTGAGACCGCCGATTATCGAAAGAATAAGGCAAATTCTGTCCATCATAGCAAATACTCCTTTTTTTGTACTTGTTATGATTATGTCCCGTATGTATTTTTTTATTCGTTTGGTTGATCATTTTTTTCAAGATCATTTAAATGAATATTACCGTATTGTACAGAAAAATCAATATTAACAGCGTTGCTGCCAGTATCAACGATATATTGGCTGCCTTGTGATTCACCCAATAGGTAGACCATACCGTTTTCACAGGTTAAATTATAAAGATGTTTTCCGGAATTTTCCTCATAACAGTGCAGGTTGCCTGTTTGAATATTACCCTCTAATAAAACACAACCGAATTGTTTAAGCGTGACGTTTCCTTCGTTGACTTTGACGTATGCTTGCGACTTGGTGCTTGTTTCCTCAAAGGATACATCGCCTTTTCCTTTAATGGTAAAATTATAATCGGTATTAGAGTCTAAGTGGCTAACATTTATGTTGCCGTTTTCTAACGTAAAGTGCAGCTGCGTGACATTATAATCACCTGTTAGATAAATGTTGATTTTTTTGTTACCTGAATAGCTCTGGCCGGGGAACAGGATGTTGCGAATGCCATTAAAATGAACAATTGTATCATAGGCCAGGGAAAAATAATCTGAGGTGTCCGAAATGGTAATGCCCGATGCCTTAGATGTATTGATTTCTGCATCGCTGATATTGAAAGTTTCGATATAATTGCGATCAGCGCCGCCTATGACATTAATTTCTGCATTTGAATATTCAATAACAATATTATTCAAATCGCTTGTAATATCGGTGGTATGGATATAATCGCCTTCTGTTAATACGGTGTTGTCAAAAACATCTCCTTTGGCTTTTCCAACGAAACAAAGAGTTACACCGGCAGCGATGAGCACAATTGAAAAAATAGGCAGGATCAAACTTGACTTTTTCATCGTTGAGCACACTCCTTTTTTAGAACGGCAATAACAGAAAGCAGCTTGTCTAAGAAAAGCCGCAGCAATCGGGTGATGAGACCAAATAGCTTTGGTATAAGTTTAAAAGCTAACAGCGAGAAAATAAAGCAGAGCAAAAGCGTACCGCCGGCAATAGCAAGAGCTAATCCAAGCTCGAATAGACCGATGGGCAGATTGCCGCTTCTAAGCTGTGTAATGCCGTAGAGTCCGCCTGTGAGTGTAATAGCAGCGCCTGTCAGTGCGGTCGCAAAGATGCAGGCAAAAGAAATTGTTACCAAAAGCGCTGTTATGATATACATAAAGCCGAATAATGACATGATCAGAATAAAAATCGGCGCTGTAATTGGGAGGGTGAGTATAAACAAAACCCAGAATAACGCCGAGTTGTTTTCGCCGAATAGAGATGAATTTGGTTCGTCTATGGGAAAATTGAGCTGGCTTTCATTAAAGATTTCTTCGATCGAAGGTTCCTCTTTTTTTAGTTCCGGCGGCATTTCCTGCTGCTCATTTACTTCATCAAAAACAGCTGGATCGGGCGCTATGTATGCTTGTTCATCGTTAAGATCAAAGTCAAGTTGAAATTCAATTTCATTTAATTCTGCTTGAGATGTTTCCGGTTCATTTATAAAAGAAGAGTCTTGATAAGATGAAGTCATATCTGACGAAAAGGCAGCTTGCTCATGGGTTGACTGTTCTTCGTTTTCGACGCGGAATACATCATAAAGTGTTTCGGATTCAACCGGATTTAGAGATTCCACCGTGTGGTCGTCTCCGCATAGGAGCCGATAAATATTTCTGGCTAAATCTTTGATATCGCCGAATGAAGCGATTTGATTTTCGGCCTCCTCTTCACTCAGCGTCTGCAGATAAAGTTTAAATTGATCTATATGCGTATTGATCAGTTCAGGCGGTACTTTAAGCGTGTTTAATTCAAGGGCCAAACCAAGATAAAAATCTTGTCTGTTCATGAGGCGCTCTTTCCTTTCCGGTGCCTTTATTGAAAAGCACAAATTTGTTTCTGTTTGTTATGCAACACAACAAACAAATGGCTATCCGTTGCAAATTGACAAGGGATATGGTAAAATGAAGTAAATTGATAGAAATAAAGCGGAGAATCGTTTTGTCGGTATCCCGATAAAAACAGAGCTGCTAAACATATGTATTTGTTCAAAACAATACAATAATCTCAATTTCATATTATATCAAAATTCGAGGATATTTTCAAGCATGAGAACCAGAAAAAAGAAAAATGGTCAGCAAAGAATGGAATTGTGTACAGACTATTTGATTACCGCCCCCCAGGCGCTTCGAGAAATAGAGGAAGAAAGAAAGCCGCTTCATTTAGAAATCGGCTGCGGCAAGGGTACATTTATTCTTGAAATGGCCAAGCGAAATCCAGATTGCTTTTTCATTGCGGTGGAAAGAGTTTTTGACGTAGCTTTGCTTGCGGCTGAAAAGTTGAAAGCGGCTGAAATCAATAATGTTCGATTGATTGTTTCCTCGGTGGAAAAATTGACCGAATGGATTGGGGAAGAGAGCATCGAGTGTATTTATTTGAATTTTTCAGACCCATGGCCGAAAACCAGGCATGCGAAACGCCGGTTAACCCACAGAGATTATCTTGCTTTCTATAAAAAATGGCTGATAGCGGAAGGGACAATTATTTTTAAAACGGATAATCGCCCGCTGTTTGATTTTTCGTTGGATGAATTGAAAGCAAGCGGCTTTGCTTTAAAAGATATTACTTATGATTTGCACAACAGTGTATGGGAAAAAGACAATATTCATACCGAATATGAAGACACTTTTTCAAAAAAAGGTTTTACAATTAATCGCGTCGTGGCAAAATTATTTTAATTTTGCCATTTATTTTTAAATCAAAAAAACGGGAAAGTGCACGAAAAAACAGCGCTATTTTGTCTAATAAAATCGATAAAAGTCGAACATATGATTCAAGAATCGAGAGGTCATAAAAAGTTGAAAATATATACTAAATTTAGTAAAATTATTATTCTGATTTTTTATTGACAAGTCGGAAAAGAGAGAGTAT
>JAAVYP010000094.1 GCA_022791195.1 Clostridiales bacterium | reverse complement strand
TCATGCAGAGATGCGAATATTTATGTGGAAAGGAGCAGGTTTTTATATCTGTTCCTTTTTTTAAAAAAATTATAACAAAAAAATAAGATGATTGTTGTAAAAAGTTTACATAGAAAAATCAAAGAAGTGAATATATAATACCCCGTCTTTAACACTTACAGAAGAGTAAAATGGCGCAATCCCTTGAGTTTACAGGGGTTGCGCCTCTTTTTCTCTTTTTGAAATGTTGTATGGAACGGCTACCTCGAAATTTTTTTTATCTTTTTATTCAACTCTTTTGCCAGATAGTATTTCTTGTCCAGTCCAAGGTCAAAAACCGCATTTAAGGCTGTACAGACTTTCGAGTTTTCATAAGTTGACATATAGCACATATCTTCCACGTTGGCGACCTCCATGTTATTTAGAGTCTCGATGATATTTTCAATCGTAAAGTGCGTACCATACCGGTTCAGTTTGGTTTCCAGGATCCTGTAGATCAGAAGCGCGGTATAGCAGATCATGAAATGAGCAATGATGCGCCGGGGAACCTGGTGGTATATCGGATGGGCGGAAAAGTTCGTTTTCATGATCCTGAAGCAGTCTTCGATCTTGTATCGGTTGGAACTGATCCCAAGAATCGTCTTTGCATCATCATCCAGGTTCGTTGCTACAGCATAGAACCCATCGTATTTTTCTTCCTCTTCTATCACACTCTGATCTATCTCATACAGATCGGTCACCTTTTCTCCGCTTTCTGTAGAGGAAGTCCTCTTAATAAAGCGGGTGACATCATGGGGCCCCTTTTTATAGGTATCAGGATCCAGGCCTTTGAGCAGCTTTTTGGCCCGTTCGATCTGGCGGTTACGGATATACCTCTGGTATTCCATCATTTTCCTGGAAAAAGTGACAATCACCTTCTGTTTTACGGTTGCTTTGGATTTTACCATCCGGGTTTTGCCATTTTTCAGCTTTTTTTCTTCATAGAGGCCCAGATCGAAAGCATTGTCCGCATTTATGATCTTGTAGGCTTTGTCATTGTATAGATCCCTGTTATCTGGATCCATCCGGTCAAATGTTTTCATTTTTTCGATTGTGACAGGGGCATCCGAAGAGAGAAGCCTGTAGTCATAATCATTAAAAACGGCTTTCTTTAGCTTGTCGGAAAGCTTTTTTATGGACTGCGTCACAACGAATGCCCTTCCACCCATGGAATTGAAGTTCCGGATATGCAATGACCCAAGTCCGGCATCCGCACAATAGATAAATTTCTTCTTCTGGAACATCTGGGTCAGTTTCTTTTCCAGCGGGATGGCCGTTGTCTGCTCATTGTCCGAACCGGAAGTGATGCACATGGAGAGCGGGATACCGTCGGTATCCATAAAAAGCCCCATTTCTACAATGGGATTAGGCCGGTGTTCTTTGCAGGGGCCATATTTACGGAGCCCTTTGATTGTTTCCCCGGTGACTTCATCGATATAATCATCATCTTCTGTCTCGATCTCAAAGTAGTAATTCGTACAGTCATAAAAGCAGACGGAGGTATCCCTTTTGATAAGATGACAGCTTTTTTCAAAAAGATGACTGATATATTCGTCATAATGCGCCTCCATGATATCCATAGTCCGCATGATATGGATGTAGGAAAACTCTGGCTGTTCATAATAATTCCCGATATGCCGGTGCGTACCGAGCTTGGATTCCGGAGCAAGGATGCGCGCACAGGTCAGGAACCGGTTTACAAGATTGGGGTCAAAGGTGATTTTCGCCCCATCCGTTACCGTATCAAAAAAAGAACGGATTTCCAGGTCATGGTAAAGCTGCTGGAGGAAGAAATAACCGATGTTGAGCTGTTTACTGTAAGAAGCGGTGGCATCCGTAGCCTTTAGCTTTTCGTTAAAGTTAATTTTAAGTTCCAAAGATACCTGTTTATTTTGTTTTGCCTCCTCATTATATTTTGCGACCTGTTCTTTTGCATAAGAAAGAGGGTCGTCGGTGATCTTCAGAAGTTCGGAATGCCGTCCGATTCTTGCAATATTTTTTGTAGTCGTTTTTTTCCCATTTCGAATCCCAAGCTGAACGAAGTAAGTGGGATTTTTTGATTTTCTGTCATACCATAATTTCATACTCCTATTATAGCATTGTTTCACGTGAAACACAACACCATACAACAAATAAATTTCTAAAATTTGACAAAAAAATACAGGCTTTATGGGGCCTGCAACGATTTTTTGCCTATTTAGCTGTTAAACTCCCGTTTTCATGCAGAGATGCGAATATTTATGTGGAAAGGAGCAGGTTTTTATATCTGTTCCTTTTTTTAAAAAAATTATAACAAAAAAATAAGATGATTGTTGTAAAAAGTTTACATAGAAAAATCAAAGAAGTGAATATATA
>JAAVYP010000063.1 GCA_022791195.1 Clostridiales bacterium | reverse complement strand
GGTTCCGTTGGCTCGGTAACCACCGGGTTAGTGACTACCGGGTCGGTAACCGGTAGTGGTTCTGTTTCGCTCGGTTCGCTTGGCGCCGGTTTGGCCTGGCTGCACCCTATCCATACCATACAGAGTATAAGAAGCAGGCACATCAATCCATATTTTTTCATGTTTATATCACCTCTTTTATACTTCCTGTTCTATAGTTTCGCCCAGAGAGCTGGCACTCTCTGGGCGTAAGTCTGTTGCGATGGACCGCCGCAACGACTGGTCGTGATGATCTGTCATAATGACCTGTCAAAACCACAAATTGTTGTGACAACTCAACTATTGCTTGTTTTCCACATACTCTTTATATTCTGCAAGCTTTGCTTGTGCTCGGGCCGGAATGTCAGTTACCAACGTGCCGCATTTTTCCCATCTGGCGTATTTGGTCGTCAGCTCCTCCAGCGTGATGCCCGCTGAGGCAATTTCCTCAACCGTATGAGTGGCCACCCATTTCGCCGTGTAGATTTCATTCCCCACACGGATAGCATGTGGATTTGCAAAATAATCAGCCAACCGTTTGGGGTCTTTAGAATATATTGCGTCGATCTCTTCGTCAGTAAATATAGGATATACGTGATTATTATTTGCTTCCACAAATGCTTCTTTAGAGATATTGCATTGCTCAATAAAAGAAAGAAGATGTTTATCCGCATAATTCGTCGTCCCATCCTCGTTAACAAATAACTCCTCCCATTTGCTTAAATCCTCCGGATCCGCCAAAGCCATAAAAATTGTTGATAATGCATAAATTTTTTTGCTTTGATCATATTTATACTCTAAAATTGCACTCTCTGCCCCCCCTCCTATGCCGGGTCCATCGTCAGAGGGTTGGTCAGGCTCCGTTGGGTCGGTATCCACCGGTTCTGTAACCATGGGTGGTTCTGTCTCGCTTGGTTCGCTTGGCGCTGGTTTGGCCTGGCTGCACCCTATCCATACCATACACAGCACGAGTAGCAAACATATCAATCCATACTTTTTCATGTTTAAAGTCTCCTTTCAATCTAAGTATTATGGTCTCACCGAAGAAGATTTGCCCACAAACCAGTAAGGCGGATAAAAATACTCCGGGTTCAAGCTATTGTGTTCTCGCTCCCAATGATCGCCTTCGCTTGTCACCCGGTAAGCAGCAAAGTGTAGATGCGGGGCACTTGAATTACCTGTGCTGCCCACATAGCCAAGTACGTCTCCCTTTCGGACTAAATCGCCTTCTTCGAATAGAGGGGCTGAATTCATATGGGCAAATGTCAGTCGAATGCGCTTTCCGCTGCCCGTCCAGAAGCAGTCAGTTTCCAATACCAGATAATATCCTGATTCACCCTTATTGGGTTCTGTATAAACCACCCTGCCATTCACAGGCGCACAGACAGGCTGACCATAAACAGAAACTCCATCTCCGCAAATATCCAGTGCGTAATGATTTGTACGATCCGATCGCTTGTAGCCCGAATATATATAATTAAAATTCGGCCTTGTTTGAAGCATATACCGGAAATTGTAACCGTTTAGACTGGCATTGACCGGTTCAATAATCCATTTCTGGGCATCGTCGTTCTCGTTGCGGGCGGCTAATTTCACCTTAGCGTTGTTCGCCGTGGAACCGCCCTCAACCGCCAAGTTCAGATACACATTTTTCTTGGGCGAGATAAACACGCTGCCGTCTGCATTGCGGCGGATGTGCCACCGCTGCTCCGGATATTTGTAGTCATACCGATACAAAATCACCTGTGCCCCCGCCACGCAGTTCGCACGGCCGTCCATCGCCATGTACGACGCAATATCCTCTTTCATCGCTGACCACACATGGTAATAACCGTCATCCGACTCATGCAGATAAAACTTCTCAGCCGTATAACTGGCCCCATACGTGTACTGTTGAAAATGCGTGCCGTCTGTATATCCATTGCCCTGCAAATCTAAATATTTGCCGCTTTTCTTGTTGCGGATATTGTAGACGCTGAGGTTCCGAATACTGTTGGCATCAGACGGCCGATCAATATACCACTGCTGGCTGGCCGCGCTGGCATTCGCCTTGACTAATTTCAGTCTGGCATTGCTGGCGGTGGAACCGCCCTCGACCGCCAGATTCAGCGACGGATTCCGGCGGGGTGACAGACAAAAGGTGCCATTGCTGTTTACCTTCACCTGCCACTGTTGTTCCGTGCAGCTCGCATCATATTCATAGATAATCACCTGCGCGCCCTCAACGCAATTGGAACGTCCGTCCAGTACCATACGCTGGGTTGCGCCTATCAAGGTTGTTTCTATGATGTAATAGCCGTCTGAATTACAGGTAAAATGAAAAAGCTCGGACGGGTAACCAAAAGCATATTGCTGCAGCTGGGTTGTATTTGTTGTCCCGCTTTGCACAAGATCCATGCACATGCCGCTGTTTTTGTTGCGCAGATAGTAACTCCATCCGTTGTCTATCGGCCGTTCCACCGCCTGCCCGTTCGGGCAGAACGACAAGATGGGCAAGAGCAGCAGCAAACTGATGAGTAACGCGGGAAAACGCTTTGCCTTGTTTTTTGTCTTCATCTCCAATTCTCCTAGCATTTTTACGTCTAATAAGCAGATACAGTCATTTCCCGGTACTTGGCGCGTCTTTTACCTGTTCATCGGTATCACCCTTTCTTTTCTTTACGCG
Organism: Clostridiales bacterium; assembly: GCA_022791195.1. Taxonomy (GTDB): domain Bacteria; phylum Bacillota; class Clostridia; order Oscillospirales; family CAG-272; genus CAKSEI01. The sequence continues at coordinate 11,394 of JAAVYP010000063.1, read as the reverse complement.
TACTTTCTCTGTACTTCCATTATATGGTATTATATTCACGATGTCAATGTATATATTGACGAATTACGAAACAATTATTATACATTATACACAAATTTTATTGATTCAATTCTAAATACAAAAGCAAAATGCCAATATGCATTTATACACATTGGCATTTTAACTCATTTTATTTTTTGTGACATTTATTGACGGACGGACAATCCCGGCAGCCGCAGCCACAGCCACAAGCAGAGCGCCCTTTTTTACGGTTCTGCCTTATTCTATAAATCGCCAAGCAAACGGCCGCCGCCAACAAAAGACCAACTGCGATTGTCCCTGTGTTTTGAAGAAAAAAATCCAACAATTTTATCCCTTCTTTATGTTTTCAAATTTTTCTGGCCGACAGTACGCCGCAAAAAGAATCATGAACCGCGACATACCGCACCGGATATATGATCAGCAAAAAACGGTTCAGACAACCGAACCGTTTTTTGTATCATTTTAACGCAGGGTTAAGCTTTCAACGCCCGAAAGCCACGTAAAGTACGGAGTCATATCCGGCGTGAGCGTGTCAATTTGAATACGCTGTGTACTGAACAAAACACCGTCTAAACGCTGATAGACCGGCGCATTGACAGCCCAATCCATGACGATTTTCAAACAATCCTGATAAACATCTTTCCGATAGGCCGTATCATCGCTGTTGCGTGCTTCCAAAATAGACTGATCCAACAGCTCGTCAGCAATATAAAAATGATTGCGGCCTGTTCCGTTTTCGTTCGTAGGTGTATTTTCCGAGTAATAAACAGGATACATATCCGGATCTAAGGACTCGCCAAAGGCCGCCGCCCAAAGCTCGGCCTTGCCTGTATCCAGTGCATTCCATAATTCTTTGGCATCGACAGGGTCATTGATATTTAATGTGAGACCAATGGACGCCAACGCCTCTTTCACGTTCTCTGCAATACCATATGTAGGATGGTCGCCCTCACCGCCGCCCGGCACAATGATCGTATACGTCATTTTGGCCCCTTGCGGCGCAGCGGTAAACGTATGATCCGCTTCATTAAACGTATAACCAGCCGCAATGAGATATTGGATAGCTGCATCCAAGGCCGCTTGGTGCTTTTCTTCGCCGGTCATGGATGGAGTATAAAGCGGTTCTCCATTTATATTCTTTGAAAAGGCCGTTTCATACCCTGCCTCCCCTGCACGGGGCGCAGCCCAAGATGTATTGGAAATAGGATACTCAATCACCTCGGCCATTTCGCCATAATAGGATTGAATAGCCTCTTCCCGATATACAGCGATGAGCGTGGCCAAAGCCTTCCGTAAATTTTTTGATTCATCACTGCCGGCATCACGTCCCACAAAAACATTGCCGGCATTGATGCCAATATAACCATAGCCATTGAAGTCCACCAATTCGCAGGTAAGCGCAGAGCCGGTCATTGTCCCCTCTTCATTCGCACTCTTTACGGCCTGCACAACCTCGGCACTAAGAGACGGTTTTGCAATATCTACGCTGCCGGCCACCATGCTCTCTACTTTAGGCAAATCACCGGCGATCTCACGAAATTTAATCGTTTGAATTTTCGGCTGTCCCTTATAATAATTCTCGTTTGCTTCAAAAGATACAACGCCTGCCTCTGTATTCACAAAACGATAAGGACCTGCACCAAGCGGTGCGCCGTTTTTAGACAATACAGACGTCAAATTTCCCTTATCAAAGCCGAAAGAACCCGCTCTATCATCAAATTTATCTTTTTCACCATAATAATGAAGCGGTGCTATATCGATGGCCAATTTATAGATAGCCGCCGCATCAAACGAATCGGTTGTAACCGTAAACGAATAATCCCCCGTCCGATTGATACCAATGATCGTATCGGCCGTATCACCAATCCGAACCGCTGTCGCATATACAGGATCTTTCGCACAGATCAGCTCCTTGGTAATAGCGAACAGACTGTTTCCGGCTGCCTCTTTCTCTGCAAAATCAGCATACACATTGTCATAGGCTTCGCAAAGATACGCAAAAAAATCCGCCGCGGTCATTTCTTTGCCCGGTGTTATCCCGTCACTGTGTCCCCATGCCTCCATAGCTTCAGCCACGTTCGATGCATAGCCGTTGGCTATACAATAATCCACAATTTCCTGCGCAAAGGCTGTGCCGGCCTCGTCTTTCAGCACAGTCCAGTATAAATCCTGCTGTTCTTTTGTCCAATAGGTAAAATCGGTATTCGCTTCTCCTGCCTCTACAATCAAGTCTGCTAAAACTGCCATGCCGTTTCGATAATCCTGCAAACCAACAATCGGCAGAGAGGCAAATGAAACGGTACCGTCGTAAGCAGGATCAGCCAGCACATACATGGTAAAAATCACATCGTCAGCCGTTAATGGCTCTCCATCGCTGAAAACAACATCGCTGCGCAGTGTAAACGCATAGGTGACGGTTCCATCTTCATTTTTTGTAATGGTACAGTTGCTAACACCGGTATAGGTATAAGGTGTACCATTATAAGAGATTGTCTCTCCCTCGATGCCTTTCAGCACAATACTGCCTGCCCGGTCACTCGTCAGCAAGGGAACAGAAGTCAAAGCACAAACATCTGCATCTGCTTCGGTTTTGGCATAAAAAGGATTGAACTGCCCGGCCAGCGAATCATAGCCGACCACCAACGTATCATTTTCCTTTTCAGGCTCCTGGTCCTGCGGTTTCTTGCCGCAGGCAGCCAATGACATTACACAAAACACGGCTATAAGAAATGCCGCTATTCTTTTTTGATTCTTCATCTAACGTCCCCTTTTGCATCACTAATTGTATTCTATGTGCCACTATCAAATAAATATAATCAATTTTGGCGGCAAAGTCAAGTCTTTTGCAAAAAACATCAGTTCTGCACGGGATGATGAACCGGCGACGTTGTAGCGCACAGCGAATCAAAGCGATAGCCGTTGGCACGGGCATATTGAATCACACGCTCGACCGACGCAATCGAAGCTGGTTTTAAATCATGCATAAGCACAACCGCATGATTCTTGCCGGCTATGCCTGACGTCACGTTTTGATAAATAACATCGGGATCGGTTGTGCCGGTATCATTGGAAGCCACATTCCAGTCAAAATAATGATAGCCCTGCTCTTCTACCATGCGGGTAAGGGTGCTCATAATGCCCTCGCAATACCGCGCGCTGACGGTATTCGAGCTGCCGCCGGGAAATCTGACAAGATCGGTATAAGAGCCGGTTTGCTCTTTGACAATTTCCTGCATCGCATACAAGTCCTCAAAATAAGAGGCCGTTGAGCGGTAAATCGAAAAATCATGCGTTAAGGTATGGATGGCAATGGCATGCCCTTCATTGTGCGCACGGCCGATCATATCCCGATAAGAAGGAAACTGATCGGTGACAAAAAAGGTGGCTTTTACGTTATATTCTTTTAAAATATCCAGCAGCTCGGACGTATAAGCGCACGGGCCGTCGTCAAAGGTCAAATAGACTGTCGGCGCGCTTGGTTCCTCTTCTCTGGAAGAATCGGGTAATTTAGAAAAAACCATCACGGTGCGCTCGGCGGTTGCTTCATGCCCGGCCGCATCGCTGACTGTATAAGTAACAGTATATACCCCCGTCTTGCCGGACTCCGGCAGACCCGTCACCTTTACCTTGTCGGTCAGATCGCCGTCGCAGTTATCCACAGCCTGAAAACCCGGCTCAGTGTACCCTTTTGCTAAATCGACAAAATAATCTTTTTCGCCAAGCAGGGTAATGCGAGGAGCCTCATTATCCTCGACAAATTTAACTGGTATAACTCGTTTTGCTTCATTGCCGGAAGAATCGGTCACCGATAAAATCAGCGAATCTTCTGTCAAAGTTTGCTGAATGTGCGAGCTGATATCGCCGTCGTAATTATCATAAGCAGAACAGACCGCCTCATACGGCTGCCCGTAGCACAGAGTCAATTCGGTCAAATCACAGGTGATCACCGGTGCGATGGTGTCTACCACCACCACTTTGCGGCGCACCGATGCCGTAAATTTTTTATAATGGCTTTTGTATTCAATGACATATTCGCCAGGGCGCTTAGTATCAACAGTCCCTTCCTTCGTCACATCCACCGGAATGTGCGGCGTCATCGGCGCACCATAATAAGCGTTCGCCCCTTTGTCGGTATAATCGGCAAAAACCTCCACATACTCGTCCGATCCGTTTAATGTCAGCACCAACTCCGGCGCTATGTATTTCACAATCACAAAGCCCAAAACCCCCAGCAGCAAACAGCCGCCGGCGATACAGCTAATCAAAATCATTCTTTTCTTTTTCATATGAATCTCCATTCCGCCGCGTGAGCGGTTTCACAAACAGAAATAAAATTTACCGGGTCTGCGAAGCAGACAAAAGTGAGAATCGTTCACTTTTAGGTGAATTTTGATATAGATATACTTTACTATAAGTTGAACGTATCTTTCACGCTATCATTATAGCAAAAAATCTTCTTTTCGACAAGAAAAGAAGATTTTTTATTGCTTAATTTTCATGATTAATTCTTAACAAAAAAGTAAGAAAATGCTCCGTGTAAATAGATGATATCCTCGGTTTGCCCCTGTTAAATGCGCAGCAGCTTTGCTATTTGCGCCGCCGCTTCATATGCGCTCTGCTCTTTCCATGTAAATTCCATGTCGGCGGCCGCACGATATAGCGGCAGCCGCTCTTCATACATACCGCGAAGGTTCATGCCCTCTCTTAAAACAATACCGCGCGAGGAATAATCGCCCACCCGGCGCTCCATCTCTTCATACGAAATATGGATATACACAACCCTGCTCATTTGTTTTAAGTGCCGCATGGCCTCTTCACAATAAACTGCACTGCCGCCCGTTGCAATCACAGTTTTGTCAGTGCACAAAGAAGAAATCACCTGGTTTTCCAAAACACTGAATGCATCGCCGCCCTGTTCACACAAAATCTGCCTAAGCGGCGCGCCGGCTTTTTCCTGAATCAAAAGATCTGTATCCACAAACTGATAAAGCATCGCTTTGGCTAACAGCACACCGAGTGTGCTTTTGCCGCAGCCCGGCATGCCAATTAATGTAACATTGTTCATGACATCAACATCCGATCATTGGTAAAGGCTTGGTTCTTTTTCTCCTTATATAAAGCCAGCAGGCTTTCCACGCTCATACCGGCCCGGCGCTCGTTGTCAATTTCAAGAAGAATCTGACCGTCATCCATCATCACCGTTTTGGTGCCTGTGGTCAGCGCCTGCTCAATGTTGTGGGTAATCATCAGTGTGGGAATCTTGTTTTCTGCCACCACTGTTTTGGTAATCTCCATAATTTTTTCGGCCGTAGCCGGATCAAGCGCCGCTGTATGCTCGTCTAACAAAAGCAGTTTCGGCGTGATCATCGTGCTCATGAGCAGAGTCACAACTTGCCGCTGACCGCCCGATAAAAGCCCCACCTTGGTTTTCATTCGATCTTCAAGACCCATTGCAAAGCGGGCTGCCTGCTCTCTGAAAAATTCTCTTTTCCGACGGCTCAGCGCTTTGCAGAAGCCGTGCTCGCCGGAGGTCTTATAGGCAAGTGCTAAGTTTTCTTCCAAAGTCATATCCGGCGCGGTCCCCCGCATGGGGTCCTGAAAAACACGACCAATTTCTTTGGCTCTTTTATGCTCTTTTTCATAAGTAATGTCTTTGCCGTCCAGCATAATGTGACCCTCATCCGGCAGAAAATTGCCACAGATCACATTAAACAGGGTGCTTTTGCCCGCTCCGTTAGAACCAATAATGGTAATAAAGTCATCGTCCTTTACGGTCAGTGACAGCTGCTGCAGCGCCTTTTTGGCATTCACTGTGCCGGGGGCAAAGGTCTTGGAAACATTTTTAATTTCAAGCATCTTTACGCTCCCTTCGTCTGTGGCCGCGTTTGTTATGAATATACGTTCGGATGGCCGGCAGAGCCAGCACAAGCGCCATAACAGCAGCAATGGTGATCGACTTCATATCTGAACTGTCCGCACCGAACAATTTATAGCGAACCACAAAGGCCACCAAAATCTGATACAGCAGTGCCCCCAAAACAGAGGCCAAAAGGCCTGTCAAAATCCGACTTCCTTTTATGATGGCCCCGCCCAGCACAACAGCGGCTAGGCCGCGAATCAAAGTGCCGCTGCCCAGTCCAAAATCAGTGTACCCGCCAAGCTGTGCGCACAGCGCGCCCGAAAGAGCTACCAATCCGTTTGAAATACACAAACTCATGATTTTCATGCGGTCTACATTAATGCTGGAAGCCCGCACCATATCGGGATTATTGCCCGTAGCTCGGATCGCCAGCCCTATATTTGTCGAGAAAAACCATACCAAAAGAATCAGCAAAATAGCCAGTACAGCAAACAGCACCGCCATCTTCAGCGCGCTGCCAGCCGCCGAATTCGGTGAAATGGCAAGCCGATCCATCATCATGCGAAAAATCGTATTTTTACCGAAATTGAGATTGGTATTTTTGACACCAGACAGCTTCTCGGTAGCCACATGAATGGTATACAAATTCACACTATACAACATATTCAGCGTTATAATGCCGGACAGCACCGGATGTATACGCAGCTTTGTCTGCATAAAGCCGGTTAACAGTCCTGCACATGCGCCGGCCAGCACAGCCGCCGGCAAGCTCCAAAAGGCCCCGCACGAAGCGCCGACCACGCCGCCTAATATAGCGCCGATACCAAAAGACCCCTCGGTTGTCAGATCAGGCACATTCAGCACCCGCAGGCTGATAAAAATGCCCATCGCCAGCACCGCATACACAAGACCCATTGGAATTTCGCCAATAAAATAACTCATTATGATAACTCTCTTTACGCTTTACTTTTTCGGTCCTTTTTATTCGTCAGCGCCAATCAGTTCTGCGTTCAGCGACTCCGGCAGCTCTACCTTCAGCGCCTGTGCAGCCCCTTTATTGATCGTTACGGTGCAATACGGTGCATCACACACAAGGACAGGAATATCTTTGATATCCTTTCCGTTTTTATATTCTGCATACAAATCGGCCGTCAGTTTGCCGATATCAAAATCGTTAATGGCCACGGTAGCAAAACAGCCGGAGGCCACTGTGGCGGCGGCAGAAGCATAGGTAGGAATCCCTTTTTCATTACAAATTTCCGCTAACTTGGTCACACCCGATTGAATCACAGAATCGTTAGGAATGAACAGAATGTCACATTTTTCTGCGGCAATAGCATTAGCCGCCGTTTCAACATCGGCAGAGCTTTCGGCCGTTACCTCATAATAGCTGATTTCTTTATTCTCTAAATATTGTTTAGCCAGTGCAACGGTATTGGTTGCATTTGACTCTTTACCGCTCGAAATCAGACCCACTTTGCTGTAGCCAGGCGTCAATTTATCAGCCAATGCAAAAATATCTTCTACCGGAATCGCGTTCGAGGTGCCTGTTACATTTTCAGCGTGCTGGTTTAAATCGGCAACGACGCCGGATGCCACAGGACCCGAAACCGCGCAGAAAAACAGGGGTGTATCACTCTCGGTTGCTAAAAAGGAAAGGGTCGGCGGGGTAGCAATGGTGAAAATAGCACTATAGCTGCTATCATTCATACTGGAAGCGATGGTTGCAAGCGTACCCATATCGCCGCCGGCGCATTGATAGTCAATGACCGCGCTCTCGCCGTCTATATAGCCATGGTTTTTTAATCCCTCAATCACACCGTCTCTCATATCGGTAAACGAACTGTTTTCCACCAGCGAGATGATGCCGAACTTCGGTTTTTCGGTCTGCTGATCGTTGTCACTTGTTTTTTCATCGTTTTTCTGGCACCCTGCACAAGCAAACACCGCCATGATCAGGGCCAACATCGTTAATAATAATTTTTTCATTATTTTTTCCTCTCATTATCTATAAATATGATATGATTTCATTTGATTGAACGCCTCTTGCAGCATTGCCTGGTTGATCGGATATGCATTATGCGCAATATCAGGCATTGCCAAGATTTTGGGAAGCAGCTCTGCCTCCATATCATCAGTAAATTTCAAATCCTGCATTTGTGTCGGCAAGCGACACCATCGGTTAAAACCATAAAACCTTTCAAATTCATCTGCGCGATCTACCAGCAGCAAGATCAAACACCCGAACGCGACCACCTCGCCATGCAAAAACTCCTTTTCAATATGCTCATAGGCCGTCATGGCATAGAACACGGCATGCGCAAGGCCGGTGTTATAATCGATAATATGATCATGCGTCAGCAGCACAGACGCAAAGCCAATGGTCATAATCACCGCCTCGGCCGTTTTGGCAAGCGCTTCATCCGCCCGCCCCTGTAAAGCGGCCTCGTAACCCTCTCGCCCATAGCGCATAATGACGTCATAGCCTTCTTTGGCCTTTTTCACGCCTTTTGCAATATACGGCGGTACCGCTTCGTTCCGGCCGGACATCTCGCTCTCCAAATACTTGGCTAAGCTGTCGCCCATACCGGCTCTAATGTACTTAGCCGGCGCGTTGGCAACAATGGTTGTATCAATAAACACATGCACCGGTCCGGGTGCAAAGAAATAGGGCGCTAAAAAACGGCCGTCGGCATGATACATAATCGACACACTGGTCGAGGCGGCGCAGGTGCCGGCAATCGTTGGAAAAGTAAAAACGGGTTTACCTGTTTTCGACGCCACACATTTTGCTGTGTCAAGCGCTTTGCCGCCGCCCACCGCAAAAATCATCTGCGCTTCGGTCACCGCTTGTTGCTCCATCAACATCTGCACATTTTCATAACTGGCCTCACCGCCGTAATGCAAAACACCTGTGATCGCCATACCGCTTTGTCTGATTTTTGTCTCGGCCTTAGCCAAGGCGGTTTTACCGCCGATGAGTACGGCTTTGTCGCCAAACGGTCTGCATATTTCAGCAATGTGCTGATAACTGCTCTCACCCATTGTATAGGAGGGAAAAACAAAATCTGTATCCGCCATATCCATCACCTGCTTTCTTTTCATTGAAGTTTTCTGTACAAAATACAAAACGCCCTTTGAGCGAAAGTTGCTCAAAGGGCGGAATAAATCCACGGTACCACCTTTATTCGTCATTGATATCAATGACCTCATCCAAAATGCTATCACATTTCTGCCTTTAACGCAGGCTTACGGTCCGGATACTAGACCATACACGGCCTTTCCCCTTCCCCTCGGCGAACCATTATGCCATACGACCTTCCACGGGTTTCCACCAATCCCCGCTCTCTGCAGGCGTCCTTTATGACTTTACTCTCGCCTCATCGGTTTGCTCTTATTGTTTGTCAGTATATCACAACCGTATTAGGATGTCAATACTTTTTTCAATATTTTAATAAACAATCATACTGATCAGCAAAGTAATCGCAAAAGCCGCAAAGCTGGTCAGCGTACCCAACACAAATTCGCCCGGCGTATGGCGCCGAAGAATTACCGAGGACCAGAAGATCAGTCCATAAATTACAACCGTCACAGGAATCATCCAAAGGCCGGTAAAACGAATTAAAAACAAGAGCGGGCCAACAATCCCCGCCGCATGTCCGCTGGCTTTCTTATGCAGCACTTTATTGATAAACAAAAGAACCGCGCAGGTTAAAAAATACGCTAAATGAATTTCAAAAAGTCCTTTGCTCACCTGGCCAATCACCGCATACACAAGTCCTGCCGAATAACCCGCGATGGTAAACAGAAAAGCTAAATTCCGCTGTCCTGTACGTCCCTTGTCCCGATAGGCTGGAAAAACCTTTTGCAGCGGATAAGCCAAAGCGGGGATAACCGCTAAAAACAAAATCGCCAAACACAGCTCTGTCGCATTATGAACCACCTCTTTGCTATGCACTAAAAGGAACACAAGCAAAGCGCTCACCAAAATCGGCGGTATACTAATGACCCGAATCATTTTCGCACATTTTTCTTTCATGGTAAACCTCTGTCAGCATTTTTTTACCATTTTAGAAAAACGCCAATCAATTTGCAACCTACCCTTGCAAAAAACGATTCTATCATTGCACACCGAGCACTCTACTGACAGGAGAATGTGTTCTAAACCACAGAAAACAACGCAGTTTTGCCTGTATCAATCCTTGTCAATAGACAGCCACCGCTTGCTCGCCCATCTGATGCCAGCGCGTTTCAAATAAAGTCATGTCTCCTGTTTTGACCCCATACAACGGATCGGCCCAGGTGACCGTATTCTCTTTTTGATCATAGCCGGTCAGCACTACACAATGAAGGGGGCCTTTCCAGTAATAGGACTCGTCCTCTTCTTTAAACACTCTTGTAATCGACGGCTTCGTCTGTAAATCCTGAGTGATCCACACAATGACAGGATGCCCGATACTCACCTGATAATAAATTTCTTGGATGTCATAATGCGTCAAATCAAACGCCTGATGCTCCTCACCGTTTTCCCGCAAAAAACGCCCGGCGGTATCCGCGATAACCGGTGAATAACAACCATAGCTGTGCCTGTCGGCCGGATCGCCAATATTATATTGGTAGAAATTCGCAGAGCCAATCGGCAAATATTGATTTTTTAAATCCATCTTTGAAACGGTATAGTCCAAATGATTCAATACCATTGTCAAAGAAGTCGTTTCACAGCCGTTTGGCAATTCCGGATACTGCCGAACCACGTCAAGCGTGATCGCCGCCTGTTCGGGCATAGCACGGTATTTGTCTGAAATGATAACCGTCCCCTGTGCGCACAGGGTATCAAAGTGATAGCCGTCAATATCAGCATTAAAATCATATTCAGCCGCTATGTGGACGAGAAACTCTCCCTCGGCAGGCGCTTGCTCTTTTGTTCGGTAAACATACAAGAGCAGCGGCGAAGCACTTTGCGGATAATCAACTGCCTCGTCAACTGCAAAAGAAATCGTTTTATCATTGACAGTGAGTCGGTTTCCCGTTTTTTCGGGCAGTGTAACCGAGCCTTCATATACTAAATAAATTTTAATCGTCAGATCCACCGCCGTTTGCCCCTGCGGCTGCGCGGCCTCCCACTGCACCATCAAATTCACCTGCGTGCCTGTATCGCTGGTCATGATACCCTGGCTGTGATCTTTAGTCGCCTGCATCGAAAAAAAGGGGCCGCTGTCCAGCTCTTTCCACACCTGCCATAAATCGTATGCACTCTTGGCCGGTGCCGCATCCGTCAATCGTCTTTCCGGCGCCGAACCGGAAAGCAACGTCAAAAAACACCCCCCTAAAAGAGCGGCTAAAAAAGTTAATTTTAAAATGTTTATTTTGTTTTTTGACATTTTTTCGATATTTTTTTCTTTTTTTCTTTATGATACCTTTTTTCTGTTCCCTTTTCAATAGTTTTGTGGTAAAATAATGAAAATAAGACAGATTTTTAGGGGTTACGCAAATCGCCTTTTCGATATATAATG